>NZ_JAVAJF010000001.1:1644777-1973733 GCF_030718085.1 Marinobacter sp. MDS2
GAGATTGCTAACACAGGAAGGGGTTTCCCCGTCGGCCATGATCATGGCGACCTGGGGTGCTGACCGGCCTCTGGCACGACCCGAGGACCGCGCTGCCAATCGCAGGGTTGAGTTGGAGTATCTGTCTATGGACATCGCTCAGGCGCTTTAACGCCTGAAATTAACCTTCACAGATACAAAAACGGGGCCTGACAGCGGCCCCGTTTTCATTTTGCCCGGTTTTTAACCGTAGACCGTGCCCACGTTCCACAGCAGTAAAATCGCCGCGATCAGAATCGACAGCCAGGTCAGTACCATTCCGAACAATCGGGCCATGTGGGTTCTGCCCTTTCCTTTGATCATGCCGAAGGCATGCAGGATTCGCCCTACCACCAACGCCATTCCGGCCCAGTAAATCCAGGTTGATGACACGCCGTTCAATTCGGCAATGGCCAACATGATCAATCCGAGCGGAGCGTACTCCACCAGATTCGCGTGAGCTCTCACGGTGGCCTGGAATACGGGGTCGTCGTTTACCCCCATACCAATCTGATACTTCAAGCGGAATCTGACCGCCAGCACGGACAGAACCAACAATAAAATGCCTAAGACCGCAGCAAAGACAGCCGTAACGGGTATGATCATGTCAGCCCTGCTTTATCTTGTTGACAACAGCGAGTAAAAGCACCGCACCGGCCGTCGCTGTCACCAGCTCGCCAACCATACTTTTCACCGCAAGCCCGAGCAGGCCGAAAACCACCCCGCCAATAACCGAACCCACTATACCAATACCAATGTTGGCGAGTACGCCAAAACCTTTACCTTTCATGATCAAACCGGCCAGCCAGCCAGCAAGACCACCAATAATCAGAAACCAGATCAGACTCATCTAGCGGTTCTCCTGTCGTTTAGTCGTTCAACCGTATGTGCCAAAGACTGCCCTGTTTATTGAGGCGGTTCAAGCAGTTCCGGAAGTGCCCGACAACTCGTCTACGGCCTCGGCCATTTGCTTATGACAACGTTCCATCAGGTCGTTGACATCCGCGTTGGTTAAACCTGCCGTTTCAATGGGTGGCAGTATGCGGACCGGCACTGCGCCGCGGCGGCCCAGCAAACCTTCGGTTTTGCCGTGGTAGTTGGCTACGCACACCATGGTGATTGGCGCACCCGCGGCAATGGCCATGTGAAACGCGCCTTTTTTAAAGCGCCCGAGCCCCTGCCCCCGGCTTCGGGTGCCTTCGGCAAACACCCAGATGCTTTTACGGTCTTTGTTAATGGCATCACTGGTGGCTTTCATGATGGCCACGGCTTTGTGGGACTGGCTTCGGTTAAGAATGATGTTGTCTCCTAACCAGAATACCTGGCCGAAAAACGGAATCCACAACAATGCAGACTTACCCACGGCAACGGTCCGCGGCGGCAGCAGATCACCCACCACCATCAAATCGTCGTTTTCCTGATGATTTGCCACAATCACGGTAGGCCGGTCTTGCGGCATGTTCTCGGCGCCATACAAAGGACGCTCCATGCCCAGCAGCCGCCGACAAAAACGAGCAATGAACCCGGCTAACAAACGGTTGTTGTCCGGGTTAAAAGGACGTGCCAGATACAGCACCAATGAAAATAAACAGATAACGGCAACCGACAACCATGCCAGTATTTTTCGTACGACACCCATACTGTGTTTCCGGATCTCAAAAATTTTGGCGTACAAGTGTACGCCAAATTATAAAGTCGCAACAGTATTGTTTGGCCCCTTTCGAGGCGTGGGGCGCGCCTGTACAACGTAGCGCAAGGGCCCTCTGGCATCCAGGGTTTCAAAGGGATAACAGGTAATTAACAGCACCGAGTCCGCGGCAAGCTGGTGGGTATCTATCGTCTCCGTACGACTGTCTACAATGCTCACATCGGTGACCTCATACTGCCGCCACTGCCGGTTCTGGTTTTGCACTCGCAGCTGAAAGCCGGGTTGGATATTTTGCAAATGACGGAAATGGGTATCGCGATGGCCAGCCAGAACCAGCGGGCCACGCTCACCGCCAAACACCCGCCCCGGGCCGAAGGCCAGGCTTTCGCCGTGGCCGCCCTCCAGCACAATCATCGATACACCCAGCTCGGGCAATTCCAGCTTTGCCACCGGCCAGGTATCGGCCCACGGCCAGGGCCGCTGCTCTGTTTTTTGGGCCTGGCTGTCTGACCACGCTCTTTCCAACAGCTCCTGAGCAACCGCTGCCTTGAACGGTATCCATAATCCGAACATCAGCACGATCAGCGAAGCGCTGGCCAACAGAACCAGAAAACGCGTCATGCGGGCACCCTCCGGCTCAGCAACAATGTGGCCAGTGCAAACATCAGCCCAAGCAACCCCAGGGCACTGAGCAGCGGCCAGAAAGTGGCCGTTTGCGGGTATCGCAACATGCCGGCCCCGCTACCCGCAGGCAACAAAGTCGGTAACTGCTCACTTTCAAGGTTCTCAGAAGCTGGCCGAACCGGTTGCTCCTCCACGGCAACGAAGCTGGTGAAAGGCGACATCACCCGGTGCGCCATCGAGAGCTTGATGATGCTGGATTCATTTGGAGATTCTCTCTTCAGATTGGCCGCATCCATCAGCTCATCAATCCGGCCTCTGGCCCAGTGCCGGTTCAAGCCGGTGGCCGGTGCCGCATGGCTCAAATCCAATCGTGTGCTCCATCGACGACCGCCCGGTAATGTGCCCGACACTTCCAGCTCACCGGCCGCCGGCACGCCCGAAATCGTCTGCACCAAAGGCTGGCCACGGAAAAGATCTCCGGGCTTAGAGGGCACCGCATTCGGCGCGGTGCCTTGCGACGGCCAGCGCACCTCAATGTCGGTGAGCACGGGGGCCTCCATGGCGGAGAACAGCTTCTTCAACGCCTGATTCACCTCCCCGCTGTTGTGAATAGCGGTGTATTCTCCGCGGCCCCAACGAGCCGCCTCCCGCAGAAAGTGCATGTTCGGGGCCGAACCGATGCCTACTGTAAACAGGCGGCGGTCGTGCAAGCCGCGTCGAATCACTTCAAACAGCGCCGCTTCATTGCCCACGGCACCATCGGTAATAAACACCATTTGCTGCACCAACGCCTCTTCCGGGGCCTTATCCATACTCATCGCCAAGGCCAGCGCTCCAGCCATTTCGGTGCCACCGTCTGCCTGCAAGTTATGCACGTAATGGCGGGCCCGGGCCAGATAATGCCGCTCCGCTGGCACCGGTCGGGCAAACAGCGCCTGGGTCTGACTGTTGAACTGGATGACATTGAAATAGTCGCCCGGGCGCAGGGTATCGAGACCGCGCAGCAAAGCTTCCCGCGCTTGCACCATGGATTCACCCGCCATAGATCCGGAGGTATCGATCACGAATTGCAGTTCTCGGCGTAAAACCGGACCGGTGCTTTCCGGCGGCAACACCATCGCCATCAGAAAATTCTGCCCCTGCCACTGTTGGTGAAACACCGCCGCGGCCGGTTCCCGGCCTGCCAAGGCACGCCAGCGCACGACCACATCCTTGTTCATCAACACCCGATCACCTTCGGGGGTCACGGTTGCCCGTGTACCGTCGATATTAGAGTGCAGGCTATGGCTCGGACTGGTGACTTCAGCCAGCGGAAACCCGCTTTCAATGTCCAGTGCAATGGTTGCCCTGTGGCTTTGCGGCGATACATCGTCTGCACGTACCGTGAACGGGCTGATCTCGTGGGCATCGGGCACCTGATCCGTCGGCATGGCCCAGCCAGACTGCCAGTGCTTCGGAGCATCGGCGATGGTTTCACCCGGCATGTAGCGCGGCGTTAACGTCGTGGGCAGTCGCAGCTCAAACTCGCCGTGCCGATAGCTGACCGGCTGTTGATAGCGAATGTCTATCTGGACCGTTTCACCCGGTGGAATGTTGGCAATTCGACTGGTGAACAAGTTCGGCCGCTGCTGCTCAACCGTTGCGGCCTGATGGCCTTCGGCTTTGGCGTTTTCGTAGGTTTTGCGGGCTTGCGCTTTCGGTTCGAGACGCCCGATAACCCGGCGCTCGCCCACCGTCATCACCAAACCGTAGACCGTGGCCTTGTCCGGCAACGGAAACACAAACACGCCTTCTTGCCATTGATCGCTGGTGTTTTTAAAGCGTCTGATCAGCCGGGTTTGAGCCAGCAAGCCGGACACCTGCACCTTGAAGTCGCTGTCCAGAATCAACGCCGGCTGTTGCCAGGCGCTTTGCCCATTCATCAGGTACAGCTGCCCGGCTCCTTCTTCATTGCCTTCGCTGGCTTCGGCATACAACGGGTGCACAAACAGCATCATCAACACCGCCAGCCAGAGGCTGACACCTTCGGCAATACGCAGCCTTTTTCGGGCATCCAGTTTCGGGGTTAACCGGCGGGAGGTACTGAAACCGGCTCTGGCGGCCGGATTGGCAAACAGCGGTAGCAACATCATCACGTCATCCTTTTTGTGGCAGTGAGTGATGCCATTGCAACAGCCGGATACGACCTCGCCGTGGCAAAAGTGGGCAAACTGGCGGAAAACTATGATGAATTGTGGCAATCGCGCAGCCCTTACTTGAACCGGCCCTTGAGCATGCTTTAATGGGGCGACATATCGCTGAACGACGGGTTATGAAAAAACACATTGCACTGATAGAAGACGAACCAGGCATCCGCGACAACTACCGGGCCGCGTTCGAACGCCGGGGGTATCACGTTGCTACCTACGGCGACCGGCCCTCAGCCTGGCAGGTACTGCGCCAACGGCTGCCTGACCTTGCCATCATTGACGTTGGGCTAGGCGACGAACCGGAAGGCGGTTTTGCTCTGTGTCAGGCACTGCGTGACCAATCCGCAACCCTGCCTATTATTTTTCTGACCGCCCGGGACAGCGACATCGACACGGTTCACGGCCTGCGCCTGGGTGCCGATGATTACGTCACCAAAGACATGAGTCTGGACCACTTGCTGGCTCGGATTACAGCTCTGCTTCGCCGTGCCGAAGCCTGGGCCGAAGCTCTGCAAAAACCCGATGAGCTGGTGCAGCGCGGTCGTATGGAAATGAATGTGGATCGCATGACGGTGAGCTGGGAACAGCAACCGGTTGACCTGACGGTGACCGAGTTCTGGATGCTGCACTCGCTGGTGCAACACCCTGGCCACGTTCGAAGCCGCGAACAATTGATGGAAGCCGCCAGCACAGTGCTCGACGACAACACCGTGACTTCTCACATCAAACGCATCCGCCGCAAATTCGTGCAACTGGATGCCAGCTTTGACGGCATTCAAACCGCCTACGGCATGGGGTATCGGTGGAACGCTCGTGAGGTCTGAGTCATGAGCCTCAAGCGGCAGTTGTTTCTGGCCAGCGTGCTGATGTTGCTGATCCCCTGGGCCGGTCTGAAATTTGTACTGGAACTGGATAACGCACTGCGCGCGCAAGCCCTGCAGCAACTGGAAGAAAAAGGTGCCCGACTGGCCGAACTCGCGGGCGATTTCATGCTGGGCGCGCCCGTGGTAACCAGCGGTGATGCTCTCTACGCCGACAGCACCACACAGTTCCCGAAAGTGGACGGGTTCACCACCACCTGGCCCGGCTTCCGGGATCACGAAGAGCAGCTACCCTGGCAATCCCGACCCGGGCAAGAAAACCTGCGATGGCTGGCCACCAGTAATAACCGCTACCTCTATTTGCTGGTACAAAAACGGAATCAGGGCCTGCGCCCCTTCAACCCCAGCCAGCCAGAACAACCTCATGACCGCGTTGAACTGGTGTTGGTACCTCCTCCGGGCCAACTGGAATCCGGCCAGCCAAAACGATGGCTGATCAGAACAACAGCCCCGGGGACCCACGTACCCGCCTTGATCGACGGCAACCCTGCTCAAACCGATCGGCAGATCGAAGTGGCCTGGGAGGATCTCGGTTCCCGCTGGCAACTGGAGCTGAGAATGCCTCTGCCCGCACCGGGCAGCCGGCTGGGTTTCCAAACAGGACAACCGGGCGAAAGCACTGACACGGAAGGCACATCGCTCGCACCGCCGCCGCTTTTGGTGCAGCGCAATACCGCCCTTGAGCGCGCGTTGGCACGGCAACTCAGCAATGGTCAGCAGGCAACCTTGCTGGAACCCGCCGGCTGGATCGCGGCCCACAGCCAAACCGAAAACCCGGTGCCAGCAACCGATTTCGATGACCTCTCCGCCAGCCAGATCCTGGAACAAATCACCCTCAATGTACTGCGCAGCTTGGTCAGACTGTATCAACCCAAGCCCAAGCCTTTGGCGACAACACACCATCAACTGCACACGGGTGGTTTGCCTGAGCACCATTTGGTGCAGCAGGAAGGCACCGTCTGGCTGGCGACAGAGCACACGTTCTTCGGTGGTCGAACACTTTTTCTCAAGCAATCGATGGAACAACTACTCAGCGTTTCCGGCTCTGCGTTGGGGAGTGTATTGGCTCGTAGCCTGCTGATCATTCTGGCACTGACGCTAGCTCTACTCGGTTATGCCAGCTGGCTGTCATGGCGTATCGCGCGTCTGCAACAACTGGTCAGCGCCAGCGTTGACGACGATGGCCGCATACTTGAGCCCCTTCCCCCAGCCCGATCCCGGGACGAACTGGGGCAGCTGCAGCAACATTTCGGGCACATGGTGTCGCGCCTGCAAAGCTACAACCATTATCTGGAAAGCTTCTCTCGCAAACTTTCCCATGAACTGAAAACACCGGTGGCTGTGGTTCGGTCATCGCTGGAGAATCTGGCGCACAGCCACTCCGAGCAAGAACGCCAACAGTATCTGGAGCGCGCTTCGTCTGCCGCCGAACGGCTCAGGCGCATTCTGAACAGTATGAGCGAAGCGGCCCGGCTGGAGCAGAGCTTCGATCAGGCCGATAAGGAGCACTTCGATCTGGCCGAGGTCGTTAGCCAGGCCTGCGCGGCCTACCAACAAGTTGACCCACACCACCAGCATCACTGCGACGTGCCCGACACCCCCTGCCCGCTGTTCGGCTCGCCGGAAATGCTGGTGCAAATGCTCGACAAGCTGGTTGATAACGCGCGGGACTTCACCCCCGAAGGTGGCGGAATTTCAGTGCGCCTGGAGCAAGACTCCGAGCACTACATCATCGAAGTGTTCAACGAAGGCTCAAGCCTGCCGGTAAACCCGGGCGTGGACATTTTCGGGGCGTTCGTTTCCCAGCGTGAGGGCAAAGCTGAAGGGCATTTAGGCCAGGGACTGCTTATCGTTCGCCTAATTGCCGAGTTTCACAGTGGCCGAATTGACGCCCAAAACCAGTACCTTAATGGCATTGACGGTGTTGCCTTCCGCGTTATCATCCCGAGACTTCCCCACGAACCAAGGACTGCCCCGTGACAGCCAAGCCGATCGCTTTGGATTTTCACCCCCTGCGCGCCGACCTCTATCAGGAGCTTCATTCACGCCCGTTTCAGGTGTTGCCGCCGCAGGCCAGAGTGACGCACATCGCGGTTGTGACCACGCCGGAGCAACGCCAAAACCAGTTCAAGCACCTGCAAAGCCTGCACCGTATGCTGGGGGAGCCCTGGCCGGAAGAAGAGGTCACCTGCTACGAGCAAACCTTTGATCAGCTGAGAATCCGCCGCGAAGTGCACATGGAGTTTACCGCGTACACCTTCACCAATCTGGCACCTTCAGACGCAGAGCCTTTCGAGGAAACCGGCATCAGCGCGCTCCCCCATGGCTGGCTGAAACAGCTTCAAGGCACCGTGGTTGCCGCCTTTCACATCGATGTGAGTCCCTCCTCGGCCCACGCTCGCGACGAGCCCGCATTCATGCGCCGGCATTTTGAAGGCATGCGACTGGTGGGCAGCAGCCCGCAGGAAGGCGCAGCCCGGGTACTCGGCACCTTCCAGCTGCACAGTGACAACTTCGGGCGCTTCATGGTGATCAACGACAGCATGTCGGACAGCCAGCTGGGCCGTTTGGTGCAGCGCCTGATGGAGATTGAAACCTATCGACTGATGTCGTTGCTGGCGTTGCCGGTCGCGCGGAAAATCACTCCGGCCCTGAACGACATGGACCAACAACTGGCCACCATCACGCAGGCTTTAGCGGATAACGAAAGCCTGGATGAGCAAACCATTCTGGCCAAGCTCACCAACATTGCCGCCAAAATCGAAGCCTTCCGAGCCCACTCGACTTTTCGGTTTTCCGCCACCAAAGCCTACCACCAACTGGTGCTGACCCGGCTGGAAGAACTGCGGGAAGACGAAATGTCCGGCCACCTCACCATTACCGAATTCATGACCCGGCGGCTCACCCCGGCGGTTAAAACCTGTGAATCGGTGAGTGTTCGGCTGGAAGACCTGTCCCGCCGGGTAGACCGGGCCTCCGACATGATGCGCACCCGGGTGGAGCTGGCCATTCAAAGCCAGAACCAGGAACTGCTCAGCTCCATGGATCGGCGCTCGCGCATTCAACTGATGATGCAACACACCGTTGAAGGCTTCTCGGTCGTTGCGATCTCTTACTACCTGATTGGCTTACTCAGTCTGGGGCTAAGCGCACTGGCAGGGGCCGGCTATTCGATCAACAAACCTGTGGTGCTTGGCATCGCCATTCCGGTGGTTCTGGCCACGGTGTTTATTGCCATCCGGCTGATCCACCACCGGTTTATCCGCATGGCAGACCGCCAGTAACGCGCCTTAGCTGAACCGGGAATCACCCGCGAACTGGCGGTAAAATTGCTGAGCCGAACGGCCGTTGCGCACGCCTTTTCGGGTGGCGAAACGGACCGCTTCGAGATGCAACTGCTCGCGATCCGCTACCGAGGGAAACAGCGCGTCCACCGCCTGCAAATAGACATCCTGAGAGAACGGATAAAACGACAACTGCAACCCGAACCGGTCAGCCAGCGATACCTGTTCCTCAATGGCTTCGGCGGGGTGCAACTCACCGTCGCGCATGTCACTTTTCAGGTTATCGCTCATAAACTCGGGCATCAGATGGCGACGGTTCGAGGTGGCGTACACCCGCACGTTTTCCGGGGGCAACTCTAACGAACCTTCTAGCACGCTTTTCAATGCTTTATACCCCGATTCGCCCACATCGAAAGACAAATCATCGCAGAAAATCACGAACCGGAACGGTAAATCGCAAATATCATCGACAATTTCCGGCAGGTTCACCAGATCGTCTTTATCCACTTCGATCATCCGCAGGCCTTGGCTGTGGTAGCGATTCAGCAGAGCTTTGACGAGAGAAGACTTACCCGTGCCGCGCGAGCCCCAGAGCAATACGTTGTTGGAAGGCTGCTTGTTCAGGAAGCGCTCGGTGTTGCGTTCAAGAGCCGCCTTTTGCGAATCAATCCCCGTGAGGTCATTCCAGCGGATCGGGTCCAGCCGGCGAATCGCTCTCAAGCCTGACCGGTGACGACGCCATAAAGCCGCAGGCGTATTTTGCCAGTCAAAAGAGGTCTCGCTCATAACCTTACTCCATTTGGTTCTTACGTTTGCTTGCTTACGGTCTGGCCTTTGCCAGACCCTCGGGGGTAGGATCTATGAATCTTACCAGACAGCAGGAGCAAAGCATGGCACGTATCTACGACGACAATTCCCTTTCCATCGGTAATACCCCGCTGGTCAAACTGAACCGGGTGAACGATGGGGCGACCATTTGGGCAAAGATTGAAGGCCGCAACCCGGCGTATTCGGTCAAGTGCCGGATTGGGTCTGCCATGATCTGGGATGCCGAGAAACGTGGTGTGCTCAAACCCGGCATGACCATTGTGGAACCCACCAGTGGCAACACCGGTATTGCCCTTGCCTATGTAGCCGCTGCTCGCGGCTACAAGCTGGTACTAACCATGCCGGCGTCAATGAGTCTTGAGCGCCGCAAGGTACTGAAAGCGCTGGGCGCTGACCTGGTTTTGACCGAGCCAGCCAAAGGCATGCCCGGCGCCATTGCCAAGGCGAAAGAACTTGCGGAAGCTGATCCCGAAAACCACTTTCTGCCTCAGCAGTTCGAGAACCCGGCCAACCCCAAGATTCACGAAGACACCACCGGCCCGGAAATCTGGAACGACACCGACGGCGCGGTTGACGTGTTCGTCGCTGGCGTAGGCACCGGCGGCACCCTGACTGGCGTGTCCCGTTACATCAAAGGCACGCAGGGCAAGGCGATTACCACCGTCGCGGTGGAGCCGACCGATTCCCCGATTATTGGCCAAGTGAAAAGCGGACAGGAACCGAAGCCAGCGCCCCACAAAATCCAGGGCATTGGTGCCGGCTTTATTCCGGGCAACCTGGATATGGACTTGGTAGATCAGGTGGAAGCGGTTTCCAATGAAGATGCCATGGCTATGGCGCATCGCTTGATGCAGGAAGAAGGCATTCTATGCGGTATTTCCTGCGGAGCCGCAGTCGCTGCAGCCGTTCGGGTCAGCAAGCAGCCGGAACACAAAGGTAAGAACATTGTGGTGATTCTGCCGGACTCTGCCGAGCGCTACTTGTCCAGCGCACTGTTCGCTGACACCTTTGGCGAACTGGAAAATCAGCAGTAATAAAAAAGCGCAGCCGGTTCCGGCTGCGCGCTTTATGTAACAAGGACAATCGCGTTTTTGGGTTAACCCCGAACTAAGATTTGTTCATTGTTTCTTCATCTGCTGACCCGGCGATTCCCTCGTTCGGACTCACCCCCGCCAACTCAACAACCACTCGCCCTGCACAGGAAACGCTACTGTAACTCAGCTTGGAAATGCCGTGATGACACGCTCTGACCGTGCGGTTTACCGGCCGTACGACCGGGATGACGTCCAACGCCCGAAAGGTCTCATCCGCGACTGATAAATGCACCCGTCTAAGCTTTGTTGCCCCGTGTTGCAAACCGTGGCCCAGCACATCCGCCAAGCCTCGCCACCATTGCAGGTTGTCATTCATATGAGTCATACCAGCCACTCCTGCAGTTGTTTGCTCACTAATGGATGATGAGCAAGGCGGACATGATCCACCCCCGTGAAATTAACTTTTCCCGTCAACTCCCACCCCTGCCGACGTACACCGTGAGCACTAGATCGATGCACCAGCGCATCACCAAACCAAACGTTCACGGGGTGGCGCTCACTTTTCACCAATAACCCGCTTACCGCAAAGTGACGCGCGCCAGGCAGCAAGGGTTGCTCCTCCGTTCCCGATTCAAAAACCTCACCACGGGAAAGGTTTCGGATGCCTTCGCTGCGCAAATCGATCACCTCACCGACAACCTTCACATAATCCCTGGGCACTTTATTCAACTTGCCTGCAGCCTTATGGGCTCCGATGGCAAGCCAGGAACCGTCATGAGGCGAGCCGATGTAGACACAATCCAATGATTTACCCACCCAACTGTGGCCCTTTTCGGAACCGTAATAACAGGCACTACGAACCAGTAAGCCACCCATACTGTGACCCAGAAGAATCAGGCGTTTCACTGGCACCGGCCAGTTCACCACCAACCGTTCTATCAGGTCGGCCAAGTCTTGGCCATTGCGGTAAATGGGCCGCCCGGAGTTGAATCGCAGTTTCAAAGCGGAGGTATCGCCTAGGGCTCGCGCCAGCTGAGAGCCATAATGCTCTTCAGCCCGGCCCGGAAAATCCCAAACCGATTCCAACTCCATTAAGCCATGAAGGGAAAGGCACAGCGTACTGCCCGGCTCGGCCAATTCCGGATTGTCTGCATCCAGCACCTTGCCACCGGCAAACACAGTCATAGGCACCGCCAGCCCATTGCCACGCGCTTCCAACCAATCCCCTAAAAAACCACTGGCAATGGCTGAAATGTGTTGTTGTATTTTTCCAGCTGACACCGAAACCACCATGAACATCTCCTCGTTATAATGGCAGTGTACGCGCTTCCCCGGCTTCCGATATGGCCCAGATGCAGCGTTGCTGCGCGCGCAAAGCAAACATTCCGACAATAATGATTCCGCCACTTCAACTATTCTTAATAGCGTCGCAATCCCGATATCGGAACAGTGCTGTTAGGCTTACGGCAATTCACCCACCAATACAGTCTATTACCGCGCAAGCTCAGGAGTTGATGAATGCGTTCTGCCTTAATGATCACCGCTCTAATGAGTGCTTTCTTTATCACGAACATCCACGCAGCTTCGCCATCAGATCCCTCAGCGAAGGAACCGGAGGTGCTGGGATTTGTGGAGTGGGTGGTGATGGACGACACCGAAGTCAGGCTTAAAGCAAGGCTCGACACCGGCGCCAAAACCTCCTCCCTGCATGCTGTGAACGTAGAACCTTTTGAGCAAGACGGTGAAGAATGGGTCAGGTTCAAACTGCCTCTGGGGGATCATGAAGACCAGCCCAGTGAAGGCCAGCTGGACCACGAAGATGTCATTCTGGAGTTCGAGCGTCCGGTGCACCGTACTGTGCTGATCAAGCGTAAAGGCGCGCCTTCGCAACGACGGTACGTGGTGAACATGGAGTTCTGCATTTCGGGTAACTTGCACGAAACCCAGTTTTCCCTGACCGATCGCGGTCGTTTTTCTTATCCGGTTCTACTCGGCCGACGCTTCATGCGCGACGATAACATTCTGACCGACTCCGCCCAGAGTTTCATGGCGGCCAAGGAATGTGAATACCGCACACTTGAAGAGCTGGCTGAGCGCCCGGAAGCGCTTAAACGACAAAACTAAAAGGTTATCGAACCGGTTCAGGCTCGTCATTCCGAACCCTCAGAAAGCTTGCGAAACGGGGCAGCCCGGTTGCGGTAAGGCCCCGGTAGCGAAACGTTACCGTCGCTCCCAGTGGCGGTGGATGCCGTCGGTCGCTATCACTGAACCCGGTGCCAATGCGAAACCGGCGGCCATTCTCGAGCTCAACTTCCAGCGCCCCCATCATTCCCTGGTACTTGCCGTTACCAGGCCTGTGGCCAACCACGACCGCTTCGGCATCATCAAACGTTTTTACCTTAAGCAGATCATCCGAACGCCCGGCCTGGTAGAGGCTGGCCTTGCGCTTGAGCATCAAGCCTTCGCCGCCGGCAGCGGCTGTCGATTTCAGTTTCGCCACCAAAGTTTCATGATCTTTGATCGGGTGCTGCTGAACCAACATCAGATAGCCCGAACCAGACTCTTCCACCAGCGTTTTCAAGCGCTGATAGCGAGTCGCAAACGGCGTGTTCTTAATGGGGATATCAAAGACATAAAAACGCACAGCCTGCCATTCTTCAGAAACTGGCTGCTGCTTACGAACCACTCCGGAGAGATGCGAGAACTGCCCGCGCCCACTCCATAACTCGCCATCCAAAGGCTGATCCGGGAATTGCTCGGTAAACCACGGCGGAGCCGCGTAAACGTGCCCGCCCCGGGACCAGAATTGCGTGCCATCCCAATAGGCACGCACACCATCCAGCTTCTCACTGACCCAATAAGCCTGAAGATCAACCCCTTGCTCGTACACATTCGCCAACGGAATGGCCGGAGGCTGCGCTCTGGTTAACGCGGGGAATAAACACGAACCAAGAAAAACGATAAGACCGACCGCCAGCGCACAAGCCCTGGCAGGTCGGATGGTGAAAAGTGGCATCATCCTTTGCCTCAAAACGTCCTGTTAGCGTTGCTTTAGCACTGCACCGAACGGGCAACTCTAACTTATTGGGGCGTATCGCTTTTATGATCGAGTTAGCGCTTTTTCGTAGTGCAGATATTTCTCACAACGCCAATTGGAATGGTCTTACACGGAAAATCCATTGGTAGGGTAACTTCAGCCGCCCCAAAAACCATCAGGAGTATCGAATGGATTCCCAAACACTCCCACGGACCGAGCAATGGCTGCGCCCTGTTCTGGCCAGCCTGAAAAAATACATGCTCGCGATCGCCGGTGTCGCGTTCGCGGTTTTTCTCGCCATGTCGTCGTTCTTTACCACGCAACTTGGCTACACCTATGTGGTGCAGGATACCTTGTTCGGCAGCATTCGCGTGTTCACCGAGCCCGGCGTTCACTTTAAGGTTCCAATGTTTTCCAACGTTTACACCTACAATCAGGCGATGACACTCAGCTTTGGCAATCAGGAGAGTGGTGAGAAAATCAAATCCACCCGCCAGCTGACCGAAGTTGAAGTTCAGTTTGCGGACACTTATACCGCCCGCATCCCCGCTACTTTTCGTTTTCGGTTGTCGGCCGACCCGGAGAAAATCGTGGCCATGCACCGGGAGTTCCGCAGCTACGACAACCTGATCGACTCCCTGCTTATTAAAAACGCTAAAAATGTCACCGTGGTTACCGCGACCCAGTACACCGGTGAGGAATTTTTCCAAGGTGGCCTGAATAAGTTCAAGGTGCAGCTGGAAGACCAATTGCAGAACGGCCTTTACGAAACCGAAAGGCGACAAGTTGAAATCGAGCAAACCGACCTGGCGGCCGTCTCGTCCTCTAACGACGACGGCGACCGCCTTGAACGGAAAGTGCAGCTGGTGTGGAAGAACATCATTCTTCAAGACAAAGCCGGGCAAGCCAAACGCATTGCCAACCCGCTGGATTCCTACGGCATTCAGGTGCGCCAAGTCACCATCGGCCGACCACTTCCGGAAAAGCGTCTGGACGAACTGTTGATCAAGAAAAAGGATCTTGTAGCAAAGCGCATAACCGCCATCCAGGCACAGGAAACCGCCCGGGCGGAAGCCAAAACAGCGCAACTGGAAAAAGAGATCGAAAAAGCCCGGGCAATCCAGGACGCGCAGCGCAGCAAAGAACTCGCCATCATCTCAAAGCAGAAAGAAGTAGAAATGGAGCGCCAGCAGGCCCAGTTAGAAACGGTTCGGAAAGAGAAAGAAAAAGCGGTTGCCGTTCTGGAGAAGCAAAAACAGCTGGAGATTTCGGTCGCTGAGCGTGACATTCAAAAAGCCAATGCAGAAGCCGCTACCTACGCCGCCAAAGCCATTCGTGAACAGGGTATGGCGGAGGCTGAAGTTGCTAAAGCTCATCTATTGGCCAAGCAGGCCGCTCGGGACATCTACATGGCTGAGATTCAACGGGATATTGCTCAGGTAATGTACCCGGCGTTGAAGGATGTCACCATCGACATGCCGGATTATTACGTGGGCGGTAACGGCTCAGGAAGCCCGGTCAGCAGTTTGGAGGTGTTCACCAGCCTAGGGGCCATGGAGCAGCTGCGCAGAGCCAGCGGACAAACCGCGGCTCGATAAAACAAGGCCCTTACAATCGAGAAATTCGATTGTAAGGGCTAATCAGCCGTCCGATTGTTGATCGCTTAGCAGTTAGGCCGCATTCATTACGCGGTAACGTACTTCAACAACTCAACGACCTGATCGGGGGTCTGTGCCCAAGCCATGGCTGCTGCATCCACTTCTTTCAACGGATGCACAATGTCTTCATCGTGCAGGGTCACGTATGGCGTACCCATCGCCGCACAGTAACCGGCATCGAACGCGGCGTTCCACTGCTTGTACTTGTCGCCGAAGCGAATCACCGCCAGATCACACTGTTCCAGCAGAGTTTTGGTGCGGATCGCATTCACCTTGGAAGACTGGTGATCGCGCCAGAAGTTGTTCTCTGGCTTGCCCAGAAAATCACCAGCGGCATCGCTGGAATCGTGATCGGTATTGGCAGACACAAACTCTACCGGCAGGCCAGCGGCTTCAGCACCGGCAGCAATCTGCTCGCGCCAGTCTGTGTGGATTTCACCGGATAGGTAAACAGTCCAGATCATTATGCTCTCCTGTAGGCATTGAAAGGCTTTAAAGCGGGGATGATACGCCAATACCCGAAGATGTTCACGGCGGGCTGGCCGCATTCAGCCACCAACCCGCCGTGCACGTTACCCCGTGCTACGCCATCAATTTCAACAAGGCTTCCGCGGCCGCTGCCGAAGATGCCGGGTTCTGGCCGGTCACTAACAGCCCGTCCGACACCACGTATGACTGCCAGTCATCGCCCTTGCTGTACTGCCCACCGTTATCTTTCAGCATGTCTTCAACCAAAAACGGTACTACGTCGGTCAGGCCAACCGCGTCTTCTTCGGTGTTGGTAAAGCCGGTGACGTTTTTGCCGGACACCAGAGGCTTTCCGTCTTGACCTTTGACGTGGCGCAACACGCCGGGCGCGTGACAAACCGCCCCTACCGGGGTGCCCGCCTTAATCGCGTTTTCGATCAATGCAATGGACTTTGGATCTTCCGCCAGATCCCACAGCGGGCCATGGCCACCCGGATAGAACACAGCATCGAAATCTTCGAGCGATACGTCCGCCAGTTTGGCGGTTGAAGCCAAGGCGGCCATGGCTTCAGCATCGGCCTCGAAGCGATCCGTGGCCTCGGTCAGCGCGTCTTTTTGATTGCTGTTCGGGTCGAGCGGTGGCTGGCCACCCTGGGGTGACGCCAGCACCACCTGGGCACCCGCGTCTTTGAACACGTAATAGGGAGCTGCCAGCTCTTCCAGCCAGAAACCGGTCTTTTCACCGGTGTTGCCGAGTTGATCGTGGGATGTCAGTACCATTAATACATTCATAGCCTTTCCTCACCTGATCTGAATGTTTATTTGGCTCAAAATTTCGAAGGTTAGGCTCCGAAATCCACCACCACTTTGCCGAAGTTTTTACCTTCCAGAAGGCCAATGAAGGCCTCTGGGGCAGCCTCAAAACCTTGAACCCGGTCTTCCTTGATCCGAATCTGATCGGACTGCAGCCATTGGGTCATTTCTTTGGCGAACGGCGCGTAGCCGGTTTCGTAATGATCCATGATGATAAAGCCCTGCATGCGGATCCGTTTGCGCAGAATCATGCCGGCCAGCATGGGCACGCGATCCGGCCCCTGCGGTAGTTCCGTCGCGTTGTAGTGAGCGATCACACCGCACACCGGAATGCGGGCAAAGTCGTTGAGCAGCGGCAATACGGCATCAAACACTGCGCCACCTACGTTCTCGTAATACACATCAATGCCATCCGGGGCGGCCTTAGCCAGTTCTGCCTCGAAGTTCGGCGAATGCCTGTCCAGGCTTTCATCAAAACCCAGGGTGTCTTTCACGTACTGCTGTTTTTCACCACCACTGGTAATACCCACCACCCGACAGCCTTTCAGCTTAGCGATCTGCCCTACCACTGAGCCTACCGCTCCGCTGGCCGAGGCCACGACAACGGTTTCGCCGGGTTTTGGCTCGCCGATGTTCAACAAACCGTGATACGCAGTGAAACCGGGCATGCCCATCAGGCTCAAAGCGTAAGAAGGCTCGGGTAAGCCTTCGACCGACATCAACCCGGTGCCGTCAGACACTTCGTATTCCTGCCAGCCGCTACCCGCCAGTACCCGATCGCCTTTGGCGAACTTCGGATTTCTGGATTCCACCACTTCCGAAACGGTGCCGCCTACAATCACCTCGCCAATGTTCAGTGACGGCGCATAGGACGGCGCATCGCTCATTCGGCCACGCATGTAAGGGTCTAAAGACAGGTAGCGTGTTTTCAGCAGCACCTCACCTTCGTTCAGGCTCGGGATGTCGCTTTCCACCAGTTTGAAATCTTCCGGCGTTGGTGCGCCGTTCGGACGCTGGTTCAACACCCACTGACGATTTTTCATCGGTGCATTCTCCATGATCGTTTCTCCTCCGTTACAGGCTGGCTTCGAGGGCACGACGGCTGATGTCCGGTGTGACATCACCGTGCT
The DNA here is from genome assembly GCF_030718085.1 of Marinobacter sp. MDS2. Taxonomy (NCBI): domain Bacteria; kingdom Pseudomonadati; phylum Pseudomonadota; class Gammaproteobacteria; order Pseudomonadales; family Marinobacteraceae; genus Marinobacter; species Marinobacter sp. MDS2. The sequence goes on from NZ_JAVAJF010000001.1 coordinate 1,662,390, forward strand.
CACCCAGCTTTGTCATGCCGTGGCTTTCAAGCTGTCTGATGATGTCGTCGATGGAACTTTCATCGAGTCCGTAATCTGGCAGCCGCGTAGGAATCGAAAGGCTTTCAAAAAACTGACGGGTGGCCTGAATCGTTTTTTCGATGCGCTCTTCCTCAGAGCCTTCCCGAATGTTCCAGACCCGCTCACCATACTGTAGCAACTTTTTCGCTTTTGACTCGCGGCGCACATCCAGCATCCCGGGCAGCACAATGGCCAAGGTCCTGGCATGGTCAATGCCGTACAACGCCGTGAGTTCATGGCCCACCATGTGCGTTGCCCAGTCCTGAGGTACGCCCGCACCGATCAAACCGTTCAAGGCCAGCGTTGCCACCCACATCAGGTTGGCTCTTAGCTCGTAGTTTTCCGGGTCTTCCAGTACCTTCGGGCCGATCTCAACGAGCGTTTGCAGCAGACCCTCCGCGAAGCGGTCCTGCACCAAGCCATTGGCCGGATAGGTCAGGTACTGCTCGATGATGTGAGTAAACGCATCGGCAACACCGTTGCTGACCTGCTTGGCGGGCAAGGTGAAGGTTTTCACCGGATCCAGAATGGAGAAGGCTGGATACACCAACGGGCTGGCAAACGGCAGCTTTGCCTGCAGCGCCTTGTTGGTCACGACCGCGCCGCTGTTCATCTCGGAACCGGTGGCCGGTAACGTCAATACGGAACCAAACGGAAGGGCTTTGGTTATATTCCGCCCACGTTTCTCAAGAATGCTCCATGGATCGCCATCAAAATTCACGGCGGCGGCAACAAACTTGGTTCCGTCAATGACAGACCCGCCACCCACAGCCAGCAAGAAGTCGAACTGCTCCTGTTCGATCAGCGCTACGGCTTTCATCAGTGTTTCATAGGTCGGGTTTGGCTCAATGCCACCGAACTCAGCCACGTGCCGATCGCCCAGCGCTTGCTTGACCTCATCGAGGGTGCCGGTTTTCCGGGCACTTTCACCGCCGAACAACACCAGCACCCGCGCATCGGCCGGCACCAGATCATCAAGGCGAGCCACCGTGCCTTCGCCAAATACGATTCGCGTGGGATTGTAGAATTCGAAATTATTCATTACGCCTCGCTCTTAGACCAGTCGTCTAGTGTTTAGATAAATAAAAAGCCGATTAGATCGGCTCATACTTGATTCTCTAATTTAAGTCTAAAGCATGATTAGACCAGTCGTCTACACCCAAAAGGAAACTCCCCTGCTCTATCGGTACTTCGCGGATCTTAAACCAACGACACCAAAGCCAGTAACCCAAAAAACAAGCCGAAAATCGCGGCCATGGGCAGGGCTTCTGCAGTCGCTTGCGTTGGCTTCATCAGGCTACGCTTCAACGCTTTAGCGAAGCGCTTTGGGGTGTAGATGTTTTTCCGGTAGTTGGCTTGGTAGTGCGCCTGCATTTCGCGGGGCATGCTGTCTCGGTCGAAGCGATACCAGAGCTTCAATACGCCCATCCGATCCTTCTTGCGAGCCCAATCTCCGATCACGCCCGGCAATAAACGGAAAAACACGGCAGACCCGAAATCGATGATTTTCGGCTCGCCCGCTGGCGAGCACAGTACGTTCCCGGAGTTCCCCAAATCAAAATGCACCACGCCGCTTTTATGCATCTGTTGCACCGAGGCGTATAGCTTCATAAAGAAATCGTTCGGAACGTCACCCCGCCGTGCCAGCTCTTTGAGTGACACGCCGTCTACGTACTGATACTGAATGGCCTCACTGCAGTCAGCGCACCGATAAACCTCGCTGGGGGTAAACGGAAGACCCTCAACAGCCTTGAGCATCCGATATTCATGTCTTGCAAGCATTTGAAAGTATTGCGCGAGCGGAAACACGAAAGAAGGATAGGTTTTCACCACCTGCTTTGCCCCCGCCGGGTTCTCAGCCACAACCGTTACCGGCTTGTGCCAACGCTTGGCACGCTCACGGCTTTCACCACACTGCGCACTGACATCAAGACAATCGAGAAAATTGCCGCTACGAGAACTCATTACGCCTTCCTTTTGATGGATCTTACCGAGCAATGTCGGAGGAAGGGCTATTATTGGCGGGCAAACGATTAAGGAATAATTCGGAAGTCGTATCCTTCATATCACTGAGAGTGATATCAAGGTCAGCAAGAGGCCGTCGTCAGTGTGTTTGCAGGTAACTCTGATCCAACGAGGCCTTATAGACCGAGCATGTCTTTGGTTGCCGTGAGCGCGCATTCCATGGGTTCAGGGTCCCGAGTGATTTTGCTACGCAGGCTTGCGCCAAGCCACAGCTGATATAGCGTGGACGCGGTTACTTTAGCGTTCAGAGATGCCGGCAAGGAGCCATCAGCCATGCCCTCTGAAACCGCCTGCTCCAACCTTGCAACGACGCGGGCCGTTTCTCGTGCCAACACTGCTCGCATCGTTTCAGACAAATCACTGACCTCGGCAGCCAGCTTAACCGTGAGGCATTTACCTTTTGGATCACAGGCCGATTGGGTCTCCAGCCAGGTTTGCCAATAGCTGATCAAACGCTCGGCACCGTTCAGGCCCGGGCGCGACAGCATAGCATCCAGCGTTTCGTGGTAATCGGCAAAATAGCTCTTGAGCAACTCTTCACCAAACGCTTCTTTGGAGCCGAAATAATGATAGAAAGATCCTTTCGGCACACCAGCAGCCTGCAGAATCTGATTTAATCCCACAGCACTGAAGCCCCGGCCACTGATAATGACTTGGGCTGTTTCTAGGATGTGGCTGCGCACATCTTGAGTCGCTACTTTTGCTTCCATGGCGAAATTCTAAGCGGGATTAGACCAATTGTCTAGAAAGCATACATAGGAGCCTGACAAGGCTTCTTCGGGCTTAAACAACAGGTTTCAACCGATCCCCAACCCTGCAATTTAATGCGAAGAGCATGGCGATGCGGTCATGATTTCTTGCCAACGCTCCTGAAGGAGCCGCTCAAGGTGGCCCCGCATCCAGATGACCCCGGGGTCACGGTCGTGACGGGCGTGCCAGATTAAATAGAGGCTGGTGGGATCGACGTTGAACGGCAGCTCGCTCATCCACAGCCCGTTGACGAAGCCGCAGTCCTGACTGATCAGTTCAGGCACTGCGGCGATAAGGTTGGTTTCTCTTAGCAGTTCAGGGGCAATGGAAAACTGGTTGACCGTTGCCGCAATTCGGCGGCTCTGGCCTTTCTGGTCGAGATAACTGTCCACAAACCCGTGAACATCTCCGGACATCGTCACCAGCAAGTGACGAGCCTCCAGAAATTCCTCCAGCGTGATGGGCCTTCCGGCAAGAGGATGATCTTCGCGCATCGCCAGCACGAACCCACTTTCAAATAGCCAGGTACTGCGCAAGCTGTGGTCGTGCTGCTGCAACATCCCCACCGCCAAATCGACGTTCGCTTCCCGAAGATCGTCATGGGTGCCCTCGGGCGTATAGGGCACGGCATAGACATCAACACCCGGCGCCTCTTGTTCCAGCAGCTTGACCAGAGGGCGCCAGACCATCTCTGCGATGACGTCTGTCACCGCCAGCCGGAACTTGCGCTTGGAGGTTTGAGGATCAAACTGCGTGGCGCTCACGGCGTTGGTCAGAGCATACATGGGCCCGCCCACCTGATCCCACAGGCTCAGCGCATAAGACGTAGGCTCGATGTTTCTGCCCTTGCGCACGAACACCGGATCGTTCCAGATCTGGCGCATTCTGGAGATAGCATTCGACACCGCCGGCTGGGTCATGGCGAGACGGTCAGCCGCGCGCGTGACCGACCGTTCCGTCATGATGGCATCGAAAATATAGAGCAACTGGAGCTCTTGGGTTTTCATCAACAGTTACCCCGGGTGATTCGGTTCAGGTTGTTACAGGTTGCCTTTTACAAACGTGCGCAGCTCACTCAGGCTGCCTGCACCGGTTTGGCGGGCAATGGCGGCACCGTCTTGAAAGAGCGCCAGAGTCGGGATGGCCCGAATACTCATTTTGGCCGCCACCTCCGGGCTATCATCAACGTTTACTTTAGCTACGGTCAACTGCCCATCGAACTCCTCGGCCAGCTCTTCAAGCAGAGGCGCTATTGCTTTACACGGGCCACACCAGGGTGCCCAAAAATCAACCAGAACGGGCTGCTCGCTCTGAAGAACCGCTTTATCAAAATCCGCATCGGTTACATGGATCATGTCGGTCATCGTCATTCCTCCTGAAAAATAAACATCTGATCGCTACCTTGCGGCTGAATGACCGGCAATACCAATTTCCCAATCGTATGATTCACATTCACAAATTTGATACCAGCTTCGCCTTTGACGGTTGGCCAGTGAGATTTTTTACCCACACGCCCTAAAAGCTCTAGCCTCAACGCCCTTCACATAACATTCAGTGATGTATCCCATATTGATTCCAAATTATTCACAACCGCCGCTGAGTCACATACTGCTTGCCATCTGATCGCGAGTCGCTTCCGGCTTCGCGATCACTACACATCACGAATCGGAGAACGTCCTATGCGTAACCTCATCCTAGCCGCCCTAACCTCTCTCGTTGTTTTTGCTGTCGTACCGGCACAGGCAAGCCTTGCCGACCGTGAGTCAGACAGCGCACGGGTAGAAACCACCGAACCGGCGCCTTACAGCGGCCAAACTGTTATTCGAGGTAAAATCGTCTCTGATTAAGACGGCTAGCCTTTCCTTTTTCTTTTGCATCTTGGCACCAGGGACGGTGCGTTTTTGATCTAACCTCGCCACGCGCAATCCATGTGTAATTGATACTGCCTGAACCAACCGTGACCGAGGCTGTGGAATCCAAAGTTGAGGTTGCTATGATCAACCAAGTTAACCCAACCTTGGAAAACCATTCGCTCCAATACGCTGTTTATTCAGGAAAAGGATTTCATGCCCAAAACACGTACCCATGCCTGCCCTTCGTGCGCAAATAATAGCCTGAAGGCCACCAGCAACCCCTCGATACAGAGCTGCCGACACTGTCACGGCATGTGGTTTGAAGACGGTGCGCTGAACCAAGCCATTGCCAACCGGCATGATCACATCGACCACTATGACCATGAGCAACACTTAGGCTCTGCCCTACGAACCAGCGACCGACAATGCCGGCGCTGCCGGGTTTCTATGGTCCACTACCAACTGCTGGAGCACTATACGACCGAAATCGACTGCTGCCCGAGTTGCGACGGAGTCTGGCTGGATAAGCACGAAGTCGACCAGGTGATGCAATCCCCGGAACTGAAACGGGCGCTGAACAATCTCAATGAAAAGGTGAGCTGGAAGTCTTGGCTGTTTCAGTTTTTTACAGCTATGCCCGTGGAATACAACATTAAGCCTCAGCGCACACCTTGGGTCACCCGAGCATTAATTGCACTTTGCAGCCTCGTATTTATCGCCGGCCTGCTCTCCCCCGAAATCAACGACTGGGTGTTCGCATACTGGGGGTTAAACTCTGAAAACCAGAGCCCTGCACATTTTGCCATCCAGCTCCTTACCTATCAGTTCGTCCATGGCGGTTTCATGCACTTGGCCGGCAACATGTATTTTCTGTGGATCATTGGGGACAACCTGGAAGACGCCCTCGGGCATGGAGCCTTTCTCGCGCTGTACCTGTTTGCCGGCGTGATGGCGGCTTTGGCGGAACTGCTGTTCTTCGACAGCAGCCAAGGCCCGCTGCTGTTAGTGGGGGCTAGCGGGTCTATCGCTGCGCTATTCGGCCTTTACTTGATGTGGTTCCGCCACGCCAGCCTGACCTTCATGTTCTTTGTTTACCAGAAGAAACTCGCACCCCACTGGTACTTCCTGATCTGGAGCCTGATTAATCTGTTTGGCATGTTCTCCGGCCAAGGCGGTGTGGCTTGGGTGGCCCACTTGGGCGGTTTCGCGCTTGGTTTGTTGTTGGGTTATCTGTTGAGGGATTATGTGTTCAGGAAGAACCCGCTGATTGCGCTGCTGAATCGGCCGGAGGCTGAGTTGCGGCGGTAGGGTTTCGAGTGTGGAGATAGAGGCCCCTGTATGCATGGTTCTCCTTGCGCGAGTGATATTCAGGCCCGGAAACGACCTCTCCCCCGTTTTTGTTGTCGTTTTTCCTCAAGGCCCGCTTGCCATTCCGATACAGGTCCCATCTGCGTAAATTTCAAACCACGCTCGTAGGCCCGAGTTAGCTGTTGGTTCAGGCTCTGCAGTCCCTCGGATGGTTTGGCCCATTGCTCTTTGGGCAAAGGCGCGGACCAAGCTTTCAATTCCTCTGGCAAGCTCTTCAGGGCCAAGGTCTTGATGCGACGTTCGGTGATGATGTGAGCCAGATAGCGCTGAAAGAACCAGTCACCCACCTTATTGCCGAGCCAAGGTAACAAGGACATGTCTTTGCGGGCCTGACGGCACTTGGCTTTGTAATGGGCCAAGGTTTCATCTTCTTTCGGGTCCGGGCAGGCCTCGGGGCCGTTTTCCATAAACTGTCGAATACACTCCCACTGGGCCAAGCCGGCTGTTTCGTGGCCCACGTTAATGCTGGCAGCGGCCAAGGCCGATTCCGGATCGTCGGGTTTTGGTATCGCCAAGGTGAGCACCGTGTGTGTGGCCATCAGGCTTGGGCCCATGTCCTGGCGGGTTTCGATGTAGGCGACCAGTTTTTCCCAGGGGTAGATTTCGTAGACGAGTTTGGGGTCGTGTTTTTTCTTTAGGCGGAGGGCGATGAAGAGGTAGGTGCCGATGACTAAAAGCTCTAATGCAAGCACGACCAAGGCCCACATTATTATCGTGTTGCGATACTCCTCTGTTACATCCTCCAACATAAATGGTGCAAAAACAGCAACAAGTGTGAATACAACCGTCACATAAGCCCATCCTTCTGCGCTTTCATTCCAAAATGGCAGCTTGTATTCTTTTCCTCCCTTCCAATGCGGTATAGCCACTTCTCGGCGTTGCCGGTTCAGTCTCACCGAAGGCGTTTCTTTCACCGCTTTGTTACCCAAAAAATGCATGTACAGTCCCCAAGGGATGGTGATTAACAAATTCATCCCACCCAAACCCAGCAAAGGTATCCACGTCAATTCGTTGTGCCCCAGGTAATAGTGCACCGTCATAGCAAGCCCACCCATCATCACGAGAATGGTGAGACTCAAAAACATCAACGCAAATTCGGCCCCAAACAACAGATTGCCATGCTGTAGATCCAGCCAGCCATCGGTTTTTCGTCTAATCCAGGCATTGACGTCCACCGCCCGCTTACCTGTTGTTACCGGTTCCGGACTCAGGGCCAGTAACCGACCCTCTTTAGTGGTACGGCGCGCACCGACTTCCCAATCGGATTCACGCGATGTATTAGTTGATAACGGATTCTCGTTTTCTTTGGTCATAGTTATGACTTAGTGGGGTCGCTTGTCAGGGCATGATATTTGGTAATCAACGCGGTCAGTCGATTGTCCGGTTTATCCAAAGTTGTTACGGCTTTCCATTGCTTAGTTTCGTTAGCTCCGACCATCGGCAAATCACCCTGCTCGTGCAAGGTCAGCTTGTAATGGTACGCTTTGTCTTTCTCTGGCAACCAGTTGGGGGAATTGGCTGCCTTGTAGCGGAAGGCCAAATAAAACCCATCGGCTGTTTCTAGGTCGGCCCCAGTCAGGGACAGCTCCAAGGCAACGCCCGCACCGCCCATGCTCTTGGCAGTAATGGCCTGATTCCAGTAGTCGTGGTCAGGGTCCCAGGCCGTTCCCTCCTGCCGCAGGATGGCCCACCCAAGTTATCTACTTCCACTGAGCTCAGTCCGGGCAATTCGATTCGGAAGCGAGACTCAGGCTCGAAAACGGCCTTTCCCTCGCTTTTGTTGCTGCTTTTTCTCACGCCCTGCCTGCCATTCAGACACTGGCCCCATCTGGGTAAACTTCAGGCCACGCTCGTAAGCACGGGTGAGTTGTTGATTCAGGCTCTGTAGTGCCTCAAACGGTTTGGCCCACTGTTCCTTGGGTAAAGGCTCGGACCAGGTTTTCAATTCTTCTGGCAAACTTTTCAGAGCCAACGTCTTGATACGGCGTTCAGTGATGATATGAGCGAGATATCGCTGGAAGAACCAGTCGCCCACTTTCTTGCCCATCCAAGGTAATAGGGTCATTTCTTTGCGGGCCTGACGGCATTTGGCTTTGTAGTGGGCCAGGGTTTCGTCCTCTTTCGGATCCGGGCAGGCCTCGGGGCCGCTCTCCATAAACTGGCGAATACACTCCCACTGGGCCAGGCCGGCCGTTTCATGGCCGACGTTGATACTGGCAGCAGCCAGGGCCGATTCCGGGTCGTCCGGTTTTGGTATCGCCAAGGTGAGGACCGTATGTGTGGCCATCAGGCTAGGGCCGATGTTTTGTTTCGTCTCGATATAGGCGACCAGTTTTTCCCAGGGGTAGATTTCGTAGACGAGTTTGGGATCGTGTTTTTTCTTTAGGCGGAGGGCAAAATAGAGGTAAGTGCCGATTATAAAAGTTTCGACGACCAAAGCGGTGGCAAATATAGTCACCAACAATTGGATGTATTCTGGCGACTCCCCTTCCAGCGTAAAAGGCATGAATACAGCAGCTATAGTACCGATATAGGTTATGTAGGCGATTCCAGCGGCACTGTCGTTCCAAAATGGCAACTTGAATTCTTTGCCCTCTGCCCAGCGCGGCATCGCCACTTCCCGGCGTTGCCGGTTCAGTCTCACCGGAGGCGTTTCTTTCACGGCTTTGTTACCCAAAAAATGCATGTAAAGCCCCCAAGGGACCGTGATTAACATGTTCATCCCCCCCACAACACTGTACGGAATCCATGTTATTTGCCCATCTTGGAGATAGGCATCAACTGTGATAGCCGTAGCGAACAGCATCATTAAGATAAACAGGCTTAAAAACATCAACGCAAATTCGGCCCCAAACAACAAGTTGCCATGCTGCAAATCCAGCCAGCCCTCGGTTTTCCGTCGCATCCAGGCATTGACGTCCACCGCCCTTTCACCTGTCGTTGCCGGCTCCGGACTCAGAGCCAGCAACCGACCATCTTTAGTGGTTCGGCGCGCTCCGACTTCCCAGTCGGGCTCTGGTGATGTTTGAGTTGGTGATGGGCTCTCGTTAGCTTTGGTCATAGTCAGGACTTAATGGGATGGTTTACCAGGGCATGGTAATTGATGATCAACGGGGTCAATCGAGTGTCCGGCGCATCCAGCGGCATTATCGGCTGCCACTCTTTCGTTTCGTTAGCGCCGACCATCGGCAAATTACCCTGCTCGTGTAATATCAGCTTGTAATGGTACGCTTTGTCTTTCTCTGGCAACCAGTTGGGGGAATTGGCTGCCTTGTAGCGGAAGGCCAAATAGAATCCATCGGCTGTCTCCAGGTCAGCTTCGGTCAGCGACAGCTCCAAGGCAACGCCCGCTGCGCCCGTGCTCTTGGTAGTAATGGCCTGGTTCCAGTAGTTGTGGTCAGGATCCCAGGCTGTGCCTTCCTGCCGCAGGATTGCCCATTCCATGTTATCCGCTTCCAGCGAACTCAGGCCCGGTAATTCGATCCGGAATGCGCAGTAGCTCGTGCGCCCATCCAGAGCAGTCTGTTCCGCCTTCACCAACAGGTTTGGCCGGTAGATGGCCTTGGCCAGTTCTTGGCGTTGTTGATCCGTATCCCAACCTTTGGCGTCATTGCCCCAGGCACTCTGCTCACACCAGCGCTGCACGTCTGTGCGTTTATAATAGTTTTGTACCCAATTGCCTATGCAGACCAAAGCGGTGCCTATCCACAGGTAAGCGTTCAATCCCCGGAACACACCGCCGGCCAACGACAGCATCCCCCGATTGACCGATTTCCAGGTGATGTCGGCGGAAGTTTTGCGGAGGACGTGGTAGATGCCGGCTGATCCGTTTTTCGCCATTTGCCAACTGCCGTATGTCAGCAAGCTATCTCCAATAAAGGTAACACCTGCGCCTGCCCGGGTTCCGCCGCTAATCCCAGACTTAACCATTACAGAAAGTTGCTTGAACCAATCAGCACCCGCCGAAAAGAACCCCGCCCAAGCGGCAATCGTGCCACCCCATACATAGTCGCGTGAGCACTTCATCCGCCTGGGAGATGGTCTGGTAGTAATAATTCAGGCGGGCGCTGCCGACGATGGTCAGGACACTGGCAGCCGCGCCGATTGTCCCTGTTACGCCACCAAACATAGGCAGGAAGTTGTCGAGGGTTTTATCTTTTTGCCATTTACTAAACGCATCCCAAGCCCCAACAGCCCCAACCAATCCTATAAACGACACCAGCCCTAGACCGCTAATTCGCAGCGCATCCTGACCGTGAGCCAAACCACGACCAAAATCCATCATGCCCTTAAGTCCACCCCTTTCTCTGAGGCGTTTCAGTGCGTCAACTTCAGATTGCACCGCACGGCCATAGGCAGTCCGGGTCAAACCGCCGATCAGAAGAGCTCCGCTGTGGCCCTCCCCCTCAACCGGAGACGTGTCCACCAGTTGAAAACCTCGCTCACGGAGCTGATTAGTCAGCGCTTTCTTTTGAGCACGAAGGGCTCGAATCTTGTCGTCGTACTCTCGTTTGTTTCGGCGACGGTCTCGGGTACTGGCCTCGCTATTCCGTTGCTGAAGACGGTTTTCCTGCGCCAAAACTTTCTCACGCAACTCAGCCAGCCGTTCAATTTCCTTCACGAGGGATTCATGCCTCGTCAGGCTGTCGGCATCGGCAATCTTCAGATCAACCTGGTACAGCCTCTGGTTCTCGAAAACGTGAGCTCGCAACCCAGGGTCCATGCGCTCAAACACTTGCCTTAGGCGGCCATGCAAATCGGCGGCATCCGCCGCTTGAACCAACTCGAATACAGCCAATCGACCGGTAATATTCAGCTGGGCCAGGTGGTGGCTGAGTTGTGCGGCTGCGCCCTCTGAAAGAGAGGGAAATTGCAAATAAGGGCTCTGCTCAACCAGTTGAACCCATTCCTGGTAGGCCGCCGGAGCTTGCCTGGCATCCATAATGGCTTTCAGGCCGCCGATGACGTCTTTTAACGTGCCGGGAATTACCTCGGGCTTCAGATCCAACGAGATCAAATGCTGATGCCCAACCTCCTCAAAATAGAACTCCTTTAGGAAAGAAAAGTCACCCGTTGATTGCGCCCATTCAGTGAGCACCGTAACCAAGCCATTGTCCATACCCAGCAACGCCGTGTAGCTGGCTTCACTTTGCCGGTCATAAAGATGGCCGTGAAGATAAAATGTCGCCAATAGCGACTGAATATCCGCGACGATCCGGCGCTTTTCGTCGTCAAACCAGGCTAAATGCTGCTGAGCTTGCTCCAGATAGGCGTTCATATCGTCCAGTTTCACCAAGTCTGCGATGCCCTGTTCGCCACTGAAGGCTGAGCCATCAACAAGGCTCTCTTGGTAGTCCGCGATAGACTCGACGATCGAGAACACTTCCCGCTTCGACATATCCAATTCAGCCGCCAATGCTTCAGACGCATTACGCATTGCGGTGACCCGGTCCTGATCGGCTGGCATATAGCTGTATGTAGCAGGTCCGGCTACTTTGCGAACACTTTTTTGATATTCAGGGAAATCTTGAATCAGCTGTTTTAACCGGGCATGTTGGTCACGACTTCCCTCAGTAACCTTCTCAAATAATGCCTTGGCCTCTTCATCATCAACCTGCTCTGAAAACGCCCGGGCCAACTCAGCTACGCGCTCGTCATCCAGTTGAATCAGTTCGTTGATAAAGCGCGCCGGATAGTATTTAGCATCCTCAGCCTCCAGCCATGCGTTATGGTTGGTGTCCACTATTGCCCAGGCATCCAGAAGCTCACTGATGTGACCCATAAAATCATCAACGACGATATACGCATGATCTAAATCATAAGCAGGTAACCGATGGGCGAACGGTTCCGAGCCTGTATCCAGCGCATTTTGCGCCCAATACCACGAAGGTAAGTGGGGTTTCCCATCCATGGTCTCTGTTTGTTTGTCTGGATGGGCCAGCAGCGATTCCAGACTCTCTTTACTCAACAAATGGCGCTTGCCATTGATGGGGCAATAACCAGACAAGCTGACCCGCTGCATTACCTCTCGCCGATAATCTTCCCAACGAATCAGCATGCTGCATTTTTTTGCAGTTAGCTGCGTGGACGAGAACAAGGCATCAACATGGCCTCGACGCGGCACCACTATGGCTGATGTATCCGGGGTCCCAGTACGTTTATCCTGAGCGGCTTCGTCGCCTTGCCATAAACGCTTGGTGACCGCACCGCCGTCTTTGACTTCATACTCGTGCAAAATGTCCGGGGCATCGGAATGAAACAAGTAGAAGTAACCATCTCGTATCTGGCGAACGCCAATAGGCTGGAATTCCAGATCGAACCGAGAAGCTAAAGCGGAATGCTCCACTGGCTTATCGGCATAGGCGTATCGAACGGGGATCAACTGAATATCAGCCCGCGTCAAAGGGCAGGCGCCTTGAGCGGTAGTGCTTGCGAGGCTTGCACGGTCGGCTGCGACTATGGGGTTCGTAAGTTGCTTACCCATGAATAGGCTCTCCTTGCTCTTGGGTTTCAGCCGAGGACATGGCGATCATCGCCGCTTCTCTAGCCTGAGCTTCCGCGGCCGTCCCTGGCCACCGATGAAAAAGGTCATGAATACTAGAGGCCGCCGTTTCCCATAACGAGAGCTCTCCCATATATCCGTATACGGTAGACCAGTGGAGCAAAGCTTGTTGTGATTCATAGCCGTTAGCTAAGGCCTGCTCCATGATGGCCCGAAGATCCTCAACTACACCCTGCCGTGCTTTTGATGCAACTCTACTCGGAAAATAGGTCTCAAGGTGTTGCATCAATTTGACCAGTGTTGCGCGTCGATCCGTGTCCGTTAAACCGCTGAGGGTGAGTTCGCCCAGCCGAAATGGAGCACTACTCTCCGCGCTCCGTCCAACGCCAACCTCCGACAACCAGTCCGGGCGTACCTGAAGGTGCCAATCGTCCCATAAGGCATCAGGGAGTTTGACCGCAGTTAACGGAGCCCAATATTCTGACACCCCGCCATCACCGGACGAAGCCAACAGGACTCTTGCAACCGTGGGGTCTGCAAATCGCAGCATGACGCTGTATCCCACAGGGTGACGTACCGTGATAAACCGGCGTAAATGATCAGCTAACGCGTCCATGGGCTCATCGCTGTCGATAGCGTAGCCCCACTCCTTCATCCTGCCTTCCAGAGACAGTCGTTCCAATAGCGGGTGACTCTGGCTGGTGCGCACTAGGAGCGGCGAAATGGAGCGAATCGGTGCCCACTCGGTGCCATCATACAGATTACGATAGTCCGGACTATCGACAAGCTCGTACAGCCAGCGCTCCGCCTCTTCGCGTTTGCTGCCATCAATCAGGACGTAGTTGCAATGAATGTCCTGAACCTGTGTGGTGTTTTTGGAAGGTCTTTCGAAAACATCAAACATCGGACTGATCTCCCGATGTGTTCCCCTCTGCCTGACAAATAGCCGTCAGTGCTTTGCCTTCTTTTAGCGCGCGAATCTGTGCATCTGGTTGTGCATTAGGTCGCTGCCCAACCTCCGCCAACACCGCCGGCGCCACAACCCCGCCAGCAGCATCCACCAACCCCGGCATCTCCGGCACCTGCACCTTCTGCCCACTGCCTTTACCTGCAGCCCCACCGGCATTCATCTTGATACTCGCGCCCCCCATGGCCACGCCACTGGGATCGATCTTTACGAAGCTGCCGCCGGCTTTCAGGGTGATTTCGGCTCCTGCTTCGATCACCGCTTTCTGACCGGCTTTGATATGCAGCTCGGTGCCCGAGTCACTGATCCAGGCGGTGCCGGCTTTGAGGTGCAGGGTGCCGGTGACGTTGAAGCTGTGGTCTTTGCCGGTTTGTTCGCGCTTCTCGCCGTCCACCGTGTTATGGCTGTTGCCTTGGGTGTGGCTGAAGCGGTTGTTTTCCACCGTCAGGTGGCTGTCGTTCTTGATGACTTCGGTGCGGTTGTTTTCCGTCAGCAGGTCCAGGTCTTTCTGGGCATGAATGTAGATCTGCTCTTCGCCAGCTTCGTCTTCAAAGCGCAGTTCGTTGCTGCCTTCACCCTTGTGGGTTTTGGTCTTCAGGGTGGTCCGGGTTTTGTGTTCCGGCAGCGCGTACGGCGGTGTGTTGGTGGCGTGGTAGGTTCTTCCGGTGATGATGGGCTGGTCCGGGTCGCCGTCCAGGAAGCTGACGATGACCTCGTGGCCGATTCTGGGCAAGGCCATGAAGCCATACTGGCCACCGGCCCAGCCTTGAGATACGCGCAGCCACGCGCTGCTGTGTTCGTCATTCTCTGAATAGCGGTCCCACGGGAATCTTATTTTCACTCGGCCGTATTGGTCGCAGTGAATCTCTTCGCCTTCCGGGCCGGTCACGATAGCTATTTGAGGGCCGTCCATCATGGGTTTGTGTTCACAGAGGGCGCGCCAGGTTTTATCGGCGGGAATGGCGGTGAATTCGTTGTGGTAACTGGTGGGTTCGCTACCACCCTCTTCTTCCAGCGCTTGCGGTTGTTTGCCGGTGTGGGTGATGGCGGTGATCAGCCATTCCCGGTTCAGGGTCTGGCTGTCGTGGTCCTGCAGTTCCACTTTGGCGCCGGCGGCAAAATACGGGCGGTTGCTTTTGCCGTTGGCGACGGAGGCATCGTTTCTGAGTGCGTCTAATCGGGTCTCAGTAAACGGCTGACCGCTGGCGTCAGCTTTGTAGCGGCCGGGGTAGTCGTAGTGCTGGTAGTCTTCCCGGTGGTTCACACCGCCGGCGCTCTGTTCGTGCATCAGAGCGTAGGCAGGGTTCTTGAAGGTGTAGTCTTTCATCGCCACCGATGACGCCCGCACCCTTTCTTCGTAGGCGAAGCTAAATACACATGCCTGCTGGGTGCTGCCGCCGGCTTTGGTGTTGCATTCTACAGGGTCTAGTTTGGGCGCATCACCGTGATGATCGGCGATGACCAGCGCCGGTTGCTCTTCACCGTCCACGCTGCCGTGCTGGTAGCGGTAGTGCCAGCCTTCTTCGGCAGCGAGTCGCTCCAAGAATTTCAGGTCGTTTTCGCGGTGCTGGACGCAGTATTCCCGCTCTTCGGGGGAACGCTTTAAATCAAATACCGTATCCACAATACCCCGCTCTTCCAGCAGCGTGCGCACGATGGCATCGGTGGTCTTAGCTTGGAAAATCCGGCTGTTGTGCATTAGGCCCAAGCGCCACACGGGAGGCTGAATCACCACTTCGTAGTGGGTGCGGCGGTGGCCGGTGTTGCCTCGAACGAATTCGTTCACCACGCCGGTGAATCGGCGCAGAGGCTGGCCGTCTTGCCACACCACCAGATCCACCGGCTGCTCCAATACATCCGCTGCTTGCACGTCCGGGTCGGTGCTGGCCAGTTTCAAGCGGCCATGGGAGAGCGTGGATAGACCTTCGGTGAGCACAAAGCTGGCAACCACGAAGTAGTCTGAGGGGAATTCGCCAATACGGGCGGTGAACTGCAATCCGCTTGCCTGGGGCATAACTTCAGTCCCTGAAGAATGAACATTTCCTTTTCAGCCAGCGCCATCCGGGTGCCAGCTCCCGCCAACCCGAGCATTCATGCCCGGGCGACGGCACACAGTCTAATACAAGCTGCGGGGTATTCGGTACCCTGCAAGCATCTGCTGTGTGAACGGGTTGGTATTACTGGCCGCATGCAGGCGGTAACGCATCTCGCCATCGTCCACTTTGAACATCACATCCACCGCATTACTGCTGACTCCGGTGATTTCTGCTTTGTTCAACAGCCGGAAGAGCGCCCACGGGCCACGCTCGGAAATGCTGCGCGGTGAGCGGTTCACCTGTATCGGCACCAGGGTAATGCGGCTCTCAACGCTGTCACGCAGGGTGTTCGGCCAAACCAGCGGGATGCTTTGGCGAGGCCCATGGGAGAACTCCACCAGTTGCCCGTCGATATTCACCACGGCGCGGCGTTTGTTGTTGGTCAGATTGAGCGGTTCTAGCGCGAATTCAACATCCAGCGTGCCACTGCGGGTGAAGAACGCCTGGCGTATCTGGCGGGCCCGTTCCAAGGCGGCGCGCACATCGCGGCGCACCAAGCTCGCGCGGCGGGCATCGCCGACCTGTTCGGGGTGGTCTTCCAAAAACAGCTTCAGGTTATTGTTGTAGAAAGACTCCAGAATGCCGTCGGGAGCGAAGAAGCGCTCGAAATCCTGCAACGCGGCATCTCGGCTTGCGTCTGTCGCAAACGGGTAATGCCGGGCAAGCGTTTGCTGGAACGGCTGGTACACTTCCCGGTACCACTCCCGCTCAAGCTGGGCCACGGCACGATCAAGCACCACTCGCCAGCTTTCGGTAGCCAGTCGGCTTAACAGGCGGTTCAGCGGCTCGGGCTGATGACTAGCCATACGCTGGAGCGTAAAGATGGGGTCGGAGCCCTGCAGAGCCATGCGAGCGCGGGCAGCGCTCAATGCGGCTTTGCCGGAATCCGGTGATTCCTGAATGCTGCGCATGTATTCGTGTAACTCGGCTACCACCACCATGACTTCTTCCAAACCACTGGGCTGATCGCTGTTTTTGCGAGTCAGCCGGTTCAGGTCGTCGAACTGGCGCTCGATGTCCTGCAGCATTCGGTAATGCGGCGACTCCTGCAGCAGTTTTCGAGCCACTTCGGCTTCGCCTTCACCGGCAGGAATCAGTTTGGTGTTGGCCTGCACCTGGCCCAGCAGACGCGCCAAAGGCTGGTGGCCGCTCGTTAAGCTTTCAAGGATACGCACGCCGTGATTCAAGTCTTCAAAACGGTGCACGTCGATTCGGCTGAGCGCGGTGCGCCACACGTTGGCGTAGTTTTCGGCGTACAGAGTCTGCAAGCTCGATAGCAATTCCGCTTCGTCGGCTTTGCTGAAATCCACGTCGTTCCGGCGCCCTAATACCCAGGCATCCACCAAGGCCAGTTCCGTCACCGAGCTTGATTGACGCAGGAACCATTTTTCCAGACCGTCCCGGGTCAACAGTGCCGCAATGGAGAGCGGGTCATCCTCTGCAGGCAGGGTATCGCCCTGAGGCTCGCCGTAGGCATCCACGCGAGTGAACACGGTAGCGAAGGCCGGGCCAGAACTACGCGCCAGCTCCAGCGGTGACTGGAAATCCCGACCGGCTTCGACTTTCAGATCACGGTACACCCTGTCCGGGGTGCTGATCCGCCCCAACTCGTGCTGCGCCCACTGCACACTGCTCCGGAAAGGCGCCAGTGCCATAGTCGCAGCTTGATCACCTTCGGCGGCCATACCCGCAAGATTGGTGTGCGCCATCGCGTACTGCAGATGGCTGTGCAGCCGGTTCTGTACGTCCCGCTGGCCGGGGAAGCGCGCTTGCCAATACTCGCGCATGTATTCCGATACGATGTCGCCACGGCGGCCGCTTTCGTCATACATCATGCGCAGAACCCGCAAATGCTCCAACCGCTCGGTGCTGTTATCCGGCGCTTGCCCCATTTCTTCCATGACACCGAACATCAGCGCTGGAAGGTATTGATAGGCCAGCATATCCAGATAGGCAGCATCCACTTCCGGCCCAACTTTATGGCC
Source organism: Marinobacter sp. MDS2 (assembly GCF_030718085.1). Taxonomy (NCBI): domain Bacteria; kingdom Pseudomonadati; phylum Pseudomonadota; class Gammaproteobacteria; order Pseudomonadales; family Marinobacteraceae; genus Marinobacter; species Marinobacter sp. MDS2. The sequence continues at coordinate 1,679,996 of NZ_JAVAJF010000001.1, forward strand.
TTGATACAGGCCCATGTCGGTTACCAGCGGCCACTCTTTACGGTAGTCGCCGAACGCCAGGGTGGCTTCTCGTAACTCATCCAGTGGCTGTAGCAGGTTGCGGCCGGTTGTGTCCGGCTCGTAGCCAACCGGCTGCCAATCGTTTAGGAAGGCGTTAACCCGGTTTTCCACCTGCGCCGCAGCTTCGGCATTCTTGATGAAATAGTGCTGCCAACCGGCAGTCATAGCTGCGCCGGCACACAGAGCGATGATGGAAGCCATCGCGACTTTCCGGTGGCGCTTTTTGATCACTTTCCGGTTGTCACCCGCCAAGCCGGCCTCGCGATAGATCACGCCCGGGAACAGGTTTTTGGTGAACAAACTGACCGACTGGGCATTCCGCTGCGCCGGCTGGATCGGACCGCTCATCTGGTAATTACGGGCGGCGGCTGCCACGAAGGCATCTTCAGGCACCCCCTCCTGTAGAACGGAGGTGAAATAAGTGCCCCGCACCAAAGCCGGTGTCGAGAACGCGTCGGCGGACAGCAAGTCGTTGAGGAACTGTTCTATCGCTGGCTTGAGGCCCGCCAGCTGGCGTGTGAAGGAATACGCTGCCGCCCGTTCTTCGGCATCACGGGTATCGGCGAGCACGTCTGGCAAACGCTGACTTAGCTCGTCCACTAATTCGCTGTAACGTTCCGCGAACTGCTCGAGCCATTCGTCGTGATCTTGCTGGTTATCCAGCTGGAAGGTGAAGCCGAGCGCCTGGTCTTTTTCGGCCTTCGACATGGCTCTAACAAACGGGGCAAAGCCGTAAATCAAGTCCATTTTGGTGAAGGTGACGTACACCGTTAGCCGCGAGCCCAACTGCTCCATGAGCTCCCTTATCCGGGTGCGCAATAAAATGGCGTGGGCTTCCCGCTGTTGCTCATTGGCCGTGCTCAATCGCGCCAAGTCTACGGCAAGGATCAGGCCGTTCAGTGGTCTTTGCGGGCGGCTGTTTTCCAGCCAGCCGATGAAGTGGTTCCACAAACGGTTCTGGATTTCACCCGAAGCCCCTTCACCCTGATTCTGGCTTAGCAATTCACCGTCTGGATCAATCAGAACGCCGTTATCACCAATCCACCAATCGAAACCGAAGGGGTTGCGATCACCCCGGTTATTGCGGGTGACGTTAGTCAAGGTGTAGGTTTGCCCCGAGCGCTGGATCAGACTTGTTTTACCGGCGTCTTCAAGCCCCATCACCAAATACCATGGCAGGCGATACAAACCTTTTCGGCCGGGTAGATTGCTCTTCAGCGTCTGAAGCTGACGATCCAGCAACCGTTGTTGCCGGCGCTCCATGGGTAGAATCGGGTCTTCTTGCTCTTGTTGCTCGGCCGCTTTGGCCTTATTGACTTTGCTCAACCGGCGAGCCAGCGCCATGCCCCAGAATATGACCACCAGCAGAACAACGCCGAGAGTCACCAGCGCCCGCATCTGCCAGGCCACCAACGGGTACTCGCCGTCGATTTCCAGCCTTGGCCCTAACCACCAAGTCGCAACCAATAACGCGATCACGCCCAAGGTCAGCGTGACCGGGGCCGCGTTACGAAGGTATGGCAGCAGCCATCGACCAATGAGTAATGCTTTTCTCCACATGGTTTCCATTCCTGCGTTTGATGCGTGTGGCGGTTACGCCAGCCGTTCCATTTGTTTGATCAAAGCCGGTTCCCAGTCTTCAAGAACCAACCCTTGAACCTGCCCTTGCAGGTCCTGAATTTGTTGTGCAGCCATGGCTTTCAGGCCGCTTTCTTTCATCAGTTTTGCCGTCGTCAGGCGCCAGTAGAATTTCTCTCTGGGCTCACGGGCGTCGGCCAAACCTTGCTCCAGTAGTTCCAGAGCAGACGACAGCTGATTCTGCTGCACCAACTCCAGTGCGGTTTCCAGAGCCTGCTCCCAAGGGTTTGAACGGCCTCCACCGGCTTTGGCCGAAGCCGGGACGGTATGCATCCACTCGGCCGCTTGTTCACTGAGAAACGGTGTATGGTCGTTGAAGGTCAGCTCCGCGATTTTCGGTAACTGCTCTACGAACTGTTTCAACGCGTCTCGAATTGCTTCTGCGCAGTGGTTATGGCCTAAAGCTTGGGCGGCGCGGGCGCTCAGCCAATGGCCATCGAGCCAGAACGGGCTTACAGACAAGCTCTGTTCGATGCGCTGCCACAAATCATTGTCGGGCGTTTTTTCCAGCGCCTCTTTGTAGTCCGCAACCCGGTCTGCACTGACGGCGGCCAAATCGGTACGAATACCATCCCGTGTCGGCGGCAGGCTGGTGATGCTTTGCCAAATGGCATAGCGGCGCAGTTGATAGCCCAAGGGGTTCTCCGGCTCGGTGCTGGTCAACAGCTCCGCCACTTTCAGCAAGCTTTGGCGGGTTGCTCGTTCGTTGCCCGGGTCCAGAGTAAGATTGCCCAAGGCCGCCGGAGCCGCAGTTGACTGTGCCGGCGATTGAGCAGATTGCGTTTGTGCGGGACTTACCGTCGCAACCGTTGAAGCCAGTTGCTGGCTACTGCTTTGATCCGGCTTTGGCAACTTATCCACAGCCCGTTTCAATTCGAACAGCGGGTCATCTGGTAAATCCCGGTTCCGCGCCTGCTCATCCAGCTTGGCAATCAGGTCCAGACAAAACTGCCGTCCATCACCCACACTGGCATCGAATCCCAGGCCGTCCACACTTTTAATCGTTCGCTGCACAATCTGGGTGAACAGCATTTTTCGGGCCCGCTGCCCCTTGGCTCCCGGGTAAGGCCACGCGCTTTCCCACCAGTCATCCAACACCCGATGCAACAGATACAAGGACAAGGCGAAGTGCTCGCCATCCTTGCCCTGCTGCAAGCTCAGCATGAAAAAGCCAAGCACTTTCAGGTCTTTGCTGCGGTCTGCCAGCAATTGCAGAGATTCGCTCTGCACTTTTTGCCAATTGATGTCGTTGTGAGCCAGCGAGCCCACCTTCATCACTTCGTCTTCCAGAAACTCCAGCACGGAATCGTCGGCAAGGTTGTCACCCACCCCGGAGTCCCCTGGAATGGCGGCGAGAACCTGATCAACGTATGGGTGCTGTTCAATCACTTGCATAGCACTCTCCTCACCAGCCACAGGCTTGTCGCAGAGGGCGAATGGCGTCGCGGTAACCGGTCAGGTCAAACAACAAGCCATCCAACTCCGGTACGTCTGCCTGAATACGAACATCTGGCTGGTGCACGATTTCAAGCACCGAACGTATTGCCGGCAGGCCGCGGCCAGCACTTACCACTAGGCCTTCATCCCGCACCCGCCACTGGCTGGGTGCCGATGCCAGCGCCACGTCTACACGCTCCCGGCTGATCGGTTTGGGCAGCATCACCGTCAGTTCCGTGATGTTGTTGTGGCACTGCAGTGTCAGTACTGGCCGCGGAGGCTGAGCCCCCAAAGCGGCTACCGTGACCATGTGCCCGGCGGCCGAGCCGGTATTGCGGTAGATCGGACCACTGGCATCGTTTTGACCCGCTTGCGAAAAGGCCTGGCGCCAACGTTCGGGCTGGTTAATAACCGCGTCGCTGGCGCCGGCTTCGTATCGAGCCAGTGGGGTATCAAACACCTCATCAAAGCACGCCAGGCGGGCCAGCCGATTGGCTTCTTCGGTGCAGGCTTGGGCATCACTCAGGCGGGTATCCGCTTGCCCGGCACTGCTCATCAGCACTAATGCGAGGCCGAGGAAGCGGGCTCGGGGTTGGTCTTTCAGGGTCATACGTCGGTTACCTGATACTTCAGACATTTATGGGCGAGTGTGCGCTTGGGTAAACCCAAACTCTCGGCGGCCTGGGCCCGGTTGCCGCGGTATTGTTGCAGGCGTTCGCGAATGATGGCCGCCTCGAATGCCTGTGCGGCGGCTTTCAGATCCCGAATTTCCTCGGCCACGGGAATACCTGGAATAAGCGGTGCTTCCGCTGCGGCAGGGACAGCTTGTCCCGCGTCCATCAACAGGTCATCCAATCGCAATGCCTCAGGCTGGATGTCGCCGTTGGCATCCGTTTGCAGGCAGGCCAGTTCAATGATGTTGCGTAATTCCCGCACGTTTCCGGGGAAGTCATAACCCGCCAATCGCTTCAACGCGTGGCTGCTGATACCCAGTGGCCCACTGCCTTCGCGTTCAACGTAGAGTCGGATGAAATGCCGGCTTAGCGCTTCGAGATCGTCGGTACGTTCGCGCAGGGGAATCACCCGCAGCGGGAACTGGCTGAGGCGATAGAACAGGTCCCGGCGAAACAGGCCGTCATCAATGCCTTGCTGCAGCGGTTGGTGGGTTGCAGCCACCAGACGGAAGTCGGAAAACCGCTCTTCCCGAGCGCCTAGAGGGCGGAACTGTCGGCTTTCCAGAACCCGCAACAATTTGGACTGCAGGGCCATGGGCATGTCGCCAATTTCATCGAGGAACAGGGTGCCGCCGTTGGCTTGAGCCAGTAGCCCTTCTTTGGCTTGATCGGCACCGGAGAAGGCGCCTTTGGTATGGCCGAACAGTTCGCTTTCCAGCAAGGTGTCGGGGATGGCTGCGCAGTTCACCACGACCATTGGGCCCGTTGCGCGTTCGGATAGCTCGTGAATGCCTCGGGCGACCACGTCTTTACCACAACCGGTTTCGCCTTGGATCAGAACCGAAAGCTGGCTGCTGGCCGCGCGCACGACTTGTGCCCGGAGGTTGGTCATGGCTTCGGAGTTGCCCACCAAACTGTGGGACAGTTGCTGGCAGCGCTGGCGCACGCTTTCGGCGTCGTGCAGGTGATCCAAGGAGCGTTTGAGCATACGCCGCTGCCAGACCTGGTCGCGGGTTTGCAGTTGGCTGATCCATTGATGCACCAACAGCTGTTTCAGGCCGGTGTACAGGGATTGGCCAACAATGCTTTGCCAGTCCTCGTGGTCGCCGCAGAGGGCGAGTATGCCAAGGGTGCGGCCATCTGCGCCGGTGAGTGGTTCGAGCCAGAGGCTTCTGGGGCGGTCGCTGTGTTCGAACAGGGTTTGGAAGCCGGTGTGGTCGAGCCGGTAGCTGGCTGCGCGGGTGAGTTCGCGCGGCTTTCCGGTTTGCAGTACGTGGGCGAAGGGGTGGCTGAAGTCGCCACAGTCGAATTCGCCGGCATCACCTAACTGGCCACAGTGGAGCGTTCGGCCACTGAGGTCGAGTTCGAGGGCCCAGCATTTGCTGAGGCCAAAGGCGTTTTCGAGTTGGCGGGTGGCTGTGTCAAGCAAGGCAGGGAGTGTGTCCTGCTTGATCAGTGCTACCGCCAGTTCTATGCCGGTGTGCAGTTCCATCTGCATCCGTCCCATGCTTTCTACCCCAGAACAATGACTTAGGAGATTGTCGCCCGCGCATCCTGCGGGGTGGCTTTCCAAAACACGCTGTGAATACATCCTTGTACGCTCCGCTCCGCCATCCATGGCTCCGCAGGGTTTTGGAAAGCCACCCCGCAGGCTACGCTCCGTTTCTATGGGCCGTCAGGCAACGACTCCGGTGAACTTTCCGTCGCTCACGCCCAGCGTGACCTTGGTCACCGGTTCTCGTGCCGCCAGTTTTTCCAGCAGCGCCAAGGATACCGGTGGCAGCAATTCACCTTCGATGATCGATTCCAGCATCCGTGCACCGTTTTCGCTTCGAGTGGCGCGGCTGCGGATGGCTTCTACCAGGCCGTCTTCCAGCGCCACTTCGGTGTGGTAGCGGGCCGTGATTTGGTCAGCAAGGCGCTGGAGTTTATCGCCCACGATGCGGTTGAGGGTGTCTTCGCCCAACGGCAGGTAGGGCACCACTTCCATGCGCGCCAGCAAGGCCGGTTTGAAGAAGTTGGCCAGTTCCGGGTAAAGCGCCTCTTCGATCTTTTCCGGCTCTTCAGCGTGGTTAACGATGGTTTGGTAGCCAAGGTTGGAGGTCAGGAAGAAGACTACGTTTTTGCAATCGATCAACCGGCCTTCGCCGTCTGCCAGTTCGCCTTTGTCAAAAGCCTGATAGAACAGGTTGAGGACTTCCGGGTGGGCTTTTTCGACCTCGTCCAGCAACACCACAGAGTAGGGTTTCTGACGGATGGCTTCGGTGAGGATGCCGCCTTCGCCAAAGCCAACGTACCCCGGGGGTGAGCCAATCAGGCGGGAAACGGTGTGTTTCTCTTGGTACTCAGACATGTTGATGGTGGTTAGGAACTGGCGGCCGCCGTAGAGCAGTTCGGCCAGTTGTACCACGGTTTCGGTTTTCCCCACGCCACTTGGGCCAACCAGCAGGAAGGCGCCCATGGGGCGGCCGGGCCGGCGCAGGTCGGCGCGGGCGGTGAGCAGGTGCTGGTGCAGGCAATCGATAGCGGTGTCCTGGCCTTTGATGTGGGCCTGCAGGTATTCCGGCAAGTGGGTGATTTTTTCCAGCTCGTCAGTGGTCATGCGATTGACCGGAATGCCGGTCCAGTCGGCGATGACTTCGGCCACTTGGCGAGCATCGACTCGTGCGTGAACCAGCGGTTCGTCGGCCTGAAGCTCCGCCAGTTCCTGTTCAATGGCTGCGGCTTCGCTTTTCAGATCCGGGCGCTCTTCGTTGTCGGCATCGGTCGTTGCTTCCAGAGCTTCCGACACTTCTCCGGTGAGCAGTTGTTCGCGGATTTCGACCAAACGGGCCACCAGCTCTCGCTGGTCGTTCCAGCTTTGCTCCAAAGCCTCGGACTCGGTCTTGAGCTCAGCAATGCGCTGTTCCAGCGCCTGCTCTCGTTCGTTATCAACCGCTTGGCCAAGCGTGTGTTCCCGGGTCAGCAAGTCTTGTTCCATGGCCATTTGGTGCAGTTCGCTGCGCACGTGGCTCAATCGGCGTGGCGGGGTGCTAAGGTTCAGGCTGACCCGAGCGCAGGCGGTATCCAATACGTCGATGGCTTTATCCGGCAGTTGGCGGCCGGCCAGATAACGGGCAGACATTTCGGAGGAGGCTTTCAGGGCACTGTCGGCTACCAAGACTTTGTGTGCTTTTTCGTAGACGGTGAGCAGGCCACGTAGAATGTGAACAGCCTCGCCCGGCGTGGGCTCATCCAACGCCACGGGCTGGAATCGACGGCTCAGGGCCGGGTCTTTTTCGAAGTATTTTTTGTACTCGCGCCAGGTAGTGGCGGCGATGGTGCGCAGTTCACCTCGGGCCAGTGCGGGTTTCAGCAGGTTGGCGGCATCTGAACCACCCTCGCTGTTGCCTGCGCCAATCAAGGTGTGCGCTTCGTCGATGAACAGGATGATCGGGGTAGCAGAGCCTTTGACCGCTTCGATGACGCCTTTCAGGCGCTTTTCGAACTCGCCTTTCACCGAGGCACCGGCTTGCAGCGCGCCCATGTCCAGGGTCCAGAGTTCAACGTTTTTCAGGCGGTCCGGCACATCGCCACTCACAATCCGCAGGGCCAGCCCTTCTACCACCGCACTTTTACCCACACCGGCATCGCCCACCACAATCGGGTTGTTCTTACGGCGACGGCATAGGATGTCGATCATCTGGTCGATTTCGGCATCCCGGCACACCACGGGGTCGAGTTTTTCGTCCCGAGCCAATTTGGTGAAGTCGGTGGCGTAGCGCGTGAGCGGGTCCATGCCGGCTTCGGCGGCTGGTTTGGCCGTACCATTCTCCGCCAGCTGCGGGCGTTCCACTGAGCCTTCGGTCAATCGGTCGAACTGCTTTCGCAGTTGTTCACGGTTAATGTCCACCAACGCTTGAGCAACTCGCGGCATCAGGTAGCGGTCGGCGTTCATCAACAACGCCAAAAACAAGGCACCAGATCGCAATTCGCTGTGGCCGAGTTCGGTTGAGGCCAGCAGCCAGGCGTCCTGCATCATTTCTACCAACAAGGGTGAAAAGGATGGGTATGGCTCGGCGCTTTGTGGCTCGCCGTTCAGGCTGTCGCCTACCAGCGGCTGCAGTTGCTGATGGTTGATGTCGGTTTGTTCCAGAATCTGACGCACATCGGAAAACGGGGTTTCCAGCAGTTTGAACAACAGATGTGCCGGCGTAATTTCCGCCCCTTGTCGGCTGATGCACAGCGCGGCAGACCCTTCCAGGGCCTGACGGGAAATCTCATTTAGGCGCCCGATCAGCGCCGGTAGTTCTACCCGAATCACAGTGATGTCCTTATTTCGGTAGTTGTTCCAGTACGCTGAGCACATCCCTGATGCGTTCGTTCAGCGCTACGTTATACAAGTGATAAATCCCAACCATGGCCGCTGCAAACGCGCCGGTGATAAGCCAAACCGGCATGCCTGTCCGTAAACGGTTGCGTGCCGGCACCACGTTTTCCGAGGCATCGGCCAGCGGCCCCGGGTCACGATCTCCGCGCAGATCACGCAGCTGTTCGTACAAGCCACGAACGATTTGCTGGTACTCATCACGGCCGCTTTCCATGACCTTGTAGCGACCTTCAAAGCCCAGACACAGGCACAGATAGATGAACCCAAGCATGTCGCGGTAGCGTTCCGGCTCTTTCTCCATGCGCGCCAGAATGGCGAACACTTTTTCGCCGCCCCAGGTTTCGTTGTGGAAACGTGATAGCAACGAGTGCTGCGACCACACGCTGTGCGCCCCCCAGTCGGTGCCCAATACGGCTTCATCGATAAAAGCGCAAAGCACATAGCGGTACGCCACCACGATAGGCCGTTCGTGGCCTTGTTCGATCAGTTCGCGGTCAATAGCCGCCACTTCATCGACCACCTGCTGGTACAGGCTTTCGACATCGTGAAAATCGGCCAACCGGCGAACCCGGATAACCAGCCCCAATAACGGTGTGGCGGCATCAATCAGGCGATTTTCTTCCAGTCCGCGCAGCTGAAAGTGGGTATCACCCAACTCGGTGCGGCGGCCAGTGTTATCGGTGTCCGCGAACAACAACTCACTGAATGCACTATCACCCGTGTCCGTGGTGGTATTTGGTCGATCCATTACCGGTGCATTGGTCATTATTTAGCTCCTGATTGCCCAGAACTGCATTTCCAGCCCCGGATAGCTTCCCGCTACGTGGAAAGCAAAGCCGCTGGCGTTGTCGAGCATTTGCCAGGCCTGGCTCTGGTCATCCAACCGGAAGTACACAAAGCCGGCGTGATACGGCAACTGGCGCGGTGCCACGGGTAACGCCGACAGCGGAATACCCGGCAGCTGCAAGCTGATGAGATCCCGTATTTTTTCCACCGACGCCACTTTGCACTGCTGGGTGAATTGCTTGCGCAGGTCGTCAAGCGGCATATCGGCTTTTACCGCCAGAATGAACTCGGCATCCTTGATCAACTGACCGTCCTGAACCGGTGCCACCGTCAGCCCGTACTGACGCTGCTGCAGGGCAATAGACAGGGCTCGCGGCTCCAGCACGGTGCTCAGGGCTTGTCGCAGCACCTGCATCAGCGGGCTGAAACAGCCTTCCGGCAGGTCGTGATCGTAGGGGGTATATTCGCGAGGCATGCGGCTTTCATCGGTGAAGGTCACCAATTCACCACACAGCTCCAGCAAAGCTTCGTACAACCGCTCGGGATGCAACTGGCGCAAACGCGCTAAGTGCATGAACTTTGGATGCGCCCGGTTTAGCATTTGCAGCAGCATGAAGTCCGACACGTCGGCCACACCGCCCTGCCCCGGCGCGCCCACCCGCTCGGCAATGTTGCGGGCACGTTCCTGCATCAAACCGGCCATTTCACCGACAAATCGCTGTAACCGCGGTGCCGCGCGCACACTGAGCATGGTGGGCAAGAAGTTGGGATCCATCACCAAGCTGCCGTCTGGCCTTTTCTCCAAAATTCGGCCAATGGCCAAAGCTGCGTAGGCGCTGCGGTCTTCCCGCTCCAGCATCAGCCGCGGTGCCACTCGCCCAACATCAATGCTGTGGGCATCGCCATCAATGGAATGCAAATCGCGAATTTCGACAGATAACGCCCGGAATCGCCCGGCAATCGGTGCATCGGGCCACTCCACTTCCGCAAGAGAATCACTCCCGAGCGGCAACGCCAGATACACCACCTGATTGGCCACCGACGCATCGGTAATTTCCAGCGGCTCGGGCATCACATCGTCTTGCGGTAGGTTGAATCTTGTACCATCCGGAAACAAACCGCTTGCCCGCACCAAACCGACTCGACCAAAACTCAGGTATTCGGCATTGAGTTCCAGATCGCTGAAGCCGTAGAGGTAGTCCGAGACGGCCAAGGCGCGCTCATTGATCTGATGCTCTAGGTACCGTTGTTGTTGCTGAAAGTGCTGGGGCTTGATGAACAAGCCGTCACTCCAGACCACTCGATTGCTAACAGGCATCAGCTTTCATCCGAACGGGTCAGTTTCACTTCCCGCTCTCGCAGGTTAACCAGCAAATGGTAGGTGCCACCGATCGGGTCCACCTTCACCACCTTCTTCCACTGCGACAAGTTAGGGTAAGCGTAGAAGGCAATCACACCGATAAACCGGGTGTCTTCGCTGATCTCGAACGGCTCCACAAACTTGAACTGACCGGGCACCAAGGTGTAGTCGCTGTGGTCCACGTAGTTGCGACCCAACGAGTCTTCAAGGTTATTCAGCAGCTGATCGAAATCACCCGCCATCAACAGCGAACTGTCACGAAGTTCGATGATCTGAAAGGCAATTGGCGTGGGCGCCAAAGACTGGTTCGGGTTAACGCTCGGCTCCGCCAGCATGGTCAAATCCACTCGGCTGGGCTGATCTTCCGGGTAGCCCACAGGGATGTCGGGGTCCCACAACACTTTGGCGGTTTTGGTGACCGCGTTGTAGGGGGTGCTGCACCCCACCAGCAACATAACCATCGTCAGCAAGCTCCATTTGCAGTACTTCACTAGCCATTCTCCCTCTGTAATTGGCGCAAGTGTTGGTCGTAAGCCTGGTCGAACACCTCTTGGAAAAGGCGCTCAAAACCCTGCTGACGACTGGATCTAAGTTCTTGGTAGTAATGTTGATACATGTCCCAGGCCCAACGGCCCTCGTCTTCGTTGTCCTTGAGCCCACGGCGGTATCCGTGGAACCTTCTCAGCAAGGCCTCCGGCGAGAAGGCGTGCAGAATCGCGTCCAAGGCTTCGCGAATGGCTTCCTGCGTGGCCCGCTGGTGGTGGTTCAAGCTGTCGAGGCTTTCTCTCACCGCAGCAGGCGCAGATAGGTGAACCGGGCTTCGTTCGGCGGCAAACAGGGTTTGAATGGTGCCGTGGTAATCGTTTCCCAGTCGCAGCGGGTTGTCTTCAAGGGGCTGCAAGCGGGTACGCAGTGCCTGATGCCGGGTATCTTCGCTTTGGTGCAGCGTAAGCAGGCCATCCACCACGGCTTTGAGGGTTTGCCCGGCCTCTTCCAGAAACAGCTGCATGTCTTCGCTGTCGGTAAATTCAATGTCCGCCTGCAACCCTCGCAATAAAGGCGCCCCACTGATGTGCTGACGGCTGGCATCCCGGGTGGGTGCTCTGGTGTCCGACATTCCCAGTCGCTCCTTTTCCTGATCATTCTGATGGCGGGCCGTGCGGTTCACCGGCAGTCCCATCGCCACATCCCGGTTTTCCCGGTATTCCTCATCCACATCGGTGGAACCGGCAAACCAGCGTTCCTCGCTGGCCAGCAGTGCTGGTGATAATTGCTCACCCGATGCCTCTGGCTTCTGCCAAAGGGCCAGTGGGTCGTTACTTTGAGGCGCGTCGGCCGAGCCTTTCAGCCCCACCAAAGGTTCGCGGCCTTCCGGCAAAGTTTGGTGCTGGCTAGATCGCAGCAAGTCGCCTTCATCTACATTAACCAACCGATGATCTTCGGCGCTGGGCTCGTTCAACTCGCTTCGCCCTGAAGAACCACCCTGCAGCTCCGCCCGGATTTGGTACCGGCCAATGCTGACGGTGTCGCCATGGTTCAGGCGCGCTCTGCGTCCACGACCTACGGGCTGGCTACTGCTGTTGATGTAGGTTCGGCCGCTGCGGTCGATCAGACAGAAGCCGCCGTCCAGAAAGCGCACTTCAGCATGCCCCGCCACGGCACCAGTGCGGTGGGGCGATAAACGCCAGGTATCATTAGCCGCAGTACCAATCGAGCCCCCGGTTGCGCTGAAACGGTGTTCAATACTTTCGCCGCCCCCCGCTTCCGAGGGGTTGGTGATCACCAAGTTCAATTCTGCTGTTTGCGTGGTCACACTCTTGGCTCCTTGCCTTAACGTCGGATCTGGATGCGCACCGCCGGTCGCTTGCTGGCGCGCTCCGGTGTCACGAATGAGTTCCAGCCCAAACGCAGCTCTTCCCCCATCTGCATGGGCCGTATGTCTTTCGGTCGCATTTCCAGCTCAAGGTCATAAGCCAGCTGTTCCCGTGTAGCGAACTCCACCAGCTTGACCAACCGCTCGTGCTCCGCACCGTTGGGCAAAAAATCGGCAAAGCGCTGTCGGCTCAGGTTGCGTAACCGAAGTATGAATTTGCCGCCGCGGTCCCGGATGCTCGACCCCATCAACGTGTCCTGACCGAGGCTGGCATTCGCCTGCCCCAAACGAGTCTGCTGATCTTCTGCAATGGCCACCTTTCTCAACACCCACTGCTCTATGCTGACATCTTCAAGATCGAAGCAATGAGCCACTATGCCGCTGACCACTTCCGGGGACCGGCTACGCCCCGCCATCAAGCCGGCATAGGCCAGCATTTTCGACCAGTTAACGGGTGTCGCTTCCCGCAGACGCCGATCACCCAGCCCCGTTAGGGAGAACACCAGTTCCGAAAAGCCGTCACTGGCACCCGGCTGAAACCGTATGTAGTAGCGGTACTTGCGCCAGGCCCGATGAAACAGAGTCACCAGCCGGTGGTTAAAGAAATCCAGAAAATGCCGGCGAACGCCCAGATTCTGACCCGCTTCCCACGCCAGATCTTCCAGGTAATACCCGGGTAATGGCGACTGGGAACCGTGCAAGCCGAGAAAGCTCACTTCCATTTGGTAGGGTGCATGCTCGTGCTCCGGCGACAATGCCGACACCACGTCACTGCCCGGAAACCCCAGGCCGGCAGAGGCCGAAAACCGAATGCGTTCCTGCACCGGATCGCCGGAGCCAGAGCCTTCCAAATCATCGCCATGATGCCGGTGAATCAGGTCCACCAGCTGAAAAAAACTGTAGCGCCGCGCGTTGCCCAGAACGGGTTCCAGCCCGGCTACATCAGCGGCTGCTGACCTTGCTGTAACGTCCATGTGTACCGTTCCTGATTCTCTGTATTCACCACTTCCAACTGGTGAAAGGCGTTAATGCTGGCGTAGAGCGCAAAGAACTGGCTCAACACCGTGCCAAACAGGTACAGATCGCCTTCACTGGCGAAATTCTGTTGGTCGAGTTTTAGCACTGACCGGATACCCCGCACCGGCAAACCACGCACCATCCGGTCAACCGGTTGCGTACTGATGTCGCTGATGCCCGCCAACCGCTTCTGAGATACCCGCTCGGCTTGGCGATCTACCAACGCCCGAAAGTCATACACCCGGAGCACAGTGCGCAAGGCATCCACATCGAGCATCGACAGGTAGTTCAGGGACAGGTTGGAAATCAGCGTCCATAACAAGCTGCCATCCAGTGTGGGTCGCAGGGTGGCGGTGGGCCGGGTAATGTTGCTGAACGAAGCGAAGGCCGGTGTGGTTTCTGTGGCCATGCATATCTCACCCACCGCCAGCTGTTGCGGCAGTTGCCGGTTGGTGCAGGTGAGCGTTAACGAAACCGCTTCCTGCCGATTCAGGCAGTCGGATTCGTCGGCGCGCACGAAGGAGATGTAATGATCAAAGCCATCACCCCGAACGCTTTCGCGGGTGCGCACGCGGTAATACAACGCGGTGCGGCCACGGTCCCGCTCCACTTCGTGCTGAAAACTCTCAAACGCTGTGTATAAACGGGGTTCGCCCCGGCCCGAACGACCTTCCAGCCAGCCTTCAACCTGTTCAATGCTGAACACTTCGTAGTGCTCGGGGCAGCGGCTGGACGGCGAAATTCGGTACTCGGTTTCACGACCGTTCAGATCCACCGGTTCGCCTTCGTGGCTAAACAGGTTCACCGCTGGCGTGCAGTACAGCTGCAGGGAATCCCGGGTGACTCGGGTGTCCGGCGGCAAGATGCGGCTGAAGTGGAAGCGCAGGCTGATCTCGTCTGCCTGAACTCCGGGCAGGCGTTGCTTCAGTCCGGTGACATCGATAAACCGGAAGGCTTCGGGAAAACTCAGGTACTCCTGAATAATCCGGTAGCCGGAGTAGGCATTTTTCGGGTACGGCAGTATGGCTTCATCGGCAGCAAAGCCCACCGGCTTGAGCAACGATGTGGGCAGGCTGTATACGCTGTCGCCCACCACCAATTCCATGCGGCTGAGATAGTGATTTAGCCAAAGGTACAGGGTTTCCGCGGTGTGGTTGTCGCCGCCCAGATAGAAGCGCAGGCTTTCCATGCCCAGTTGGTTCAACGGCTGGTCGGTGTGCAGGGCCAGATCGACCGACACTGAAGAGACTTCACGAGAGTGCTCGGCGTGGGCTTCTGCGACGCTGACAGGAAAGATATCCACAGCTCGGCAAGTACGGAACCGGCACTGGGTTTGGCGGGTGCTTTCACCCACGGGCCGGCTTTTGATTTCGGTATGGCGCTCTACCCGCTGGCGTTCGCTGATCGCGTGCAACTGGGGGTCGAAGCGCATGATGGTGCAGCTGGGCACGGGGCGCAGGTAGTTGGGCCAGAGCATGTTGAGCAATGAGTGCGTCAGCTCCGGGAATTGGTCTTCCACTTTTTCGCGCAGCTTGCCGGTCAGGAAGGCAAAGCCTTCCAGAAGGCGCTCTACGTCTGGGTCGGTGCTTTGTTCGGATAGAAATCGGGTGAGCTGCGGGTGTGCGTCGGCAAATTCCCTGCCTTGCAACCGCAAAAAGCTCAACTCATCCCTGTAGAACCTATTTAACTTCATGTTACTGCACCTTGACTGCTCGGTCTCACTCCGAGCCAAGATGAGGGTAGTCTTTCCAAAAGACGCTTCTGGCCCATCCATGGGACGCTTGAGCTTCGCCATCCATGGCTCCGCACACTTTTGGAAAGACTACCCTCATCCTGACTCTCATACCTACCTTCAAAAACTTCGGCCGCATTCCACTCAGGTTTGCAGGAGGGGATGGGGATGCTTTTCTGGCGGGAAAAAAGATGTCTGAGCGAAGCGAGTTATTTTTTCCCAGAAGAAAAGTATCGCCATCCCTTCAGGCTCCGAGCGAGGAGCAGAAGCCCCTCACTCTCTTCCCTGCCTTCAACTACTAAGTTTCAAACAACCCGGTAGTATCGTTTTTCATCCAACACCAGATCGATCGTGGTCCT
Organism: Marinobacter sp. MDS2; assembly: GCF_030718085.1. Lineage (NCBI taxonomy): Bacteria > Pseudomonadati > Pseudomonadota > Gammaproteobacteria > Pseudomonadales > Marinobacteraceae > Marinobacter > Marinobacter sp. MDS2. The sequence continues at coordinate 1,695,301 of NZ_JAVAJF010000001.1, forward strand.
GTCATCACTTCCCGTGACGCTGAGATAAACCGTGACCTGAAACTTCAACTGCAACGGGTTCGGGCCCGGCGGCAACGCCATCACGTCCACCCGCTTCACTCTGGGCTCAAACTTCTCGATACACTGACGGATCGCACCGCGAATCTGGATACTCAGGTCGTGAGTACCCAAAGTGGCGTCGTTGAAATCCAGCAAGCCCAGGTCCGGTACGCTTGCGCTGTTGCCCGGATGGGCGTTCAGCAAACGCACCAAATGGCGCTTGATGGATTCCACCACATGGGTCACTTCACCCATGCCTTGCCCTGCGGGGGCCGCAGCCTGCTCGAGTCGTTCGAACAGGCTGCCGGTGTTGCGAACGCCGTCAGTTGCCGTGTCGCCGAACACGGATTAATCCTTATCCAGTCGACCAACCAGCGAGAGCTCGAAGTTCGCACCCATGTACTTGAAGTGCGGGCGAACCGCCAGCGAGATCTGGTACCAGCCCGGATCGCCTTCAACATCCGACACCACAACCTGCGCGGCGCGCAGTGGGCGACGGCTGCGAACTTCCGCCGGAGGATTCTCCTGATCGGCCACGTACTGACGAATCCAGGTGTTCAGCTCACGCTCCAGATCCTGGCGTTCTTTCCAGGAGCCGATCTGCTCACGTTGCAGCACTTTGATGTAGTGAGCCAGCCGGTTCACGATCATCATGTAAGGCAGCTGGGTGCCCAACTTGTAGTTGGTTTCCGCTTCTTTGCCTTCTTTGGTGTTCGGGAACTGCTTGGGCTTTTGCACCGAGTTGGCCGAGAAGAACGCGGCGTTGTCGCTGCCCTTGCGCATGGTCAGGGCGATGAAGCCCTCTTCCGCCAGTTCGTATTCACGACGGTCAGTGATCAACACTTCGGTCGGGATTTTGGCTTCCAGCTGACCGAACGACTCGAAGGTGTGCACCGGCAGGTCGTCCACCGCGCCGCCGCTTTGCGGACCGATGATATTCGGGCACCAGCGGTATTTGGCGAAGCTGTCGGTCAAACGTGTACCTAACAAGTAGGCAGTATTGCCCCACAGGTAGTGTTCGTGATCGCCGGACACGTTTTCTTTGTAATTAAAGCTGCGCACCGGGTTTTCCGTGGGGTCATAGGGTGTGCGCAACAGGAAGCGCGGCGCGGTCAGGCCCAAGTAGCGAGCGTCTTCGGATTCGCGCAGAGAACGCCATTTGGCGTATTTCGGGCCTTCAAAAACAGCGCTCAGTTCCTTGATGGCCGGCAGTTCCTGGTAGCTGTCGACACCAAAGAACGACGGTGCAACGGAAGACAGGAAGGGTGCGTGAGCCATAGCGCCTACGGACGACACATACTGCAGCAGCTTCATATCGGGCGTAGAAGGGCTGAAGGCGTAGTTACCCACAATGGCACCGACAGGTTCACCACCAAACTGGCCGTATTCCGCCGAGTATACGTGCTGATAAAAACCGGTCTGGGTCACGTCTGGCGCAAATTCGAAGTCTTCCAGCAGTTCCTGTTTGGTGGCGTGCAGGATATCGACTTTGATGTTTTCGCGGAATTCAGTGCGATCAACCATCAGCTTCAGGCCGCGCCAGGACGACTCCAATTCTTGCAGTTTGGGGGCGTGCAGAACTTCGTCCATCTGCGCGCTGATCTTGCGGTCCAGCTCTACCACCATCTGGTCTACCAGAGCCTTATTAACCGGTTGGCCTTTTTCGTCGCTTTTTAGCAGGTTGGCAATAAATGTTGCGACACCTTTGCGCGCGACATCGTAACCTTCGTCAGCCGGCGCCATGCGGCTATTGGCCATAACCTGATCAAGCAGAGAGCCTTCTGCCACGGATTCGGAGGCAGCAGATTGCTGCACAGCAGTATCAGACATACCACATCCCTTCAGTACGTAATTGATAATTGGTGTTGGGTGTAACCGGTTTCGGAAACGTGCTTATGCGTCGTTTTCGGTCGCCAGTTCCAGTTCCGCCAGCAGCGATTCCCGTGCGCGTTCGTCATCCAGCAGCTCTTGGAGCTTGGTGCGGAATGAGGGCACATTGCCGAGCGGACCTTTAAGAGCAACAAGCGCTTCGCGCAGTTCGATCAGCTTTTTCAGCTCGGGAACCTGGCGGGCGATACTGTCAGGCGAAAAGTCTTCCAGACTTTCAATTCGCAGATTGATCGGCAGATCATCAGCGCCTTCTTCGAGCTTATTGGATACGGAGGTCGATAGAGTAAGACCAGCTTCCTTCATCACAGAACGGAAGTTGTTCTTATCCACAGAAATGGCCTTGCGGTCTTCAATGGGGGTTTCTTCAGCATGGCCCTTGAAATCGCCAACCACAAACATTTTTAGCGGCAGTTCAGTTTCAGCCTGCTGATCGCCGGTGGCGGGGACATACTTGATATTAATGCGCTCTTTCGGCGCGACAGAACCATCTTTGCCAGACATGACGTGCTCCCTGTGCAATTCATTTGCAACGTATTTCATTCCCTTGTGTCTGCCATCCTAGCAAACAACAGGCGAGACTCTACACCGGTGATCGGGCCAGCTCAATAAGCCTTTGGCCACAATTGGCTCAAAATGAGGACTCGGGCAAACTTTTGCCAGATTGCCGTAATGCCACGTGGCACGCTGTTTTAGTCAATGACGGGCCTGGTGCTCAAAGCTATACTCCGGTGATCCTTATAGGAAACAATCATTCACACCAAGGACCACAACGATGAGTGACCTGAAAGCCAAGTTTGAAGAGTCAGTAAACTACATCCAGACTGCCGAAGGCGATTTCCAGCCGTCCAACGAACTCAAGCTGGAATTCTATGCCCTGTACAAGCAAGCCACTGAAGGCGATGTCACCGGCAAGCGCCCCGGCATGATGGATTTCGTAGGCCGCGCCAAGTACGACGCGTGGGATAAACTGAAAGGCACTTCCAGCGAAGAAGCCATGCAGCAGTACATCGACAAGCTCGAATCGTTGAAGTAAAACGCTGCAATCGCGGCCGCTGGTCACTGCCGGCGGTTGCCCACTCTCTCTACAGCCCCCTCACTTCTGCTTCACCTTTGCGCCTTTCAAACGTTTGTCATATGATGCGCGCACCATAAGAACAACAAGTCATTCGGAAGATTTTACACATGGATATTACTGAAGCGCTGGAGCAGTCACGCCCCGGCTTGGTGAGCCTTGTTCAAGCTGCTATTCACAAACGCGAACTCAACCAGCGGGCAGAACAGACCTATCTGCACTGGATAAGCCGTTTCGTGCTGTTTCACGATTTAAAAGACCCCGGAACCCTGTCGGACGAAGATCAGGCGCGTTTTTTTGCGTATCTGAACGAACAACTGCGAGTGTCGCGGGCCCGGCTCAACCAAGCCAGGCAAGCTCTCGAGTTTTTCTTCGACGATGTGCTGAGCAAACCTGTGCAGCAAGACAGCGCCGCCGCATAGACCGCGGCGGTTATGGCCGCTCTGTCATGTTCACATTAAGCGCGTCGTAAGTTCGGTTCTGGGGCGGGCGGATGACGTAGTTATTGCTGTGGGTCTGCCCCGGCACGACTTTCGGGTTGGCGAAACGGATGTCCACCGGAATTTCAGACCGGCCCAAATCGGTGCGTTCATCCCGGGGTTGCAGCGCCAGGGGATCAAGATAAAAGTCCGCGTCTTTACCTGACTGCACCGGTACACCCGCTGCAGGTGCCGCTAGCCCACCCTCAATAACCGTGTTCGCCAACACCTCTTCATCCATTGAACGAAAAGGGATTGTGTCGATGGTTGTGCGCTCTTCGTATTCGAAAACCGGCGCGTCGTTCCCGTTGGTAGCCGTCTGGCTAAACGCCGGTGACAGTCCGGCCCCCAACATAAAACCGATACAAGCTTTCCAAAGACCGTAGCCAGCCGTTTTTCCGGCAATGAGGTTTGCGGTATTCATGACAATCATCCTGATCAGATCGTGCACCCATGGGGTGACAATTTTTGATCAGTGTATCGCCTAAATTGACGAATCGCTCACCGATTAGACGATTCTGTGACAGCTCTCACTTACCGGGCGTATCAGCGTTATATCGAATGGCAGTAATAACAACGTTTTTCCAACCTTCCGGTGTTTTTACCGACACGTCGTCATCCAGGTGCTTGCCTATCAACGCTCGCGCCAACGGTGCGTTGATGCTCAGGTATCCCTTGGTCAGATCAAACTCGTCGGCCCCCACCAAACGATAGGTTTGTTCTTCGCCGTCTTCATCCTCGACGGTTACCCAAGCGCCAAAATACACGCGGCTTTGGTCGTCCGGAAGCCGATCGACTACGGTCAGCTCGTCCAGCCTTTTGCTGAGAAAACGAACCCGTCGGTCAATCTCACGCAGTTGTTTTTTGCCGTAGATGTACTCCGCATTTTCTGAACGATCGCCCTGTGCGGCGGCTTCGCGCACCGCTTGGGTTACTTCAGGCCGCTTGATCTTCCACAGGTATTGCAGCTCTTCGCGCAGCGCTTGCTCGCCGTCCGGAGTAATGTAGCGGGGCGGATGTGCGGGTGATGTGGCTTTAACCATAATGCTATGCGCTCAACCTGACTGAAAAAGTGGGGCATAAAAAAACCCCGTGGATCACGGGGTATAAGGCTAGCGCTGTGCTGGAGGAAGAAGCAACCTTAATGGGCCGGCTTCTTCGTCTACATTGTCTATTATGCAGACTGACCATTACCCCTCAGTGGCCACCGCATTACCTTTTGGAAAGAGCAGAAGGGCCACCGCTCAACGGCAAATTAGGTTGCACACTCTAGACACTATCGCTAATTTCGCCCCCACTACCCCTTACTCACCATTTTGTGGAGACACACCATGAACACTCAAAAGATTCTGAATCTGGCGCTGGAAGGCGTTGATAGCCTCGGTTTCAAACTGGAAGAACTGGGCATCACCAACAAGGTCAATCGCCACAACATCGCGGCCTTTATGATGGCTGAACAAAAGCATCTGGAAGGAGAGTGGGACAGCCTGCAGGTGAAAGTGGACCACCGCCGTGCCCAGTTCGACGCACTGACCAAGCAAGTTGAAGCACGTGCTGAAGCAATTTTCAGCCCGTTAATGGCGCAAGTAAATCGTTTCCGCGCCAGCCACTGAGTTTACGCCTGACTGTCGGCGGATGAGCGGGCCTCATCCGCTCCGTCAGGAATCTGTTCAACCTGCGCCGCTTTAATGCGTTTTCTGACTCCGGTGAACGCCGGCATTTTCACTGCGACCGTTAGCCCCGGCATCTCCGCGTCAGGGTGACTATCACTCAGCAGAATTTCCCCCTGGTGAATCTCCGCCACGGCGCTGACCAGACTCAAACCCAAACCATTACCCGGCAACGAACGACTCTTTCCAACCCGGTAAAAACGTTGGAACACCTGGTCTTTTTCATCATCCGGGATACCAATCCCAGAATCCTGAACTTCAAAAATAGCGTTGGCCCCTTCTTTGCGAACCACAACCACAATCCCGCCATGCTCCGGCGTATATTTGATCGCATTGTCGATCAGGTTACTGACCATCTGGAACAGCAGATCCCGATCCCCCTCAATCATCACCTTGGGCTCCATCACCTGCTTGAACTGCTGATCTTTATCTTCGGCCAACGCTTCGTAGAGTTCACAAGCGTCGCCCACCAGTTCATCCAGCGAGACGACTTTCATGTCGGCGGTGTTGCCTCGGGTTTCCAGCCGGGCAATTCTCAGCAACGCATTAAATGTCGCCAACAACTGATCGGCCTCACCCACGGCCCGACCAACCTGTTCCCGGGCTTCGTCGTTATCCACAGATATCAGGGTTCGTTCCAGCTGGTTACGCAGCCGGGTGAGCGGGGTTCTCAAATCGTGAGCAATACTATCGGAAACGTGTCGAATGCCTTCCATCAGATACACGATACGGTCGAGCATCTGGTTCAGGTTTTCCGCCAGCTGGTCGAAGTCGTCTTCGGTACCCCGGGTGGGAATTCTCAAAGACAGATGGCCGTTCATGATACGGCGGGAGGTGTTGTTGATCACTTCAATACGACGGGTGGTACTTCGGCTCATCAAAAAGCCGCCCAATAGAGCCAGCGCCAAAGTAATGCCCATACCCCAGTTGATCGCGCCTTCGATCACGCGCTTGAGACTGGTCAGTTCATCGACGTCGCGTCCGACCAATAACCGAAGACCACCCTGAACGTCAAAAATACGGGCACGGGCCAAACGTTCCGGGCCTTGCCAGCCTACGCTGGAGTCCAGAGTAAAGTTGATCCAACCGCTTTCGGCGGTGCGGCTACCTTCCGGCCAGGCTTCAATATTGCCCGCCAGCTTCAGCAGATCATCGGTAGAAAGGAGGTAAACCGTTTTAGCGTTGGGGTCGCGTGCGACACGTTCCCGGATAATGGTAATCAACCCGTTAACGCCTCGCCCGCGGTACTGCTCCGCGAGGCCTGCAATTTCGGCCTCGATCGTCTCATCAGTCTGAGCGGTCATGAATCCAGCTGTACGCCAGTATATAAATGCCAGAAGCAAAAATACCGAGGTGGCAAACACCACCATATACAGCAGCGCCAGCTGGAAAGACGACGTTCTGAGCTGACTAAGCAGTTTCACGCAACATGTATCCCGCACCCCGAACTGTTTGCAGCAAGGGGGTGTCGAATTCCTTATCGATTTTCGCGCGCAGACGGCTGATGTGCACGTCGATCACGTTAGTCTGGGGATCAAAGTGATAGTCCCAAACCTTCTCCAGCAGCATGGTACGGGTGACCACCTGGCCGGCGTTGCGCATCAGGTATTCCAGCAAACGGAACTCACGGGGCTGAACATCAATGTTCTGGCCGGAACGTTTGACGGTACGCGCGAGCAGATCCATTTCCAGATCCGCCACTTTCAAAACCGTTTCGGTTTCTGCCGCCTGTCGGTTACGGCGTACCAAGGATTCGATCCGCGCCAGCAATTCGGTGAAGGAAAACGGTTTGGTCAGGTAATCATCACCACCCCCGCGCAAACCTTCAACCCGGTCGTCCACATCGCCCAAGGCGCTCAAAATCAGCACGGGGACCTGGTTGCCGGTGGCCCGCACCGTCTTGATAATAGAAAGGCCGTCCATGCCCGGCAGCATGCGATCCACAATCATGATGTCGTACTCTTCACTCGCAGCCATCATCATGCCGTCTTTACCATCGGCAGCATGATCCACTACGAAATCGGATTCCTTCAGCCCCTTTACCAGGTAACTTGCTACATCCTGATCGTCTTCGATTACCAGTGCTTTCACCGGTGAGCCCTCCTGATAGCGGATAACATTAACTCTAAGGTTACGAAGAACTGGCAGCGCGGGCCAGTTACGATCTTGTAAGAGGGTGTCGCGTCTGGCGACGGTCAAGCTGTGGCACTGAACCATCCCAGCGTCTGCTCAGTTGCCCCCGAAGGTCTGTACTCTGCACTGACCCAGCCCTCGTACCCCATGTTATCCAATGCTGTAAAAACATTCGAAAAGTTAATCTCGCCAGTGCCCGGTTCGTGCCGACCCGGATTATCGGCAAATTGCACATGAGCAATCCACGGCAGCAGACACTCCACAGACCGGACCAGATCCCCTTCCATAATCTGCATGTGGTAGATGTCGTACTGCAAGCGCACGTTATCGGCATCTACTTCTTCAATCAGCGCCATCACCTTGCCGGTGGTATCCAGCATAAAACCGGGCATATCCACTCTCGAGTTGATCGCTTCAAGGCACAAGGTCAATCCGGCCTCGGCAAAGCGCTCGGCGGCATACTGCACATTCTCCACTAACGTGCGCCAGGCTTCGTCCTCAGTCAGCGTTTCCGGCTTCAACCCGGCCAAGCAATTCAGCTGCTTACAACCCAGCACTTTGGCATAGGTAATGCCTTGCTCAACCCCGGCACGGAACTCCTCAATCCGGTCAGGCAAGCAGGCAATCCCCCGCTCGCCAGCATCCCAGTTGCCAGGCGGCAGGTTAAACAACACCTGAGTCAGCTCATTAGCCTTCAACTCCGCCGCAATAGCCTCGGCCGGCCACTCATACGGAAACAAAAATTCCACGCCACTGAACCCCGCAGCCCGGGCCCTGGCAAACCGCTCAAGAAACGGCACCTCTGTGAACAACATCGACAAATTAGCGGCAAAACGGGGCATAGCAATCTCCTGAAACTAAATCTTATTCCTTGGGCCCACGGCCCAGAGAACCCATCAACGCGCCGTTCACGTGTTCCAACTCAAGTAAAAGCCCACTGTGGTCCACCTCACTGTGCCCGTTCGCCACCAGTGATAAGTATTCATTATGCACCTGCTGCGACAACGGCAACGTCAGCCCCTCGGCACGGGCCTCATCGAGAATCATCCGTAAATCCTTCAATTGAATCCGCGCCGGCGCACCCGGCGCAAAATCCCGATCAATCATCCGCTGGCCATGCAATTCCAGAATCCGACTCCCGGCAAACCCGCCCATCAAAGCCTCACGCACCGCCGCCGGATCCGCGCCGCCCTTAGCCGCCAACAGCAACGCTTCAGACACCGCACCAATGGTAATCCCGACAATCGCCTGATTCGCCAGCTTAGCCAACTGCCCTGCCCCCACCGGCCCAATGCGGGTGCACTTTCCCAGCACCTCAAACACCGGCAAAGCCCGAGCCACATCCGCCTCGGCACCACCCGCCATAATGCTCAATCGAGCCTCAGCCGCACCCACCGTGCCACCCGACACCGGCGCATCCAAATACCCTACACCCTGCTCTGCCGCCAAAGCCGCGTGACCACGCGCCACCGACGGCTGCACCGAACTCATATCAATCAACAGCGCGCCTTCCTTCAATGCGGCAATCGCACCCTTCCCCACCAGCACATCATCCACCACCTGCCCGTTCTCCAGCATGGTGATCACCACATCTGCATCGGCGACCGCTTCGGCAGGTGACTTGGCGATGGTGGCTTCGTCGGCAAACGGCTCGCACTTACTCTCGGTGCGGTTCCACAACGTCATCGGATAGCCTGCATTCAGCAGGTTTCGGGTCATAGGCGCGCCCATCAAACCAATACCAAGAAAGGCGATCTTGGGTAATTCTGTACTCATCTTTTCGGAATCCCACTGGAAAGTTCGGCGAAGTGGTTGGGCAGGGCTTTCCAAAACTGTGCGGAGCCATGGATGGCGTAGCCCAAGCGTCACAGGGATGTGCCGCAGGAGCGTGTTTTGGAAAGCCCTGCCCAACCACTTCCACTCGGATATATGAAATTAGATAGTAAACGGATTATACAAACAAAAACGCCACCAACCGCGAAACGGTGGTGGCGTTTTCAAACATTCAAAACAAAAGGGCTATCAGGCCGCTTCCGTCATCTGAGCCTTAATCTTCTTCATGGCGTTCTTTTCCAACTGCCGAATCCGCTCAGCAGACACGCCATACTTATCCGCCAGCTCATGCAGCGTCGACTTACTGTCCGTCAACCAACGCTCACGCAGAATATCCTGGCTGCGCTCATCCAACGCACTCAACGCATGCATCAAACGGCCATTGGAATCTTCCGACCAATTGGAATTCTCTAGCTGCACAGCCGGATCAGCACGACGATCCTCAAGATAATGAGCCGGCGCCTGATAAACCGCATCGTCATCGTCGTCCATCGGACCATCAAAAGACGCATCACGGGAAGCCAACCGGCCTTCCATCTCGCGAACCACCTTGGGCTCAACACCCAAATCTGCCGCGACCGCATTCAGCTCATCGTGATTCAACCACGCCAGCTTCTTCTTCTGGCTGCGCAGATTAAAGAACAACTTACGCTGCGCCTTGGTGGTCGCCACTTTCACAATGCGCCAATTGCGCAAAATAAACTCGTGAATCTCAGCCTTGATCCAGTGCACGGCAAACGAAACCAAGCGCACACCGTATTCCGGATTGAAGCGCTTGACGGCTTTCATCAAGCCAACATTACCTTCCTGAATCAAATCCGCCTGAGCCAGACCGTAGCCCGAATAACTGCGAGCGATATGAACCACAAACCGAAGATGAGAAAGCACCAACTGGCGTGCCGCCTCTACATCACCGTCGTAATGCAGCCGTTCCGCTAAATCCCGCTCTTCTTCAACCGTAAGAACAGGAATGCGACTTGCCGCCTGAATATAGGATTCTAGATTCGCGCCCGGAACCAGTCTGTCAGCCAGCTGTAAACTCGTACCCATGCATTAACCTCCGAACCTGACGGACTTAAAATATATCAACAAACTGCAAGACCGCCAAGATCATAATAAGTTCCAGAGAATTCCAGTAAAACGTTCATTATCAACAACCTGGAAAACTCACCGTACCTGCCTGAAACGCCACATCAATTTCGTCAAGCTACGCCAGCTCAAGCTTCAAATTCAATACGGTATTCCCGTGATCTGCGTCACCCACCGGCAATCTCGCCCGGCTCTATATCGTCCAGATGACGCTTTACGGCCACCCAAGCGCCCAACCAGCCTAACAGCATTGCGATGATAATCAATGCTGCCGCGCCCTCAAAGCCCAGCCCCTGCAAGGCAAACTCACTGCGATACAAGGCAGCCAGACGTTCTATAGGACCGTTTAGCCACCACAACGAGGTCTGAATCAACACCCAGGCAACCAGACCGCCGCCCACGCCAAACCAGGCGCCAGTGTACAAGAACGGCCTGCGCACAAACGCATCCGTGCCGCCCACCAGCTTCGCCACCAGAATCTCATCGCGACGATTCTCGATCGCTAAACGTACGGTATTACCGATCACCAGGATCACCGCCGCACCCAACAACAGTGACAATGCCCATACCGCTCGCGCCAGAATATCAGTCATTGCATTCAAACGCTGCAACCAGCCGAGATCGACCTGAACCTGATCTACCCGCCCCATACCTTCAACAAAGGCCACCAGTGCCTGCACACTCGCAGCCGTGCGGGCGCTTTCCTGAGGGGTGATCAACAAAGTATGCGGCAACGGGTTATCACCCAGAAAATCCAATGCATCGCCCAAACCGGAGGCTGCCCGAAATTCGGCCAGGGCCTGATCCCGCTCCACCAGCTCGACCGACAATATTCGGCCGTCACTGTCAATGTCACGAGTCAGCTCGCGGGCCTGCAGTACAGACGTATCCATACTCAAGTACGCGGTGATCCGGGCACTGCTTTCCCAACCGGCACTCACCCCCTGCAAACTGGTCAGCAATAACAGCAAAGCCACCGGCAACGCCAGCGCCACGCCCATCACGGTCCATGTCATCAAACTGGCGACCGGTGCTTTCAACAAACGCCGAGCGGACGCGCGAGCCACCTTACGATGGTGGTCGAGATAACTTCGGGCCTGATTGTTAATCGGAGATTTCGAACGCGTGGCAGCACCACGGGGGTTATCGGGCTTCTGTTTTTGGTCAGCGGCCATTCAGACCTCCTCCAACCGAGGCGCTACCGCCTGCGATCAGTTCACCGTGGTCCAGAGTCAGTCGGCGGCGGCCCATTTGGTTAATCAAGGCGATGTCGTGAGTGGCGATCAACACCGTGACACCCACCTGACTGAATTCGGTAAACAACTGCATGATGTCGGCCGACAACTGAGGGTCAAGGTTACCGGTAGGCTCATCCGCCAGCAGCACCGGAGGTTTGTTGACCACCGCCCGGGCAATACCAACCCGCTGCTGCTCACCACCGGACAACTGCATGGGGTTCATTTTTTCTTTGCTCAGCAGGCCAACCTTGTCCAGGGCTGCCCGCACCCGGCGACCGATGTCACGCGGAGCAACGCCCATGACTTCAAGCGGCATCGCCACATTGTCAAACACGCTGCGGTCGAACAACAACTGATGGTTCTGAAAGACCACGCCGATGTGGCGCCGAATGTAGGGAATCTGTCGTTTCGGCAGGCTGTTCAGTCGCTGCCCGCCGACCACCACCTCACCGGCGGTCGGCCGCTCCATCACCATGATAAGTTTCAACAAGGTACTTTTACCGGCACCGGAATGGCCGGTAAGGAACGCCAGCTCACCCCGCCCCAGATGAAAATTCACCTGGCGCAGAGCGGTGTGATCGGAGTCGTAGCGCTTGGTTACCTGACGAAACTCTATCATCTGGGCTGAGGCTCCCGGGCCTGGGTATCAGTCGTCAAACAGTGCACTGACGAAGGTTTCTGCGTCGAACGTGCGCAAATCTTCGGCCTGCTCACCCACACCGATGTAACGAATGGGCAGCTGCAGCTGACGTGCGATGGCAAATACGATACCGCCTTTCGCCGTGCCGTCCAGTTTCGTCAATGTAATGCCGGAAACACCCACTGCCTGCTGGAACACCTGCGCCTGGCTCAGGGCATTCTGTCCAGTACCGGCATCCAGCACCAACATGACTTCGTGAGGCGCAGAATCATCCAGCTTTTTCATCACCCGAACGACTTTGCTCAGCTCGTTCATCAGGTTGTCCTTGTTCTGCAAACGCCCGGCGGTATCGGCTATCAGAATGTCGGTACCGCGGGCTTTCGCCGATTCAATGGCATCGAAGATCACCGATGCGCTGTCTGCTCCGGTATGCTGGGCTATCACCGGCACGTCGTTGCGCTCACCCCATACCTGAAGCTGCTCCACCGCAGCCGCCCTGAAGGTATCACCAGCAGCCAACATGACAGACTTGCCTTCGCTCTGGAACTTGCGGGTCAGCTTGCCAATGGTGGTGGTTTTGCCCACACCGTTAACGCCAACCACCAGAATCACATAGGGTGCTTTTCCGGAATTGATTTCCAGGGGTTTGGTGACATCTTTCAACAGTCCGTGCAGTTCTTCCCGCAGCGCCTTACGCAGGGCCTCTCCGTCTTTCAGCTGATTGCGCTCCAGCTTGTCAGTCAGTGAATCGATGATTTCCGACGTGGCTGTTACGCCGACATCCGCCATCAACAAGGACGTTTCGATTTCTTCCAGCAGGTCTTCGTCGATTTTCTTACCGACAGAGAACAGATCCGCAAGGCCACCGGTCAGGCTGGCGCGTGTTTTACCCAGACCTTTCTTGATACGCTCAAAGACGCTGACCTCTGGCTCTGGCTCTGGCTCTGGCTCTGGCTCTGGCTCTGGCTCTGGCTCTGGCTCTGGCTCTGGCTCTGGCTGAGATTTTACTTCCGGTGCCGGGGCAACGTCTGGTTCCACAACCGCAGGCTCTTCAGCCGGTACTTCCGGCGCAACATCTGCGGCCGGTTCATCGGCTTTTTTCTCGGCTTCGGGTATCGGTGCCGGGCCTTTGGCGATGTCCGGCTTGCGCTGTGGGACCGGCTTCGGGCGCGGAATCCGCTTACGATTGCCGGCAACATCCAGCACGAAGAAAAGAACAAGAAGGGCCAACAGGCCAATTGAAATCCACTCTGCCGTCATAGTCTTACCATCTGTCTGAAAATGGGCGCGCGAAAGAAAGCGCACATTCTAGCAGACTGCCGGCGCTAAGTGATGGGGCGCTCGATTATCGCTCACTTCAGGCTTTCCGGTACTATGGCCCTCAAATTCACCCCACATCCAGTACCGCGGAGCGAACCATGGCGAAACGTAAATCTGCCCCCAGAAAACCGGGGTCCGGCGCACCACAAAACGCTGGCCAAGGCGGCAACGGAGAGCTGCGGATCATCGGCGGTGACTGGCGCAGCCGAAAACTGCGTTTCCCGGATGTGGGCGGCGTGCGCCCGAGCCCGGCCCGTATTCGTGAAACCCTGTTCAATTGGCTGAATTACCAAGTGGCCGGGAGCGACTGTCTGGACCTGTTTGCCGGTTCGGGTGCGCTGGGCCTCGAAGCCCTGTCTCGCGGCGCCGAACAAGCCACGCTGGTGGACCACACCCCCGCACTGGCGAAAGCACTGCGGGACAACCTGAGGCTGCTGAAGTCAGACAAGGGCGCGGTGATCTGCCAGGACGTTGAACGCTTCCTGAGCCACCGTCAACAACCCCCATTCGACATCGTGTTTATGGACCCACCGTTTCGCCAGGGCTGGCTGGACAAACTGTTCCCGCTGCTGGATTCGGAACAATGGCTAAAACCCGGAGGCTGGGTGTACGTGGAGCATGAAAGTGAGCTGCGCACTCCGCCAACCCCGAAAAGCTGGGAACTGCACCGCCAGAAAACTGCGGGACAGGTCACCTACAGCCTGTACCGCGTGACCATCGAAACGGCTCCGGAATAAAACCGGCCAACATCCCATCGGCTTTAAACGAAAAAAGCCCGAATGACCAGGTCACTCGGGCTTTCTTCAGTGCGGCGGCTAATCAGCTCACCGGGCGCAGCGAATAGGCTCGCAAGTGCGCTGAAAACTCTTCCAGGTACCGTATGCCACTGGCTTCGGCATCCTTGCACCACTCCATCAAGGCCTGCAGTTTTTCCTGAGGCTTCAGGCCACGCTGGCGCCACAGCAGTTGCAGCTCCTGATGCTTTTCATAGATCTGACGCAGAATCTCATTGCGTTCCAGAACCGTCTCCAGATGCGCCTTTTCACGCGGCTTGATGAGCGCTTCTTCCCGGTGCAGCAAACGCTTCAGCTTGCGGTACATCGGGCGAATTTCCTCATCCATCAACGACCGCTGCTGACGCAAGACCGGCTTCATGACCCGCTTACGATACTGGCGCATGATGTCAAACCGGTTGTTGGCAATGGCCTGCACCGTTTCTACATCCACGTCCAGTTTGCCGGGAACGTGGTGTGCAATCGGGCGGTAGCCTTTCGGCTTGGCCAGACCAAACAACTGGAACAGGCGAATATAACCCCAGCCAATATCCACTTCGAACCAGCGGCGCGACAGTTTTGCCGAGTTCGGGTAGGTGTGGTGGTTGTTGTGCAGCTCTTCACCGCCGATCAAAATACCGAGCGGTGAAATATTGTGGGCATTATCGGCACACTCGTAGTTCCGGTACCCCAGGTAGTGACCCAGCCCGTTCACCACACCAGCGGCCCAAATCGGGATCCACATCATCTGCAGCGCCCAAATCCAGATACCGTTGACACCAAACAGCGCCAGATTGATCACCGCCATCAGCGTGATGCCCATAAACTTGTGCGGGGTATACACCTTGCGTTCAATCCAGTCTTCCGGAGTGCGCTGGCCATAACGCTGGAGAATCTCGGGCGTTGCGGAGGCGGCGTACAACTCTGCACCTTCAAACAGCACCTTACGCACACCAAGAACGACCGGGCTATGGGGGTCTTCTTCGGTTTCACACTTGGCGTGGTGTTTGCGGTGAATGGCGGTCCATTCTTTGGTGTTCTGGGCTGTGGTTAACCACAGCCAGAAACGGAAAAAGTGTTTCAGAACCGGATGCAAATCCAGAGCGTTATGAGCCGAATGTCGATGCAGGTACAGCGTAACACTGACGATCGTGATGTGAGTCATCACCAAGGCAGCTGCAATCAACTGCCAGACAGAAAGGTCTAAAAGACCATTAAACCACATAAAATTTCCTCAAAAATCAATCTACTTCGACATACGGCACGAGAACACTACTGCGGGCATTCGAAGGGAATTATTCGACCCACACTTTAGCGTACAGCTGTACGCCAGAACAACCGTATTTGGTGGACTTTTTGTTACCGTTTACACTTATTCGTTTCGCAAGCGGCAAACGGCGGAGGTTCAGTGCCCGAATTACCTGAAGTAGAAACCACACGACAAGGCATTGCGCCCCACTGCGAAGGCCAAACCATAACCCAGGTCCATGTACACAACGGAAAACTCCGCTGGCCGGTTCCGGACAACCTGCCCGCTTTGCTGCAGCACCAAACCATTCGAGCTGTCGATCGACGCGCCAAATACCTGTTTCTGCACCTTGATGCAGGCTCGGTCATCGTTCATCTGGGCATGTCGGGAAGCTTACGGGTTATCACAGACAGCAGCCCGGCGATGAAACACGACCACGTCGAGCTGCTTCTCGGCAACGGCCGAACCCTGCGCTTCAACGACCCCCGTCGATTTGGCTGCTGGCTCTGGAGCGAAGATTACCGAAGCCACCCCCTGATCCGGGATCTTGGCCCGGAACCCTTGTCCGAGGACTTTAACGGAACTGCGCTGTTCAGGTTATCCCGCGGGAAACAAACGCCGATAAAGTCTTTTATCATGGACAACCATGTTGTGGTCGGCGTGGGCAACATCTACGCAAACGAAGCCCTCTATAAAGCGGGCATTCACCCTAAGCGCAAAGCCGGGCGCATCAGCCTCGACCGCTACCACAAGCTGGTGGAAGCCATAAAAGAAACTTTGAGTGCAGCCATCCTGATGGGCGGCACCACGCTTCGGGATTTCGTCAACAGCGACGGCAAACCGGGATATTTTGCCCAATCTCTGCTGGTGTACGGCCGTGCGGGGGAAGCCTGCCCGGAATGCCAAGCTTCTTTAAAAGAAATTCGCATGAACAACCGGTCAACCGTCTACTGCCCCCGATGTCAGCGCTAGCCTTGCACGTTATTCGTGAGTCAGCCCTCTTTTTAACCGGAAAGCGTTTGAAATTGCGGCAATATGATTCATAGTTAACAGAGAATTCATGACCGTGCGCTATACTTATTCCTTACACCTCTGAAATGCGCACAAAGATTTCGGGCTAGAAGCTCCGGTTATGCCGGGCGATTCGTTCAGGAGAGATTACCCATGATTCGCAAGTTTTCCCGCACACTGGTAGCCACTGTCGCCGCCTGCCTTCTCGCGTTTTCATCCGTGGGCCACGCCCGTGCTATCGATGAAAGCCCTTCAGCCCTGGCCATGACAACCGACGCCGTACTGTTGCGCCCAGCTCTGCTGGCCACCACCATTGTCGGCACCGCTGTTTATTTGGTGTCGCTGCCGTTTTCGGCTTTGGGCGGCAACGCCGGTGAAGCCGGCGAAGTCCTGGTGGTCGGGCCAGCCAAGGCAACGTTTGTGCGCTGCCTGGGCTGCACGCGCAGCGGCCGCAAACAAGAGGCGGTGTCGCAATCTGACGACTGAACACCCCGCACTCCTCCGTATAATTCCGGCTTGCCAGAGGCCGGAATCTAAGGCAGCCTGAAGCAAAATTCTTCAGGCTGTTTTTTTATGGTTGACTGGTCATCGCTCGACACGGTGTTTCTGGACATGGACGGAACGCTGCTGGATCTGCATTTCGACGCCCATTTTTGGCTGGAACACTTGCCCAAACGCTATGCCGAACAGTTCGATCTAAATCCGCAGGAAACCAAAGACCAGCTGATCAGCATGATCATGGCCGAACGCGGCACACTGAACTGGTACTGCACCGACTACTGGAGCGAGCGGCTCTCGGTGGACATCACTCAGCTGAAAGCGGAAGTCGGTGACCGGATCGGCTACCGTCCGCACGTTCGCGACTTTCTCAGCAGCTTGCGCCAAGCCGGTCTTCACTCGGTGATCGTCACTAACTGCCACCCCGATCCTCTGGCTCTGAAACTGCAGCGAACCGGCCTGGACCGACACGTCGATATGATCATCTCCAGCCACGAACTGGGCAAACCCAAAGAGGACCGTGATTTCTGGCACGACCTGTCTCAGCGAGTGAGCTATCGACGCGAACGCACATTGATGGTCGATGACAGCTTTCCTGTGCTGGAGAGTGCGCACGAAGCCGGTATAGGCCAGTGTCTGGCCATTCTGTCACCCGACAGTACGCAGGCCGCAAGCCCTCATCACCCTGATATTCCGGGCATTTGTCATTTCGATGAAATTTTGCCATCCCTGCAGGCTCGCGGGACACTGCCATCGGCCTGACGAGGCCGTTATAATTCGAAAGATGATTGCCCGGAGCGCTCATCAGGTAAAGAGATATGAAGGCGACAAACACTGAAGATCAAAAAGTGCGACTCGACAAATGGTTGTGGGCCGCCCGATTTTATAAAACCCGTTCTCTGGCAAAAGAGGCTATAGAAGGCGGCAAAGTTCATTACAACAGCCAGCGAACCAAACCGGGCAAAATCGTCGAGTCTGGCGCCAAGGTCACACTTCGTCAGGGCTGGCAGGAAAAAATCGTCGTCATTGACGACATCAGCGACCGCCGCCGCGGAGCACCGGAAGCTCAAAAGCTGTACCACGAGACCGAAGACAGCGCCAAAAAACGGGAAGAACTGGCCTGGCAACGTAAAACCATGCAAGCAGCGCAATTGCCACCCGCGCGCCGGCCCAGCAAAAAAGATCGCCGAAAAATTCAACGATTTCGGGAAGAGAACGATCTGTAATCCACCACTGCAGACTCGAGCGCTCCGATATCAGCATAGAGAATGCTCTGCCCTATGCGGGCAATGACAACCAATTGACCAATATTTTCAGGAGACACCATGGCATCCCGAGACCAGTTCCAGCGTTTTATCTTTGAGCACAGCCAGGTTCGGGGTGCCTGGGTGCAGCTGGGCGACAGCTACAACGAAATCACCCGGCAAGCACCCTACCCCGATACCATCCGCGATTTACTCGGCGAAACACTGGTGGCCAGCGTTTTGTTGAGCAGCACGCTCAAATTCGAAGGCACCGTGGCCCTGCAAGCTGCTGGTGAAGGCGCTCTGCGCACACTGATGGCGGAATGCAGCCACGACCGCAACATCCGCGGTCTGGCCCGCTTCGACGATCAGGCCATGAGCGGTGGCACCCTGAATGAAATGCTGGGCGACGGGCGCATGGCGATCACCATCACGCCAGACAAAGGCCAGCGTTACCAAGGCGTTGTTCCGCGAGAAGCCGAAACACTTTCCGGCTGCCTGGAAGAATACTTCGAGCGCTCCGAGCAGCTCGCAACCAGCCTGTTCCTGTTTGCCAACGAAGGCTCGGCTGCAGGCCTTCTGCTACAGCGGCTGCCAGGGCACACCGAAGAAGACGACGAACTGTGGAGCCGGGTGAATCATCTGGCCAGCACCGTGAAAGCGGAAGAGCTGCTCGAGCTCGACAGCGAAACCCTGCTCCATCGCCTGTTCAACGAAGAAACCGTGCGTTTGTTCGATGCCGAACCGGTGGCGTTTCGCTGCAACTGTTCCCGGGAACGCACCCTCGGCGCCCTGGAATCGATTGGCAAAGAGGAGTGTTACAGCATTCTGGAAGAGCAAGGCAGCATCGAGATGGACTGCCAGTTCTGCCATGCTAACTATCGCTTCGATAGAAACGATATTGACCACCTTTTCACCGGTCATACGTTACACTGACACCCGAATAGATTATCCGAAAGCCGCGCCAGAAGCGGCTTTCGGAGCAGTCGTTTTTTACCGGCGTCTCTGGCATAATAGCGCGCCTGAATTGACCCGATTGTTCAGAATTCCGTCAATTTTCTGAGTGCGGACTGAGCAGTCACTAAGACATCCCGAGGGCGAGGTCGAAGTGAGCAACACTTATACTGATCTGAATACAGCACAGCTGGTCGAGCTAGCACTGGCAAGGAACGAAGGCCAACTGGCAGCGAACGGTTCTCTAGTGGTCACTACCGGTGAACGCACCGGCCGGTCTCCCATGGACCGTTTTATTGTTCAGGAGCCCAGCACGGCTGACGATATTCATTGGGGCCCGATCAACCGCCCCTTTGATGCCGATAAGTTCGACGCCCTCTGGGATCGCGTTGAAGCCTACATTGCCGAGAAAGACCAGTTCGTTTCAAACGTTCACGTAGGCTCAGACCCTGAGCACTACCTGGCCGTGAAAATGACCACCGAAACGGCTTGGCAGAACCTGTTTGGCCGCAACCTGTTCATCCGCCCGGAGTCTTACAATCCGGCCGACAAGCAAGAATGGCAAATCCTCAACGCGGCTAACTTCCAGTGCGTTCCCGAGCGGGACGGCACGAACTCCGATGGCTGCGTGATCATCAACTTTGCCAAGCGCAAGGTTCTGCTGGCTGGCATGCGCTACGCCGGCGAGATGAAAAAAGCCATGTTCTCTGTGCAGAACTTCCTGCTGCCAGAAAAAGACGTTTTGCCCATGCACTGCTCGGCCAACGTCAGCGAAAACGGCGATACCTGTCTGTTCTTCGGCTTGTCTGGCACCGGCAAAACCACCCTGTCTGCAGACCCGCATCGCTTCCTGATCGGTGACGACGAGCACGGCTGGGGCCCGGGCACTGTGTTCAACATTGAAGGCGGCTGCTACGCCAAGTGTATCGATCTGAGCCAGAAGAACGAGCCGATCATCTGGGACGCCATCCGCTTTGGCGCGATCGTCGAGAACGTGATGATCGACCAGGATACTCGCGAGCCGGATTACACCGACGTATCCCTGACCGAAAACTCTCGTTGTGCTTACCCGCTTGAGCACGTTGAGAAGCGCGTTCTGGAAAACCGCGCCGGTGAGCCGTCGCATATCATCTTCCTGACCTGCGATATGACCGGCGTTCTGCCTCCAGTTTCCATCCTGACCCGCGAGGCTGCTGCGTACCACTTCCTGAGCGGCTACACCGCACTGGTAGGCTCCACCGAGATGGGTTCTTCGTCCAAGCTGAAGTCCACCTTCTCGACCTGCTTCGGCGCACCGTTCTTCCCGCGTCCAGCGGGCGTTTATGCTGAACTGCTGATGAAGCGCATCGACGAGTTCGGCAGCAAGGTATTCCTGGTTAACACCGGCTGGACCGGCGGCCCCTTCGGCGAAGGTAAGCGCTTCAGCATCCCGACGACTCGCGCAATCATTGCTGCGATTCAGAACGGCGATCTGGACGACGTGGAAACCGAGCATCTGGACGCACTGAACCTGGACGTGCCCAAACACATCCCGGGCGTAGACAGCGAGCTGCTGAACCCACGCAACACCTGGACCAGCCCGGAATACTACGACGGCAAGGCTCAGGAGCTGATCGGTCAGTTTGTTGAGAACTTCAAGAAGTTCGATGTGGCGGATGCCATTGTTGAGGCGGGCCCGAAACTCAACTGAGTTTCAGCCAGCTAAAAAAAAGCGCCCTGCGAAAGCACGGCGCTTTTTTCGTGCTCTGTTAACACTTAACTGGCGTAGAACAGCAACGGTACGAACGCCACCAGCACCAGAGAAATGCCCATCGCAATCAACGGCATAATGATGCGCTCGTGCCGCTGATAGAAGGTGCCCTCTTCCGCTTGAGCCGCCAGCACCTCGGCTTCGCCGACCACTTGCCGGGTCAGCAAGTGGTTCAGGGCAACCGGCGGGCTCAGGTAGCCCAACTCAAAAGCGACCAAGGTCACCATCCAGAAATGAACCGGGTGAATGCCGCTGGAGTAGGCGATGGTTGCAACCGTTGCTGTGACCAGAATCACCGCACCAAAAGCATCCATGATCATTCCCAGAATAACCAGGATGACCACCATCAGCAGCATCGCCGACCAGGCACTGTCAAAGGCCTGAGGGAAGGCTTCCATAATGTGGGAACGTTCGATGACGCCACCGATACTCACCGACAACCCCAGCAACAACAGCAAAGCGCCGATCTCCGCCGTGGTGTCATTGGTGGCATTGCGAACGCTTCGCTCCAGCCCCTGATGGGCGTTTTCGCCCGACGACACAGCTCGCTCCCGCTTACGGCTCACGTGCTCGTACAACAAAATCGACAGCATGATCACCGGCAACAGGCGCGGCGCGGAAAATTCATCCATTTTCACATCAAGCGCAAAGCGGTACAGCAGGATCACCGACACAATCACCAGTGCATAAGGAAGCAAAGGCCGGAGGGCCCGGATGCTCGCGGGGACCGCTTCTGCGCTGGGAGCAAGGTTAAACTGGCTTTGGCGGTTAACGGTGGTCGCGACAATGCCGAACAGTGTGGCGGTCAGCACGAACACCCAAATGCCCCAACCGAACAGCTCATCGGTGGTGACCTCGCGGTTCAGATAGGCAATGACAACCACCAACAAACAGGGCCGCAACACGACCCCCAACGAACCCGACATAGCGGTGGCGGCCAGCGCCAGATGTCGCCGCGCTCCCGCCGCACGCAATTCGCTGTAAATTACGGCACCGGCCGCGATCACGAAAATACCGGAGGCACCGGTGTAAGCTGTGGGGATGGCGGCAACCAGCACCGCAACTACCGCCAGCATCTCCGGCGGCATACGCCATGGCCGAAAGACATCAAACACCAGTGTAGCCAGCCTGGTCTGCTTGAGCATCATGCCCACCCAAACGTACAGACCGACATTCAGGAACATATCCGCCAACTCGACCATCTTGCCCAGATAGATACCGATGCCGGACGAGTGACCAATCAGCGCAAAGTAGGTACCGGAAATCAGGCACATCACGGTATACAAAGGCACTGCCATGAAGGCTTTGCTCGGATTTCCGCCAGGCTGGAGATCATCGGGTACACGAACAAGACGGTACAAACTGGCCAAGGTCAGGCAGGCAAAACCGGTAATCCAGAAATTATGCAGGAGCATCTCTTCACTGGACAGGGCGGTACTGCTGGCAAGCGTAGACTGTCGAAAAATCACGCTGGACCCTAGCAGCATTGCGTTGGCAATGGTTTGCAGGGTCATGGACACCGTATAATCCAGCCGCGTTTCCATCGCGCGCATGGCAATGTGGTGGCGGGTCAACGTGGCAGTGACTGCGCACAACATCACCAGAACCACCAGAATATAGCGCTGTGCTGCCAGCCCGAACGCAATCAGGTCCGCCACGAACAGCTCAACGGTCCGATAGGCCTTCACACCCGGTGTGAGCTTATCTTGCAACTCAGCATAACCGGTGTGGGCCGCCTGGCAATCCGCGGCCGAACGCTCTATCGCCAGCCGGACTTCGGCGGGGTCTTTCTCAAAATCCCCCAGTAACGCAGCCATCGGGTCGTCAGCCGGCGGCGCTTCGGCCATCTCCTTGGCCACCGCCGCATCCACATCCTGAACCACCTCACATTGCGGTTTTACCGGATCCATCCGCAGCTTGTAATAGCCACTCCAGAGCTGCTCCCCACCGCGGAGCATCTGGTTGTGGATATCACTGCTGGTAGAGAAAAGAACAACAGCAAGCAAAAGCAGACAGGCTGGCAGCGACGAAAACCACTCCAGCCCGCTACGCCTCATTCGACCCTGAATCATGACAACCTACTCTGGAAAGGACGGTTTTACAGAAGATCGTCGAGATCCATGGTTTCAACCGGTGCGCGCTGATCGTCCCAGAACGAGCCGAAGCGCCCGGTTGGCGTCCGATGTCCGGTGTTTTCCATCCACAGCTTGTCGGAAATGGTCACCAGCATGTTTCTTGCCATGGCATCAATGAAGCGCCAGTCTTCGCTGACCTCAACCGTTTTTTCTGACTCGGCGAAATCACGAATGATGTCCTTCACGAGCCCGATGTCGTTCTTGTTGGTGGCGGCAATGGCGTGAAACACATGTCCAAGGCGCACTCCGGCTTCCTTGCCTTGTTCCTGCGCTGCAGCCAAACGCTCAAAGGCATCTTCACCCTGCGGCTGAGTGCCCGGGATCATCGCCCAAACGGTGGCTCGCAGGCCCATAGGCGCGCCCCACCATTGATTGTTATCCAGACACTGACTGGCACGACCTACAACCGAACCGGTGTTGAACGGCACGCCAATGGATGATGCCGCCTGAATCTGCGCGCTCAGCGCCTGCATACCCGACAACAATCCAGCCATATAGATGAACTCGTCGGCCTCGTCGTCAAAGCTCGGGCATTCACCGCCATCCGGATTGCCGTAATGAGCGTTGTGATGCTGCCAACCTTTGAAATACCGCTTGGCCGCTACCGAGTAAGCGCGTTTTTTCTGAATAAACGCATCTTCAGCCCCGATGCCGTCATTGGCATACAGCTTGGCCATACCGTCCAGCTCGTGGCCAGTGGCCCTTTCTTCGGCGCAGCCACCGGCGGATAGGTACAGCATCACGGCGATTTGATCCGGTTCGCTGGTTACGCGGCCAAACGACATCAACAACGGTGCGGTGGCTTCACTCATGGCACAACCCATCGCAAGGTCGTCTGATTGCATCAGGTAAGGCACGGTGTGATTACGGGAAAACCCTTGCATCACATCACCCGTGGTTTTATAAACCATGTGGTTGACCACCCCACAGCCGCTTAACGCGACACTGGCTGCAACCGCCGCCACGAAACCGCGCAGCCGTGCACCTGCAGCCATCTTTTTCCGGAAAACTGTCATATCAACTACATCCTTTTATTCTTATGCGTATTCGCAGACCACTGACGCTCGGGTTTGCACATTTGTGCCAAACCCACTATAGATTGCATACGCTGCCCGCCTGCGCTTGGCAGCTCAAACAAAGACAAAAACCAAAACAAAAGACAGGAGTACCTAATGCGCAAACCTGAACTCTCCGCCGCGATCGCCGATCAAACCGGGCTAACCCGGGAAAAAGCCAGCGAGGTAATCAACGCGGTGACCGATCAGATTACTGCGGCAGCCGCCCGGGGCGACGACATCAGTCTCATCGGCTTCGGAACCTTTTCGGTTCGTAAACGGGAAGCTCGTAATGGCAGAAACCCGCAAACCGGTGCAACCATCCAGATTGCCGCCAGCAAGACCGTCGGTTTCAAACCCGGCAAAGCCCTGAAAGACGCCGTCAATTGATTCGGCGATAGCCCGCCTGGGCGGGCTATCTCTCCCGATCTACCTCAGGATGCACACTCCGACCTGGCGCCATCAACCCGACAGCGAATCGCCTTCATCAATTTGATCGCGCGCTCGTCGTACACGCCATCTTCAAGCAGCGACATCCGCACCTGACGCAGCATTTTGTCGTATTCGGCCGTGTCTTTGCGGGGCAGATTCACCCAAACGTTATCGGGAATGCTGGCTTCCGCCTCGGCGATAATTTGGTAGGCCTCGTCGATACGCTTGATGGACTCGTCACGCACCATCTGGCCGGCATCTTCCGGAAAGCGCTCGGTGTTGATAATCACCTGAAAGTTCATGTATCCCAGCGCGTACTTGAACACCCCGCCCTGATCGCCGATGCCTTTGTAGAGTTCGAGTGGCTGGTAGGCAACCGCCGGTGCATAAGCAAAATCGACACTGCCGTTATTGAACTTGCCGGCAAAATTGGCCGAGTTAGAACCCACAACCGATGCACCGACGTGACGAACCATTCGCACCGAAGCCTTATCGTAATCCAGGGTGGCTACCCGCTTACCCTGCAGTTTTTCGACCGTATCCAGTGTCCGGTCCCGGGCATGCAGGTACACGGCACCACCGGGGAACACTCCGGCGACCTCATAGGGGCCTTCAACCAGGAACGGGCGCGCCTTGGGCTGGCTTAGAGTGTTGAACAGCAAACGCATTTCCTGCTCACCCGGAATCGCCCCCATGGCTTCCAGAGTCCCGGTAAACTTGTTGAATTCCCGGGCACGGGTGCCGGTTAGCAGGACCGCGTCACACTGGCCGGCCTTGAAGTCTTCGGCCGCCACTTTTTCATCGGTGTATGCGCGCAGATCAAGCTTGATTCCGCGCTGAAGGGCGACCGGCTGAAATTCTTTGGTGATCGAAAAGAGCGGACCATTTGCACCGACCGGATCAAATACACAGAAAGAGCGTTCGATGATGTCCGTCTGAGCTTGCGCAGACATTGGTGCAATGAAACTGGCGCAGAGTGCGGTCGCCGCAGCAACACGGCGAGTGAATCGAATGGGTTTCACGGGATAACTCCTGATTATTATTGTCTAAAGCATGAACTGGCTTGGCGCCAACCACTCATTCGCTTTAACGGATTATGGTAGTTCGAGGGGGTCTAGGATACGTTGGCTGAGGTGACTGGCCGCAAGGCCTTTTAGGAATATTGGCTACAATTTGTGATGGATTCGACAGAGGGAATGCTGCCTCCGTCGAATCCTGTCGTGTGCGCTAGGCGTTAGCCACCCAAACCGGGCGGCCAGCCACCAATGTCAGCTCGACCTTTCCTTGCAATGGGCGACCGAGAAGGGGGGCATGTTTGCCTGTGGACACCAGGCTCTGCTCGCAAGGCTGCCAGCTCGCAGTTGGGTGAAAAATGCACAGATCCGCGCTGGCACCCGGTGCCAGTTCTGGCGACAACCCCACAATGCGCCCCGGGCCAAGAGTCAGCGCCGCGAGCAGGCGCTCTCGACTCAGCTCACCACTTTGGACCAACTCCAAACCGAGTGAAAGCACGCTCTCGATGCTGGACAACCCCGGCTCGGTAGCGGGCAATGGCGCTTGCTTGGCCGCAGTATCATGAGGTTGGTGTTGACTGACGATAGCATCAATCACGCCAGCCTCAACCCCCGCCACCAAAGCTTGCCGGTCAGCTTCAGAACGAAGCGGAGGCCGAACGTGGAATCGGCTATCAAAACCCGCCAGCGCCTCTTCGGTGAAACACAACTGGTGCATGGCCACATCCGCCGTCACCTGCACGCCTCGCTTTCGGGCATCCGCCACCATTTCAACGCTGCGGCCACTGGAAAGCTGACTAAGGTGTAACTTCACACCGGTTTCTTCCGCCAACAACAGCATTTCCATCACCGCTGCGGTTTCCGCCACCTCCGGTATCCCGAGCAAACCGAGACGGGTCGTTACCTGACCGTCGTGTGCGTAGCCATCGGCTGCCAGAGCCTGATTTTCCGGGCTGAACATCACGGTCAAACCGAAAGTTTGAGCGTAGGCCATACACCGACGCAGAATCCGGGCATTTTTAATACCGCGAGAGCCATTGCTCACCGCCACACAACCAGCGTTTTTCAGCCCGGCCAGATCGCTGAGCAGCTCGCCGTCCAGGCCACGGGTAATTGCCCCTACGGGCAAGACACGAACCGATCCCCGGGACGAGGCGCCGTCACGAATCAAATGAGTCACCGCACTGGAGTCGTTGACCGGCGACGTCTCCGGAGAGGCACACACCGTTGTAAAGCCCCCGTGAGCGGCCGCCAAGGTTTCGGATGCAATGTTGCCCTTCTGGCCGTTACCCGGCTCGCGTAGGTTGCAGCATAGGTCGATGAACCCCGGCGCAATCACACAGCCACTGGCATCGACATTCTGGTCGGCATCGGCACTGATAGCCTCAGCGCCGATGGCCACAATCTTGCCTTCTTTTATTAACAGGCCCGGGTTGTCGCTCTCGGTGCCTGTGCCATCAAACAGGGTACCGCCGGTGATTTTAAGGCTTTTATCTTGTGAACCCGCCTTCATGCCCGGCCCCCCTCTCGTTCCATCTGTTTTTGCTGCCGTTCCGCCATCTGACCACCCATCGCCATGGACATCACCGCCATACGAATGGCGATGCCGTTGGTGACCTGATTCAGAATCACCGATTGAGGACCGTCCGCTACCGCGGACTCGATCTCGACACCGCGGTTAATGGGGCCCGGATGCATCACGATGCAATCGGGTTTAGCCAATGCCAACTTATCCTGATTCAGCCCGTACAAGCGGTAGAACTCCCGTTCACTCGGCAACAAGGCACCTTCCATACGCTCTTTTTGCAGTCGCAACATGATCACCACGTCGAGGTCTCTCATGCCACGCGCCATGTCGTATTCCACCGTGCACCCTAAATCTTCCACATCCCTCGGCAGCAAGGTTCCGGGTGCAATCACACGCACTTCTTCCGCACCCAGTTCGTTCAGCGCCCGAATCTGGGAGCGGGCAACCCGTGAATGCAGAATGTCGCCAACAATGGCCACCTTCAAACCTGCAAACGAGCCCTTATGCTGGCGAATGGTCAACATATCCAACATGGCTTGGGTCGGGTGTGCATGGCGGCCATCGCCAGCGTTGATGATCGCCACCCCGGGTGTCACGTTATCCGCGATGAAATGAGGGGCACCACTCTGAGAGTGCCGGACCACGAACATGTCGCTGGCCATCGCCTCCAGGTTTAACAAAGTGTCGGAAAGCGATTCGCCTTTGGAAGTGGCCGAGGTGGAGATATCGAGATTAAGCACGTCTGCCGACAGCCGCTTGGCCGCCAATTCAAAGGTGCTTCGGGTGCGGGTA
Organism: Marinobacter sp. MDS2; assembly: GCF_030718085.1. NCBI lineage: Bacteria > Pseudomonadati > Pseudomonadota > Gammaproteobacteria > Pseudomonadales > Marinobacteraceae > Marinobacter > Marinobacter sp. MDS2. Next base: position 1,723,138 of record NZ_JAVAJF010000001.1, read on the forward strand.
CTGGATTCAAAGAACAGATTTACGACGGTTCGCCCGCGCAGCAAGGGCACTTTCTTAATACTGCGCTCACCCACCTCGATGAACGAATCGGCCGTATCGAGAATGTCGGTGAGCAGTTCCCGGTTCAAGCCATCAAGGGTAAGAAAATGTCGCAACTGACCACCCCGGGTCAGCTGCAAATGATTCGGGGAAGGGTCAATCGCGGTCATGGCTCGCCTGTTATCAATGGGAAGGTTTTACTGCCCGGTTTCCTGAAATTCAATGTGCAACGGCTCGGGGCCGCGTAGTTTAACTCTTTGATAGGTTTCCAGTTCAAGAACTTTACCAACCACGTCCGGCTGGATCGGCAACTCTCTGGCACCCAGATCGATCAATGTGGCCAGTATGATACTGGCAGGACGACCATAATCGAAGATCTCGTTCATGGCAGCCCGGATGGTGCGACCACTCATGATGACATCGTCCACCAGAATGATGTCCCGGCCTTCGGTATCAAACGCAAGACTGGAAGGCGTCACCGTCGGGTTCAGGCCAATACGGCTGAAATCGTCACGATAGAACGAAATATCCAGCTCACCAAAATCCTGCTTCAGGCCCAGGCGTTTGTTCAGCACGTCGGCAATCCACACGCCGCCGGTACGAATACCAATCAGCGCCGGATTCTCGATGCCCCGGCGCTCCAGAACCTCACGCAACCCCGTTTCCAGCTCATCAAGCAACTGGTTGATATCAAGCAATGCGGTCATTAAAGCCTCGTTAATCCACTCGGCCGGTCTGTTCCCGGCACCAGGTTTCCAAAATCAACACCGCCGCCAGATCATCAACACCGTGACGGCCAAAATCCCGACTACCACCTTCGGCCATCACCTGACCCTTGGCTTCAAAACTGGTCAATCGCTCATCGACCATTTCTACCGGCACATGGAAGCGACCATGAATGCGCTTGCCGAACTTCCGCGCTCTGGCACACATGTCGTTTTCGGTATCGTCCATGTTCAGTGGCAACCCTACCAACACCAGGTTCGGCTGCCATTCCGCCAACAATGCTTCGATCTGAGCCCAGTCGGGAACACCGTCTCTAGCCGGAATCATGGCCAGCGGCTGGCCGGTACCCAGCATCTCCTGACCGCTCGCAACACCAATGCGCCGGGTGCCAAAATCGAACGCCAATACACGTCTATTACCAATCTCAGGCATGACCCACCGAATCGCTAAGCTGGCTCAAATCCACGCCGATCAACTCAAGCACGGCTTCATACCGGCGCTCAATCGGGGTGCGAAATAACACATCATCAGTAGCCGGGCAGGTTAACCAGGAGTTGCTACCCAGCTCTTCCTCCAACTGCCCCTCACCCCAGCCCGAATAACCAAGCGCCACCAAAAATTCTTGAGGGCCATCATCCTGGCCGATGCTTTCCAGAACATCACGGGAGGTGGTCAATGACACCTCGTCAGTCACCCGCGCGGTGTGTTGCCACTCCCGCCCCGGTGAGTGCAGCACGAACCCGCGTTCCGGCTGCACCGGGCCGCCGGTGTATACCGGTATGTCCAGTTCGCCGCCCTGCATATCCAGTTGTTCCAGTATTTCGCCCAGATGGATACCCAAGGGCTGGTTGATCATCAAGCCCAGTGCGCCGTCTTCAGAATGTTCACAGATGTAAATCACGCCTCCGTGAAACCGGGGGTCGGATAACCACGGTGAGGCCACCAGAAAATGGTGCTTCAAGCTACCTGCAGCACTGGTATTTTCAATCATCCTGAACTGAGCCCCCGCTTCTGGAACGACCAGGTTCGTATAATTTCCAATTCATCCGCCTTCTCACGCATACTTTCCGGGAAGGGTGCAAAAGGCGCGGCCATCCTGACAATACGAATCGCCGCATCGTCCAGCACCGAACTGCCCGACGACTGCAAAATGGCCACTTCCTTTATGGTGCCATCTTTACGAATAGAAACCAGCATTCTGAGATCGCCATAAATGCCGGCCCTTCGCGCCTCCGTCGGGTAATTGATGTTCCCTACCCGAGTCACTTTGCCAACCCAGTCCTGCACATACCACGCGTTACTGGACTTCAGCGTGGAAGCCGCCGTCACGCGCATCACCCGCGGCTTACGGGCATAGGCTTGCTGCTGGGCATCGAGCCGGGCTTCCAGACTGGCGATCTCCAGACTCCGCTCCATCAGGCTTTTGCGTTTGGCGCGAGGCAAAGGCTCCGGCGCGATCTGATCATTCTGCGGCGACACCTGCCGGCGGGCGCTATCCGTCTCGACCACGGCCCGGCTTTGACTGGGCTGCGGCTCGATCGTGGATTTCGGCTCCGGCTGTACTTCAGCCACCTCTGGCTGAGGGACATCGGCCGGTTGCGGCGAGGTCATTTCCAGAGGCTCGGCTTCCGTGCCACTGCCTTGCTGATTGGTCTGAGCCAGAAAATCGGCTTGCTCCGGGGCCTGCTCGTCATCAAATTGCGACAGCGTGATCTCCATCGTTTGCGCCACCGAACTGGGCAGCTCCGGCGCAAACGTAATACCCAAGACTATGATGGCGTGCAGCGCCACCGCCATGAAAAGGGTGAATGAAAGTCGATCGAAATCACTTACCTGAACTGCCATCACGTGTCCTGATTCTGCATCTCGGAGCCCACCGGGATTACGTCAGCTTACCGCTTCAGGCGCCGTTCGACGGCATCCATCAACAACGCTGAAATATCGATTCCATACTGCGCATCCAGCTCACGAATGCAGGTTGGGCTGGTCACGTTGATTTCAGTGAGGTAGTCGCCAATAACATCCAGCCCCACAAACATCAGCCCTTTCTGCTTGATCACCGGCGCCACCCGGGCACAGATTTCACGGTCGCGGTCAGTTAGCTCGCGCCCTTCTCCGCGGCCTCCGGCGGCCAGATTTCCGCGATTCTCACCCTGCGAAGGAATTCGGGCCAGCGCATAAGGGACCGGCTCACCATCAATCAACAAAATGCGCTTGTCACCGTCCGAGATCTCGGGAATGAACTTTTGAGCCATCGCCTGATGCTCACCGTAATTGGTCAGCGTTTCAATAATCACGCCGAGGTTGGCGTCGTTTTCCTTAACCCGGAAAATCGACCGGCCACCCATGCCGTCAACCGGCTTCATAATGATGTCGCCGTGCTCGGCGTAAAACTCCCGGAACCGCTGGGAGCTGCGGGTCACAATCAGCGGGGGCGTCAAATCCTCAAACTGGGCAGCAAACAATTTCTCGTTGCAATCCCGCAGCGTTGACGCCGGGTTGACCACCAGCGCACCTTGTTGCTCGGCAGCATCAAGGATGTAGGTCGCCATCAAGAACTCGCGATCAACCGGAGGATCCTTGCGCATCAGGATGACATCCAGATCACCCAAGGCCCGATCCTGACTGTCACCATAACTGAACCAGTCGGACGGGTCGTTGCGCACCGTCAGGCTGCGGGTATGGGCCCGTGCCTGACCTCCGGCCAGATACATATCCTGGAGTTCCATGTACTCGAGTTCCCAACCACGATTCTGCGCCGCAAGCAACATGGCCAGCGAGCTGTCTTTCTTGAACTGGATGTCCTCGATCGGATCCATCACGATCCCGAGCCGAATTGCCATAGAGTCTCCTGGAATATCAAGTTGGAAATCTGCAAATAAACCACTGAAAACACGAACCAGGCAGCAGAGTGCATCGCTGATAAAGTGCTATGCTGTTGATGGTATTGTACCCCAGTCACAAATGCATCCGCAGAAATCCTGTGGCAAATACGTGACAAGGGAGGCAGAAGTACATTTGGTCACAAACAAATACTTTTTATCCAGCCATGGATACTCTATAAATGAGAGGGGTTTATAGAACAACCTTAAGGTTTGTGCTAAAACCTTCTCTAAAATAATGACACCCGCTCGAGCGCAAGGCAGTCGGACAATGGATGACAACTTCGAGAACTTGAAGATCATGGTGATCGACGATAGCAAGACCATTCGTCGCACCGCGGAAACCCTCCTGAAAAAGGTTGGCTGTGAAGTCATCACCGCCACTGACGGCTTTGACGCTCTGGCCAAAATCGCTGATTCCCAACCAGACATCATCTTCGTAGACATTATGATGCCTCGCTTGGACGGCTATCAGACCTGCGCCTTGATCAAGAATAACTCCACTTTCAAGAACACGCCGGTCGTGATGCTTTCGAGCAAGGATGGCCTGTTTGATAAAGCAAAAGGGCGCATCGTTGGCTCGGATCAATATCTGACCAAACCGTTCAGCAAGGATGAACTGCTCAACACCATCCGCCAGTACACGCCTCAGGCGGAACAGTAATCCTGCTGCCACCCAGAACCATCGAGGAAACCATGGCTCGCATTTTGATTGTTGACGATTCGCCAACAGAAGTTAAAAAGATATCCACCATTCTGGAAAAGCACCAACACGAAGTGCTGACTGCAGACAACGGTGCTGACGGCGTTGCCAAGGCCCGCGCAGAAACGCCAGACCTGGTACTCATGGACGTCGTTATGCCGGGCCTGAACGGCTTTCAAGCAACCCGTCAGTTGACCCGGGCACCGGAAACCGCATCCATTCCGGTTGTGATCGTCACCACCAAAGATCAGGAAACGGATCGCGTGTGGGGAACCCGCCAGGGTGCCAAGGGTTACCTGGTCAAACCAGTTAACGAAGACGACCTGATCAAAACAATCAACAATCTGATTGCCTGATCCTTCGCCGTGGAGTTAAGCATGTCCGCCGAGGCCGCCCCTTTCGCCGTTCTGACGGATATCGCCCAGCGCAGCCGGGCAATGGCCTCGGGCCTTCCAGAGCAGGAACAAGCTGTTGAGCTGTGGAATGGCATCGGGTTCATTCTTTCCGGCCAACGCTATGTTGCTCCGATGGGCGACGTCACCGAAATCCTGCATGTTCCCCGGTTTACTCACATTCCCGGGGTACGCCCGTTCATGATGGGTGCGGCCAACGTTCGTGGCCGACTTCTTCCCCTGATCGACCTCGCCAGCTTCTTCGATATTCCCCGCTCCTCACGCAGCCCGCGTGAACGCCGGGTATTGGTGATCGAGCAAGGCGATATCTTCAGTGGACTGGTCGTCGACAGCGTTTTGGGCATGCAATATTTCGCGAAAGACAGTTTCCGGGCCAGCCCGAAAGGGGTGCCCGACAACGTTCGGCCGTTTGTAGATGGCGGTTACGAGCGTAACGAAGAGATCTGGAACGTGTTCTCCGCCGCCGACCTGGTGGACGACGAGCGCTTTCTTGATGTCGCACAGTGGTAGCGTGATGGTACTGGCAGGAACGTCACCCTGACCGTCTGCAAGCCGATACAACAACTTGCCATTTCCAGAAGAAAAAGGCCGGGAGCCAGAAGATGAAAAACAGAGCCGGAAAACTCAGTATGGGACAGGGAGGCAACAAGCTGATTGCCGGTCTGATCGCCGCACTGATTGCACTCACTATCCTGCTCGTTGTGGTGCTGTTCATCATCAACAAGGACAGCCAGAACGATCAGGAGTACATCGCCAATACCGCAGAGATGCGCGTGCTATCCCAGGAGATTGCGAAAAACGCGACCGAAGCGGCCGGCGGTACTGCCGAAGCGTTCGACCAGTTACGACGCTCCCGCGATGAATTCCAGCTGCTCTGGACCAGCGTTACCAAAGGTAATCCGGAAACCGGCCTTCCGCCCAGCGAACTGGCACAACAAAGTAACACGCAGAAACTGTGGAACCGGGTGCGCGAAAACGCGGACAGCATCCTGTCCACCCAGGAAGCGGTACTTGGCCTGCACGAAGTGGCCCGCACCCTGAACGAAACCATTCCGCAACTGCAGGTTGAGTACGACGACATCGTACAGATCCTGCTGGAAAACGAAGCACCGGCTGAGCAGATCGCCCTTGCCCAGCGCCAGTCCCTGCTGGCAGAACGGATCGTCCGCTCGGTCAACAACGTTCTTTCCGGTGACGAAGATGCCGTTATCGCCGCCGACCGCTTCGGTCGTGACGCCAGCTTGTTCGGGCGGGTACTCGACGGACAGCTGAACGGCAACCCCGGCATGGGCATCTCACAAGTCGCAGACGAAGACGCCATCTACGGCCTTGAAGCGGTTGATGAGCTGTTTGAATTCGTTTCCCAGAACGTTGACGCCATCCTTGAGGCTTCTCCCGACCTGTTCAAGGTACGTCTGGCGGCCAGCGACATCTTCCAAAACTCGGAAGTGCTGCTGACCGAACTTTCCTCCTTGGCGAATGACTTCAGCTCCCAAGCGGAATCACGTCTGGTTAACGCAACCCTGGCGTTCTTCATCCTGGCGGCCATGGTTGCCATCGTGGTCTTCATCGGCTTTGCCCTCTACCGTGAAACTCAGTCCCGTCTGACCACCACTCAGGAACAGAACGAGCAGAACCAGAACGCGATCCTGCGGCTGCTGGACGAACTGGCTGATCTAGCCGATGGTGACCTGACCACCGAGGCGACCGTAACCGAAGACTTCACCGGTGCCATCGCCGACTCCATCAACTTCGCGATCGACCAGATGCGCGGCTTGGTACAGTCCATTCGAGGCACCGCAGTCCGAGTGGCATCCGCAGCCCAGGAATCTCAGGCAACGGCCATGCATCTGGCCGACGCTTCCGAGCATCAGGCCCAGGAAATTGCCGGCGCCTCGGCGGCGGTGAACGAAATGGCCGTGTCCATCGACCAGGTATCCTCCAACGCGGCGGAATCTTCTGCGGTTGCGGAGCGCTCGGTTGCCATCGCCAAGAAAGGCGCGGAAGTGGTACAGAACACCATTCGCGGCATGGACAACATCCGCGAGCAGATCCAGGAAACCTCCAAGCGGATCAAACGACTGGGTGAATCGTCCCAGGAAATCGGCGACATTGTATCTCTGATCAACGACATCGCCGACCAAACCAACATCCTGTCTCTGAACGCTGCGATTCAGGCCTCTATGGCCGGTGACGCGGGTCGAGGCTTTGCGGTTGTTGCGGACGAAGTTCAGCGCCTTGCGGAACGTTCCTCTGCCGCAACCAAACAGATTGAAGCACTGGTTAAGACGATCCAGTCTGACACCAACGAAGCCGTTATTTCCATGGAGCACACCACGGCCGAGGTAGTACGTGGTGCGCGTCTGGCTCAAGACGCGGGTATCGCACTCGAGGAAATCGAGAACGTATCCATGAGCCTTGCGGAACTGATCCAGAACATCTCCAACGCGGCACGCCAGCAGTCTTCTTCTGCGTCGCACATTTCCAACACGATGAACGTCATCCAGGAAATCACCTCGCAGACGTCTTCCGGTACCAACGCAACCGCGAAGTCGATCGGAAATCTGGCGGAAATGGCCTCCGAGCTTCGTTCTTCTGTTGCCGGCTTTACGTTGCCGGATGAAGATGCACTCAGCGAAGAAAACGAAAGTTACGACGAATCGGTGGTCAGCTGATCACCGGCCCGGGGCAGCTGAAGGCTTATGGTTCAGACACATAACCAAACGGCACCCGCAGACGGAATCTGGTCGCTGCGCAAACTTCCTGAAATGGACAATGCGCAGTTCGGTCAGTGGCAAACCCTGCTGGAACACCGGACAGGCATCACCCTGACCCCCGACCGGCGATCGTTTCTGGAAACCAACTTGGGTATCCGGATGCGGGAAATAGGCTGCAACAGCTATCAGGCCTATTACGAGCAGATCGTGTCGGGCCCGGACGCTATTCAGGAGTGGGCTACGCTGGTGGACCGCCTGACGGTTCAGGAAACCCGCTTTTTCCGCGACCCTGAAGCCTGCAAGCTGGTGTCAGATTATGTGATGACCCGCCCTCGGGATGGTCTGAAAAGCCAGGCCCTGGAGGCCTGGAGTGTCGGCTGCTCGACCGGCGAAGAGCCTTACACGCTGGCCATGGTACTCAACGGGTGCATGGAACAGCTCGGCTTGCAGCCGCTGTACGGGGTAACCGGCTCGGACATCAGCCAGCCCGCACTGGTGAAAGCCAAATCCGGTTTGTTCAGTGCCCGCAAGTTGCTGGGCATGGATGAGGCCCTGAAATCCCGGTACTTCCGGCCTGCCGAGCGGAATACCGTAGAAATTGTGAACAGCATCCGTGAGCGGGTGTGCTTTGCCAGGCTCAATGTACTGGACCTGAACAAAGCCCCCATGCACGGCATGAACATTATCTTCTGCCAGAACCTGCTGATTTACTTCCGCCGCTGGCGCCGGCGCGAGATTGTCAGACGTCTTTCAGAACGTCTGGCACCGGGGGGGTTACTGGTGTTAGGCCAAGGGGAGCTGACCGATTGGCAGCCACCGGGCCTGCAGAGGGTTCCCTCGGAACATGTACTGGCGTGGATCAAACGTCAGTCCGACGAAGAATAACCGGAGTGGTTATGGGCAATCACCATGACAGTATCGCCCTCGACTGGGTTCGGGGCGAAATACAGGACACGCTGACCCAAGGCCAGCATGCACTCGAAGCGTACGTTGATAATCGTGACGATACCGCGCGCCTGCGCTTCTGCCTGAACTACCTTCATCAGGTGCACGGCACCTTGCAAATGGTGGAGCTCTACGGTGCGGCGTTGCTCACCGAAGAGATGGAGAAACTTACCCAGGCCATTCTGAACGAAACCGTCGTTAACGTTGATGACGCCCTCGAAGTTCTGATGCAGGCCATTCTCCAGTTGCCCCAGTATCTGGAGCATCTGGGCAGCAGCAACGACGACTTTCCGATGGTGTTGTTGCCTCTGCTTAACGATCTACGCGCGGCGCGCGGCGAATCGCTGCTGTCTGATACCTCGCTGTTCAAACCGAACCTGACCGCAGCCCACTTCCAGGTGACCGGAAAAGTCTCTGAACGCCTTCAAGATCCGAAAGTGCTTGGCCACTTGCGTAAACTTCGGCAGATGTACCAGTTTGCTCTGGCCGGTGTGGTTCGCGAAGAAGACATGGATGCTCACTTTGGTTACATGCAAAAAGTCATCGACCGGCTCTCGCGTTTGTGCCAAAAAACCGCTCGGGGCGAACTCTGGAAGGCCGCCGGCGCGTTTGTTGAAACACTCGAAGCCCGCGTAAACCCGGTCAACACGGCCGTTAAATCGCTGTTGCGCGAACTCGATGGCGAGATTCGCAAGCTGACCGACGAACACGCCGACATTCTGCTGCAGCCGGTTCCCGAGGCCTTACTCAAGAACCTGTTGTATTACGTTGCCCGGGCACGGCATCTGGACCGGCCACAGGTTAATTACCTGCGCAGCGCTTACCAACTGTCCGATGCCCTGCCCTCCGACGACGATGTCAGTGAGGCCCGGACTCGTGTTTCCGGCCCCGGCCGCGATGCCATTCAGTCCGTCGTCAGCGCCCTCAACGAAGAGCTTGGCCGCTTGAAAGATCAGCTCGACCTGTTCGTGCGTGCGGAGCATCGCCAGAACAACGAGCTGGACGAACTGCTTCCGGGTCTGCGCCAGGTTGGCAATACGCTGGCCGTGCTTGGCCTTGGCATTCCTCGCAAAGTGGTGACCGAACAAATTGAGCTGGTTGGAAAACTGTGCGGTCAACTGGAAACGATCGATGACGGCACACTGATGGACATCGCAGGCGCTCTGCTTTATGTCGAAGCCAGCCTGGCCGGCCTCGACGTGGATCGCCATACCGAAGTTTCAGACAACGCCGAAACCGGCGAACCAACAAACATCGGCTCTCGTGAACTATCAGAGGCCAATGAGGCACTGATCCGGGAATCCCGGAATACGCTGGAACAAGCTAAATCCGCCATCGTTAACTTCATCGCCTCGCAATGGGATACCCAGGAAATCGAGCACGTCCCGGCACTGCTCCATAGCATTCGCGGCGGCCTGGGGCTGATACCTCTTGAGCACATACCGGACATGCTCGACTCTGCCGAGCGTTATATTTCCGATGTTTTACTGTCCAGCCAGCAGGTTCCCGACTGGCGCCAACTGGACACACTGGCCGACGCAATAACCAGCATCGAGTACTACCTCGAGCGGGTCGCCGAAGGCATTACCGATAACAGCACCATCCTTCGCATTGCCAATGAAAGTCTCGCAAGCCTGGGCTTCCCCGTGGGTGAAGACCCAACCTGGAGCGAAGCAGGTCAAGCCGAGGCCGTTGAATCAGAGGATGTCCCCGTTCTTGGCCAGTCCCTGCAGGAAGAGCCGGGCTCGCCGCAGAAGAGCTCCGACAGCGAACTGCTGGATGATGAAATACTCAGCATCTTTGTCGAGGAAGCCGAAGAAGTTCTGGCGACCATTCAAGAGTACTATCCCCGTCTGCGCAGGGATCACGGCGACCGGGACGCATTGACCGAAGTGCGTCGCGCCTACCATACATTGAAAGGCAGTGGCCGACTGGTCGGTGCAGAAAGCCTCGCCGAGATGGCCTGGTCGGTTGAAAACCTTCTGAATCGGGTTATTGACCAAACGCTGAAAGCCACAGACGATATGTTTGCGCTGCTGGATGATGTGAATGCGCGTATTCCAGAGCTCATTCAAGATTTCCGTCAGGGCGAAACCGCCGGTGATGTCGATGCACTGATAAACCGGGCGGAAGCACTGGCCACAACCCGTCGCGCAGATACCACCACTTCGGAACCGGCCAACCCGGCAGACGCGACCGAACAGCCTGTCGAGACACCCGACGAGCCAGCGATTGCCGCCAGTCCGGCAGAACCGATCATTATTGAGGCCGCAAAGTCGGCCGAGCCCGCCACAGACGACATGGACGACCTCATCGACGATGAGATTCTGGAGATCTTCATTGAAGAGGCGGGCGAAGTACTCGAAACCATCAACGAATATTTACCCATGCTGCTTCGGCAGTACGATGATCGCAGTGCGCTGGCCGAAGTAAGACGCGCCTTCCACACCCTAAAGGGCAGTGGTCGCATGGTCGGTGCCGGAGTGATTAGCGAATTGTCCTGGTCCGTGGAGAACATGCTGAACCGGATTATTGAAGGCAGCATCTTCATGAACGACGATCTGGCCCAGCTGCTTCAGGACGTGACCGACGTCATTCCCACGCTGGTCAGCGATTTCGAACAACGCATCGATGCACGCGTTGACACCGCGCCACTCGAGGCACGTGCTCAGGCCCTGGCCAGCGGCGAATTCCCGGACACCTCCGCGATGCCAGCGGCTGAGGTTGCGGAAACATCGCAAGAGCAGAGCAGCGGAACATCAGGGAACGAGGACGTTGATCAGCAGAGCCCAGAAGATGCAGATCGCGTGCTGCTCGAAATTTTTGAGCAGGAAGCCCAAACCCATCTGGAAACCCTTCAGAATTACTTACTGACAGCCCAACACCAAACCGCGGCTGTCTATACCGACGACCTGTCCCGCGCGCTGCATACTCTGCGCGGCAGCGCCAATACGGCAGGCATTGCTCCTATTGCGGCCATCATTACGCCTTTGGAGCGCTTCATCAAAGAAGCCAGAGCACAAAACAAGCGGGCCGATCACGAGGTACTCGAATTAATATCCCGTGCCAGTGATTTCCTGACCCAGGGGCTGGCGCAAATTCATATTGATCCGCAAGCCGAACTTGACGGAACCGCGGACTACCTCGAAAAACTCGAGAAAGTCAGCACCTCCACGTTCCAGGGACAGGCCTTTGATGACGATGTCGCTCCGGCCAATCAGGTATCGTCACAACTGATCCAGCTGTTTCTGGGCGAAGGTCTCGACATCGTTCTGGATGCCGAAACCATTCTGGATGAATGGGCTACCGATCCCCAGCAAACCGGTGCCCTGTCCACCTTGCGCAGCGAGCTTGAATCCCTCACCGACAGCGCAGCGGATGCCGGCCTAGCCGACGTGGCCAATCTGGCCGACGCCCTGACGCGCCTCTACGGAGCGGTGACCGTGTATGGATTGCCCACCAACGGCCAATTCTTTGAAACCGCGCGAAACGCTCAGGAACAACTCATCAACCAGATGGATCAGGTCGCGGCCGGTCTGGCGACCGATCCCTGTGACGACATCATTCTCGAACTTCATGCGCTGACCGACGCAGTGAACCGGAACGACGAGCCGGACGAATTTGAACAACAGTTCACCGAGGACCTTGAAGAAATAGACCTCAGCCTCGAAGACAACGACTTTGCTGTTCCGGAATCCGCTGCCGAGCCGCTGACGACCCCGGCGGAGGCCTCCGATGACAGCGACATGGATGAGGAACTTGCCGCGATCTTCCTTGAAGAAGCCCGGGATCTCATCGACAGCACCGCTGAAACACTTCAGACCTGGAGTGACGAGCCCGACAACATTGATATTCTGCGTTTGCTGCAAAGAGACTTGCACACACTGAAAGGCGGCGCACGCCTTGCCGAAATCGAGGCAGTGGGCGATCTGGCCCACGAACTGGAAAACCTGTTCGAGGGCCTGACCGAACAGCGGCTTTCCATCAACAGTACGCTTTCCGACCTTCTGTTCCGGTGCCATGACCGCCTGGCAGGTATGGTTGATGCTCTGGAGGCTCAAAATCAGCCAAAACCGGCCCCCGATCTGGAGCATGAAATCCAACAGTACATCGCCGGTGCCGACAGCACACGACCGGTCACCGATGTGGTGCAAGAGGCAGATCCCAAAACCGAATCTGGCGACGACGATGGCAAAACGACGGAATCCGGAGATATTAATGCCAACGAAGACACTGGCAGCAACGTGGCTGACCTGTCTCACCTGGACCCGGAATTACTCGGTATCTTCCTGGAAGAAGCCTACGACCTGATCAATTCTACCGGCAGCGCCCTCCATAGCTGGAGCGAGAATCCGTCCGATCGTAGCATCGCCGCGGAACTGCAGCGCGATGTACACACCTTGAAGGGTGGAGCCCGAATGGCGGGCGTAGACGCTATCGGCGATTTGACCCACGTGCTTGAAGACCTGTTTGAAAAGGTTGCCGAGGGTCAACTGGAAGCCAGCGGCACCATGATCGACTTGCTGTTTGCCTGTCACGACCGGCTGGCACAAATGGTCGAGCAAGTGGCTACCCAACAACCATGCCCGCCCGCAAAAGCGCTGGAAGCACAGGTACAAGCCATTCTCCGGGGCGAAGAGCCTGCCAACGTTGACGTTGCACCGGACCTTGAGGCATTAGCGGAACAATCACCCATCGAGCACGATGACTCGGGCTTCGAAACCGAACCGGTGATTGACTCACAAGCCGAGGATATTCTCAGCATCTTCCTGGATGAAGGTCTGGAAATTAACGATGCCATCGCGGAAAACCTGGAGCGTTGGCGCGAGCAACCCGATGAACTTGCCGCACTGATGTCATTGCGACAAGAGCTCCACACCCTCAAGGGTGGCGCGCGTTTGTCAGACCTCGATGCCATCGCGGATCTCGCCGAAGCCTGGTCGGAATTGCTTGACGACACGCTGGCCGGCAGCAAACCGGCAGAGACGGCGCTGGCGCTGAGCGACCGGGCACAAGCCAATTTCCGCTCCATGCTTGAAGCCATGGAAGCCGGTAAGCAACCAGAACTCGACTTCAGCCTCATCGATGCCCTGGCCCAATCGGACACCGGGATTCCCGAGCCGGCTTCAGAAGTCGAACAAGCCGAGAGCCAGGATCGGGAAGCGCCGGATCCGGAAGTGCTGGAGATCTTCCTCGAAGAAGCCAATGAAATCATGGACCAGCTGGAGCAATTGCTGGCCGATTGGCACAAAGAACCGAACAATCACCATTTCAATCAAGAAGCTCAGCGTGCCATGCACACCCTCAAAGGGGGCGCGCGCCTGTCTCAGCTTTCAGGATTGGGAGACAAAGCCCATACCTTTGAAACCTTGTTGATTGATCTTGGCGGCAATGCTCCCTCCGAAGCCCAATGGCAGCAAATTGCCCGTCAGCATGACGACATCATCGCAGCCGTCGCTGCGGTCCGCGCTCATTTCGAACAAGGCGCCGCACTCCCAGAGCCCGCGCCAGCTGAGCTGGAGGAGCAACCAGCCGCCCAGGCACCGGCACCGCTGATAACCGAAGCTGCGCCCGAACAGCCCGAAACCAAGCCGGTTGCCCGTAAACCTTCGAAGCGCCGCAATCAAAAAGCCGCCGAAGCCCAGCGTGCTGCCCAAGAAACCATTCGAGTGTCGGCTCCGCTGCTGGACGACCTGGTTAACCTAGCGGGCGAAACCAGTATCACCCGTGGCCGGCTGGAGCAGCAGTCCAGTGATTTCAGCCACACCCTCGACGAGATGGCCGCCACCATCGAGCGGCTGCGCGAGCAGCTGCGTCGAATGGATATTGAAACCGAGACCCAGATTCTGTTCCGTGCCGAACAGGAACACGGCGCAGACTACGGCGAAGATTTCGATCCGCTCGAGATGGACCGCTATTCCTCGATCCAGCAGCTGTCCCGGGCCCTCACCGAATCCTCGTCTGACCTTGCTGACCTGCGAGAAACACTGGCGGACCGGGTACGTGACACAGAAACACTGCTGGTTCAGCAGTCACGTATCAATACCGAGCTCCAGGAAGGTCTGATGAAGACCCGAATGGTTCCGTTTGCTTCTACCGTGCCGAGGTTGCGTCGGATCGTTCGCCAGATCAGCGGCGAACTGGGCAAGAAAGTCGATTTCGACGTTCGCAATGCCGAAGGCGAAATGGATCGGAGCATTCTGGAGCGTATGATCGCACCGCTGGAACACATGCTGCGAAACGCTCTGGACCATGGCATTGAAACACCACAGGAACGCCGTCAGGCCGGCAAACCTGAAACCGGCGAAGTCGTGCTGTCGTTGACCCGCGAGGGTGGCGACGTGGTGTTGCGCATGATCGATGACGGCAAAGGCATTCCCGCTGACGTGATTCGCGAGAAAGCCATTCGCCAGGGCCTGATGCACAACAACGAAGCATTGTCCGAACGGGAAGTGCTGCAGTTTATTCTGCAGCCGGGCTTCTCCACGGCCGAGAAGGTTACCCAGATTTCCGGCCGCGGTGTCGGCATGGACGTAGTGGCGAGCGAAATCAAACAACTCGGGGGCAGCCTCGATATCGACTCCTCACTGGGTCGCGGCACCACTTTCACCGTACGTTTGCCGTTTACCGTGTCGGTCAACCGTGCCCTCATGGTTGCTACTGGCGAGGATTTCTACGCCATCCCGTTGAATACCATTGAGGGTATTGTCCGGGTCAGCACGTACGAGCTGGAAGAGTATTACAAACCCGATGCGCCCCTGTACGAGTACGCAGGTCAGCAATATCGTCTGCAGTACCTCGGCAACCTGTTGAACAGCGACCACCATCCCAAGCTGCAAGGTCAGGCGCTCCCGCTGCCGGTAATACTGGTGCGCGGTGCCGAGCAACCCCTGGCTCTGCAGGTGGATCACCTGATGGGTAGCCGTGAAATCGTCGTTAAATCCCTGGGCCCTCAGTTCAGTACGGTGCGCGGTGTATCCGGTGCCACCATTCTGGGTGATGGTAACGTGGTGGTCATTCTCGACTTGCCGGCGATGATTCGGTCCGACGTACTGTCCGAACGCCAGCGCATAGCCAACCTGGCCAAAGAGCGCACGACAAGCCGCTTCGAAGAACAGGTGACAACGGTCATGGTAGTGGACGATTCCGTGACTGTTCGGAAAGTCACGTCGCGCTTACTGGAACGAAACGGCATGGAAGTGATCACCGCAAAAGACGGCTTGGATGCCGTAGCGCAGCTGCAAGACCACCGACCGGATGTCATCTTGCTGGATATCGAGATGCCCCGTATGGACGGTTTCGAAGTGGCCAGTTTTGTGCGCCATGATGACACGCTCAAAGAGACGCCGATTTGCATGATCACCTCCCGTACTGGTGAGAAACACCGCGAGCGGGCTCTGGCCATCGGCGTTAACGAGTACCTGGGCAAGCCTTTCCAGGAAACGGTGCTGCTTGAAACCATTAAACGGTTAACTGAGAGCGAGTGATGTCCGGCCAGACCGGCCGACCAAAGGTCGGGATTGTGTCCGATGATGCGTTACAACGCCGGCGGCTTCAGGAAACCGCCGGCAAATTTGGTTTGGCCAGCTGTTTCGCTGGAGACCCGGATCGATTACTCGATTACCCGGATTTTCCGGATGCCGCGTTGTGGCTGGTCACCCTGCAAGACGAAGCAGATCATCCGACGTTTTTCGACCACTTGCTCGAGCACACCGATGCGCCTGTGTTGTTTGGTGTCGATCTGGCGCCGAAGCCTGCCAGCAAAGAGTTTGTTCGTTGGGAGCGTCGGCTTCGGGACAAACTGGAAAAGCAGTTGGGCCCCCTGCAAGCGCTTGATAGTGCTCGCGATCTGGAAGAACTTGTTGAAACAAGCCCCATCCCGAAAGCACGGCCTGACAGCCTGCCAGATTATGTAACACCTGCACCGCCCGGTTCGCTGGCTGGTGAAATCTGGATTCTAGGTGCCTCATTGGGCGGCCCGGCTGCGGTGAAAGCGTTCTTGGATCAGCTGCCACCGGGTTTACCCGTGGGGTTTGTTTACGCACAGCACATTGACGGCAATTTTACCGATGTGCTGACCCGGGTGCTTGGCCGGCACGCTCACTACCAGCTCAAAAAAGCCGAGCAAGGCTACCGGATACAGAACGGTGACGTGGTACTGATGCCCGTTGAACACGAATGGTCTTTTGATTCAGACGGCCGCCTCGTGCAATTGGACACCCCTTGGCCGGGGCCTTACGGACCGTCCATTGACCAAGTGCTGCTCAATGTGGCCGACCATTACGGCAAGCGCTGCCACGCCATTCTCTTTTCAGGCATGGGCAACGACGGAGCCCTTGCGGCCCCCATGCTGAAAGCATACGGTAGCCGGATCTGGGTGCAGGACAGTCAAAGTTGCGGTAACAGTTCGATGCCGGATTCCGTCGCGGCAACGGGCTGCACCAGCTTTCGTGGCACACCGGAACAATTGGCCGAAGAACTGATGACAACCGTCAAGAACAACAGCCTGCTCAAGAGCCGGCACAAACGGGATTCCGCCTGAGGACACACGCTATGAATGAAAACAGCCAATCCCTATCCTGCGTTATGGTACCTGTCAGCGACCGGCAACTGCTGCTCCCGAACGTATCCATCGCAGAAGTTGTTGATTTAAACAACACCAAAACGGATAGGGGCACACCTGACTGGCTGATTGGCTTCATCGACTGGCGCGGCCTGAATCTGCCCGTGATCTCTTATGATGCCGCTAACGGCAAAGAATTGATGGTACCCGGCGACAACCGGGGCCGGATTATTGTGATCAACACCATCGGCCCCCACCATAACCAATTGCCGTTCATGGCTCTGGTGACGCAAGGCATACCCAGTCAAACCCGCCTGACCGAGTCCGAGATTAAAAAAGTGGACACACAGCCCGGGCCCGCAGACCTTATGCAAGTTGAGGTAGAGGGTGAAGCCGTCTGGATTCCAAATCTGGAATATCTGGAATCCCTGGCGGTAACCGCCACCCCCTGAGGTTACGGGGAGCCCCCATAGCGGGACTGTCTGCAAATGTTATAATGTTGCAAACTTTGCAGGAGCCACCCCATGCCAGAGCACGCGCTTCCCTACCGCCCTCACAACCATCAAGCCTGTGTCAGCCAAGCTCTGACAGACGCACAGGCGATTTGCCGTGAGCAAAATGCCCGCCTGACCCCCATTCGGGAACGTGTGCTTGAGCTGATCTGGCAATCTCACAAGCCACTGGGCGCTTACGACATTCTGGCCCAGCTCGGGGCCGAAGGTCACAACGCCGCACCACCCACCGTGTACCGGGCGTTGGATTTCCTTTTGCAATACGGCCTCGTGCATCGCATTTCCTCGTTGAATGCTTTTATCGGTTGCGCCCATGCCGGTGAGCACCACCGCAGCACCTTTTTGATCTGCCGTGACTGCGGCATTGTTCTGGAGCTGGCCGAAAACACCGTGGCCAAAGCGATCGAGTCTGCCGCCAAGGCGGAAGCGTTTCAGGTCGAAGACATTACGCTGGAGATTTCCGGTTTGTGCCCCACTTGTCAGGGAAGCACCGGTCATGCCTGATCACCTGGTACAGCTGAACCAGCTAACGGTGCGCTTTGACGAGCGGGTCGTGGTTGATCACGTCAATCTTGAGGTTGGCCGTGGAGACATCATCACCATCATCGGCCCTAACGGCGCCGGAAAAACCACCCTGATCAAAACCATACTGGGCATTCAGAAAGCGTCCAGTGGTCAGGTCTCTCTGGCACCGGACCTGATCATCGGATACGTGCCCCAACATCTCTCCCTCGAGGCGACGCTGCCGTTAAGCGTTAAACGCTTCATGCTGCTGAGCGGGCGGCCCCTGACAGCCTGTGAAGCGGCCTTGCAACGCACCGGCGTGGGCCATCTGCTGAACGCCTCGGTACACCATCTTTCGGGCGGGGAAAAACAGCGTTTGTTGCTGGCGCGCGCCCTTGCCCGCCAGCCTGACCTATTGGTGCTCGATGAACCGGCCCAAGGGGTGGACATCAACGGGCAAGCCGCGTTGTACGAACTGATCAGAGAACTCAGGGACGAACTACACTGTGGCGTGATCATGATCTCTCACGATCTGCATCTGGTGATGGCCGCCACAGACCAGGTTATCTGTCTGAACCAGCACATATGTTGCAGCGGCCATCCGGCGGATATTTCCCACGATCCTGCCTTTATCGAAACCTTTGGTCATCAGGTAGCCGAGTCCCTGGCGGTTTACCACCACCGCCACAATCACAGCCACGACCTACACGGCGATGTTGTCACCGGAAGCGAACCACACGGAGCCTGCACCCATGAACATCATTGATCTGATCCTGGGTGATTTTTTCTGGCGGGCATTGCTTGGGGGGCTCGGGGTCGCCCTGGTTGCCGGCCCACTCGGCTGCTTTGTGGTCTGGCGGCGTTTGGCCTACTTCGGAGATACCCTGGCCCACTCGGCCCTGCTGGGAATCGCGTTAAGTTTTCTGATCAGCATTCCGCTCAATCTCGGCGTGATCATTACCTGTTTGCTCATTGCATTGGCGTTGGTACTGCTATCCCGAACCCGGGCTCTGGCTACCGATACCCTGCTGGGTATTCTGGCCCACAGCGCGCTGGCCATCGGTTTGGTGACCCTCAGTTTTATGCCGGATATCCGGGTTGATCTTACCGGGCTGCTGTTTGGTGATTTGCTCGCCATGAGTCGCCAGGATCTGCTCTGGATTTACGGCGGGGCCGCGGTGGTGCTGGCGCTGCTCGCGCTTTTGTGGCGCCAGCTATTGATGAGCACCATCCACGAAGAACTCGCGCGCGTGGAAGGCGTGCCGGTGGAGCGGCTTCGTCTCGCTCTGATGTTGATGTTCGCCTTAGTCATTGCCGTGGCGATGAAGATCGTGGGCGTGCTGTTAATTACCGCATTGCTGATCATCCCCGCGGCAACGGCCCGGCGCCTGGCAAAAACCCCGGAGCACATGCTGGGACTGGCGATTGTGTTCGGATTTATCGCGGTTTCGGGTGGCCTGACCTTGTCCTGGCATCTGGATACACCGGCAGGCCCGTCGGTTGTCGTCACCGCCTTTCTGACCTTTTTGCTGGTCTACGGCGGCGCACGCAACACCAGCTATTGAACGCCCCGGCTTTCCCGATGGCGCAGACTGGTCTAGAGTGGATTGGCTGACCTACGGAAAGCCTGAGGGAGGGCCCTTGCATGGGCAGCAGCCTGGACAGCGTGACAGCAAGTGCAAGAATCCGCAGGGCTCTTTGGCCCGGCTTGTGGGTGCCTTTGCTCATCCTTCTGGCCGGAACTGCGCTCAGTTTTTCCGTCGCCAAACAGGTTTCCTCCCAGGCCGAAACCCTCGCCCAACAGCACTACCAACAGCAACACCGAACCCTGGTGCTTTTGGTTCTTGATCATCTTTACCGAAACGGACATGACATTTCCCGGCTGAAGGTGCCGCTGGCCAAAGCCATGCCACAACACCTCCGTCTTCGCATCGACACACTGGACCGACACACCAAAAGGCCGCTTCTGGAACTGGGCGCCATTCATGCACCAATGAAACGCCATGCCCTTCGCAGTGAACTGAATATCGATGGCAACAGGTCAATGGTCACCACGCTGCCCGATGCCCAATTACTGAAAGCGCCTGCACAAAACTTACGCTGGCTGATTCTTGCCAGTGGTATGGCCCTCTCTATACTGGCGTTTTCGCTCTCTCTCTACCTGTGCTGGCGCAATCACCGGCAGCGCAAGCTAACCCGAAGACAACAGAAAGACCTGAAAACCCAAAGCCAGAAAATCGCGAACCTGAACGTTGAAAAACTCGTTCTCAGACAAGCACTCAACGACAGCGAGAGTCGATCACGGGATTTGATCAATCTATCGGGCAACCTGATTGCCGAGCTGGACGATCAGGGGCAAATCGCTTACATCTCGGCCCTGGCCGCCGATCTCTTCAAGCAAGCACCGTCCGATTTGGACCAACTACCCTTCCAACAACTGATCGCGCCGGCCGACCAACAGCGTTTCGCAGAATGTCTGGAAGCCGCGCGCGCCGATCACGAGATCATGCAGGCCGATCTCGCGTTGGCAGGCGAGTATTCCGGGCAATCCGTGCCGGTGACTCTGCGTTTAAAAGCAGTAACCGATCCAGTACGAGGCATCGCAGGGTTCCGGATAAGCGCACAGATAAAAGTCCATGGAGTGGATTAGCTTTTACAGGGGCTGGACCCGCTCCAGAAGCCGCCCGGTCGCAAGCAGCTCCAAAAACTCGTCCCCTAGCCTATCGCTCTCGGCAATGGCCCGGCGCCAGGACCTCTCCCGCCCGGCATCGTCGCCGAGGTACTTCTCGAAGTCCTTACGATCCGGTAGTTTGCGATCCGGCAAGGCGTCCAGATAGTCTCGGGACGGCGACAACAACAAAACATCTTGCAGACGAGTCGCATCCCCTTTACGCCATGGCAGCGTCTTGTCAAACCAACCCGGCACCACCCGATCGGTAAAGTGGGGATATAGCACGATCCCGGGCTGCTCGTAGGGCAGATCAAGATGGTAATCCAGCAGGCCCCCGTCCCGGTAAACCCCGACAGGGGCGCCCGGGATGTTATGCACAGCCGACATCACCATCGGGATCGACGCAGAAGCCAGCAAGGCTGACAACAAATTGTCCTGAGTGAGCGCCACTTCATGACGCGGGAACTCCGCGTGGGTCGATATTGGTGTCTTTTGCCGGGCATCGTGCACAAAACCCCTTTCCATAAACCGGCTCAGGTGGCGGCGGCTCAGCATGTTGGCGCTGATCGCGCTCATCAGCCCCATACCCAGGCGGCCCTTGGAATCATGCTGCAACAGGCCAAGGCTACGCACCACCACGACGCTCAGCCGATACACCGGGTGGGCCAACAGGTACTCTTCCCGGCCACCCAGCAACTCGTGCAAAAACGCGACGCTTTTACGACTGACTTCTTCAGCGCTGACGCCTTTACTGAAACGTTGCTGTGTGTAGAGCTCCGCCAGCTTACTCAACTGGGCGCGAGGGTTATCCGATGACGCCACAGCGGCAAAGCGCCAACTGCCAATCGATGAACCAATCAGGGCGATTTCCTGCTCGGCTTCGGCCAACCACTCACCAAATATGGCCTTATCCAGACCACTGATGCCCAATGCTTTCGGGCCTCCGGCAGCGCCCGGGACCACATGCACGTCCGAAGCTTCCAAGGGTTTCTGTCGCAGCCGTTCTAAAGCGCGGCGGCCAGCGCGGATCGTCAGTGCCGGGGCACGGGTATGAACTGCAGTCATTCGATATCCTCTCATTCGCTGGCCGGAGTTTAACCAAGGCTCACTGGGCAGCCAACTGAACAAAATTCATAACATCCATTGGCATTGTGCATAAACCACCGAGCTGCACTCTGAAACGATTAAATTTCGACTTTTACACAAAAAGTGCCATGCTAAACTCTAAACAAAAATGGCACAGGATGCGTGCCGTGGATTATCAGCCGGAGCTGTGTGGTGAATCTTCTGACCTCGCCAGATACCATGGAGTCTAATCCGAACCTCACGGTGCTGGGGTTCCGGCGGCAACTGGTGTACCACTTACACTTCTGGGCTTTTATTGCCGTCGTTCCGTTGATTTTGATTCAGTGGCAACATGGCAATCACTTGCTCGCCGTTTTTCTGGCCCTTTTCTGCATTAATGCGGTGCTCGTCATCGGCTTTTTACGGCTGACCGGTCGCTACTTCCTGAAGGGCTGGCTTTTCCCCGTTCTCGCTGTGGTTTCCGCCGCCTACTCCACCGCCATCAACGGGCACGCGGGGCTTTACTGGGCGTATCCAGCCGCCATCGCCCTGTTCTTTTTACTCCCGTTAAAAGAAGCCGGCGCTTGCAACATCGTGTTTGTTACGGTCATGGCCGTTACCTCGTTTCTTAAATTTTCAGAAGCGGATTTCTGGCGCATCACTTTTTCACTCGGCTTGAGCTGCGTATTTGCCATGGTATTCGCCTGGCTGGTAGGGCGCATGCAACAAGAACTGACGAAACTGGCCACCACGGATCCACTGACCGGCTGTCTGAACCGTTCTCAACTCGCCGACATTCTGAACCGGCAAATCCAGATGCGCGAACGCTACGAACGCGTTTCAAGCCTGGTGCTGCTGGATCTCGACTACTTCAAAACCATCAACGATCAATGGGGCCATCTGGCTGGCGACAATGTTCTGAAAGAACTCGCTTTGCGTATCCGAAAGCGCCTGAGAGAGAACGATCAACTGTTCCGGATTGGCGGGGAAGAATTCATGATCGTGCTACCGGAAACCCGTCAAAAAGATGCCGACACCCTGGCCCACCAGCTCTTGAGTAGCATCAGCGCCACGCCCTTTCTGGAGGACATTCGCGTGACCGCCAGCGCCGGGGTGGCCGAAGTCAGTCAGGGTGAAACCTGGTCAATCTGGCTCAATCGCGCCGACCAGGCGTTGTATACAGCCAAGCGTCAGGGCCGAAACCAGATAGTGAATGCATCTAAACCCAATGCAACCTCTGCAACGATCGAGGAAGAACGCTCTCCCGCCACCAACCAAGGCGGCCAGCTGGCTTAACCCTGCCGTTCGGAATTCTGCAGTTGCTTTCTGAAATCGCGGTAGGCTGAGAACACTTCCCAAGGCTTCTCGAAATGCGGGTAATGCCCCACCCGCCTGAGACTCACCACATCCGCAGATGGCACCAGCTCACGGTAACGCCTGACCATTGCGGCGCCAGAAACCGGATCTGCCATGCCCGAAATAAGCCGCATGGGTTGCTTCGCCTGCTGCAACGCGCCCACCCATCGATTCCGGTGACACCGGCGTTCTTCCATAAACTGAATGAGGTCATGCAAAATGCCGCGGCCATTGTTGTAGTTCAGTAAGTGCCAGAAATCCGATAAATCATCACGGTCTGGCTGACTATCTGCTGCAAACAACCGTCGAAAACTCCGCTCAAACGAGCCTTTGGTCAGTCCTCGGCTGATCAAACTACCCATCGGGCTTTTAAGTACTTTTTGAATGAACAAAGGGGAGTGAACTTCCGGAAAAAGGCCGCCATTCAACAAACACACACTGTGGATCCGAAACCCCAGGGCACCTTCCTGGTCTCGGGCCAGCAGTTCCTGCACCACAGAGGTGCCGTAGTCGTGGGCCATCAGATGCACGCCCGGCAACCCCAACCCCTCCAGCCAGCCCTGAATCAGATCCGCCTGATCTTCGATGCTGTAACGATATTTCTGAGGCTTGTCAGAAAAACCAAAGCCCAACATGTCCAGCGCCAGCACCTGGTAGTGCCGGGTCAGCATTGGCCAGAGACGGCTCCAGTCCCAGCTGGCCGAGGGAAAGCCATGGAGCAGAACCACGGGCTCGCCCTGTCCTGCCATGCGGCTGAAAACGGCGTGGCCGCCATAGCTGAACCATTTCCCCGTTTGCTGCCAAGCCTCAAGCGTCGCAGCCATCTCATACGTTCCTGCCATCGACCCGGACATAATCTGCCCCATGATTCGTCTCCACACACCCTGTGAGCAGATTACTTTAGTGCAATGTACCGCCACTCGCCAATGCCACACCGCCCGCAACCATCATCGAAGCGCCTAAATCATGGAGGTGAAGCTCGATTTGCCTTAAGCTTCACACTTTGACAGGCACACTATCGGAAACCATTATGTCTTTACCTCTTGATGATCTCACCGGCCATTACCACGCGATTTTAGAAGGCCTGGGTGAAAACCCCAGCCGCGAAGGCCTGATGGACACCCCAGCCCGTGCTGCAAAGGCCATGCAATTTCTGACTCGAGGCTATCAGCAGGACCTGCAAAGCCTGGTGAACAACGCGGTGTTCGAGTCAGCCATGGATGAAATGGTGGTGGTCCAGGACATCGAGCTTTACAGCATGTGCGAACACCACATGCTTCCGTTCATCGGCAAATGCCACATCGCGTACTTGCCTCAAGGTAAGGTGCTGGGGTTGTCCAAGTTTGCTCGCATCGTGGACATGTACGCCCGCCGCCTGCAAATTCAGGAAAACCTGACCCGGCAGATTGCCGAAGCCGTTGAAAGCGTGACCGGCGCGAAAGGTGTGGGTGTGGTGATCGAAGCGCAACACATGTGCATGATGATGCGCGGTGTTGAAAAGCAAAACAGCCGCATGAAAACCTCGATGATGCTGGGCCAATTCCGCAAGTCTCAGGCGACCCGCAGCGAATTCCTTACCCTGATTTCCAGCAACCGCGGATAAATTTGGCACATTAACCTACTGAAGTTGGCGTTTTTGGCTGCTGGAAAACCTTCTCGGTTACGACAGGATAGATCCGTACCGGCTAACAGCAGCCCTCCGATCGTTGCTCGCGAATCCCGCAGCCTGATCGAAAGCAGACTGCTCCATCGTTAGCCTTCACTGTTCAGGAGCTGCCATGCGTTCGTTGAAGAACAAAACCATCATCATTACCGGCGCCAGCCGCGGGATCGGCCGGGAAGTTGCGCTGGTGTGCGCAGCGGAAGGCGCGAACATCGTTATCGCGGCGAAATCCGATCAGCCCCACCCGACACTTCAAGGCACCATTCACTCTGTTGCCAAAGAAGTCGAGGAGGCCGGTGGCCAGGCTCTGGCCATCAAAGTGGATGTCCGGAGCGAAGAAGACGTCGATAACCTGATCGCCAAAACGGTTGATACTTTTGGCGGCATTGACGGCATTATCAACAACGCAGGCGCCATCGCCTTATCCGGTGTAGAGTCCACGCCGCTGAAAAAGCTCGACCTGATGATGCAGATAAACTTCCGTGCGGTGTTTCTGCTCAGCCAAAAAGCACTGCCGCATCTGAAGAAGTCTGAAAACGGGCACATTCTGAGTTTTTCTCCACCCCTGGACCTCGACCGTAGCTGGCTTCGTAATCACGCGCCCTACACCCTGACCAAGTATGGCATGTCGATGCTGACGCTGGGCATGTCGGATGAATTCAAGCGCTACGGTATCGCGGTCAACGCTCTGTGGCCACGTACCGTTATTCACACCGCCGCCATTGCGTTTGCCGGAAAAGAAACCCTTGACCGGGCCCGCACGCCAAAAATCATGGCGGATGCCGCTCTGGCCCTGCTGAAAACACAGAATCGCGAGGTCACCGGTCAGCTGCTCATCGACGAGGACTTCCTGCGCACCCAGGGGGTCGAAGATTTTGAGCATTACCGGGCGAACCCGGAGTACAACCAGAAAGACCTCATGCAAGACCTCTTTGTTCAAGCACCCGAGGCCTACGTGCAAGGCGCCGTGCCGCCCCTTGCTGGCTGGCCCGCCGACGAGTAAGCCACCAACCGCATCGTCACGAACGCCATAACGCCGGGGCGGTGCGGTTACATACGCTTGAGATACGTTACTATGCCCCTTCTCAGTCTTCGCCGTGACAATCGCGTCGCCATTATCTCCATGGACAATGGCAATAACGCCAACAATCTGGTTTTTGCCCAGCAGTTTATGGCGTTGTTAAAACAGGTCATCGACGACCCAACCTACAAAGCGCTGATCTTGACCTCAAGCGACGAAAAAAACTGGAGTCAGGGCATTGATGTCAACTGGCTGCTGGGCAGCATCCAAAGCGGCAACAAAGACGATGTAAGAACCTTCTTGTCCACCATGGATGAGATTTACCGCGTCATGCTGCAATACCCAATGCCGATTATCGCAGCCATCAATGGCCACACCTTTGGCAACGGGGTCGTCATTGCAGCTGCCTGCGACTTCCGGTTTATGCGCGGCGACCGTGGCTACGTGTGCTTTCCGGAGGTTGATATGAACATCCCGTTCCTGCCCGGCCTGATCGATGTGATCCTGAAAGCGATGCCTCGGCACACTTTTAACGAAATGATGCTGACCGGCCGGCGCGTGACGGCAGATACTCTGGCCGACGCCAGGTTTATAGACAGAACGTTCGATTCGGTTGAAGCCTTGAACGATGGCGCGTTAGAGTTTGCGCAAACCTTCAAAAAGGGCCGTGCCATTGTTGCCGAGCACAAAAGGCGTTTGCACAAACCCGTGCTCGACGCCCTGGCGGCCAAGAACCCGCCCCTCATTGAGGCGCTGGACATTCTTTTGTAA
The DNA here is from genome assembly GCF_030718085.1 of Marinobacter sp. MDS2. NCBI lineage: Bacteria > Pseudomonadati > Pseudomonadota > Gammaproteobacteria > Pseudomonadales > Marinobacteraceae > Marinobacter > Marinobacter sp. MDS2. The sequence goes on from NZ_JAVAJF010000001.1 coordinate 1,749,689, forward strand.
CCACGCCATCGCGATTTCAAGGAGAACACTTGTGCCCATTGAGAACGATCAAGGCCTTCGCGACATTCTAACCAGTGTCCACACCATCGCTTTGGTAGGCGCCAGCGAGAAAACCAGCCGACCGTCCCACGAAGTCATGGAGTATCTGCAGAACCAGGGCTACCGGATTATCCCGGTCAACCCGCGGCTTGAAGGTAAGCAGGTACTCGGAGAAACCGTGTACGCTGACCTTGCATCGATTCCCGAGCCGGTCGATATGGCAGAGCTTTTCCTGGCGCCCGAGCGCACCGATGCGATCATCGATCAGGCTATTGCACAGAAGATTCCCGTACTCTGGCTGCAAATCGGCGTCATCAACGAAGCCGGTGCCGCAAGGGCCGAACAGGCTGGCTTAAAAGTGGTGATGGACCGCTGCCCGAAACGGGAAATTCCCAGGCTCAACATTGCCAGATAAACGGACCTGCTCTATTCTGAAAAGACTTCAGGATAAGTGAGCTGGTCTATGTCGTTCAAAGATCACCCAGGGAACGGGCAAGCGCCCCCAACCAAGCCCGAGCACGCAGGCGCCCGCGCCGAGACGTTTTTGCACAGGGCACGCATTCCTGTCGATTTGCTCAAGCTCGGTATGCGCGTTGTGCAACTTGATCGGCCGTGGAACGATGTGCCTGTGCTGTTTCAGGGATTCACCTTATCCACGCCCGACGAGGCGAAAGTTCTGCGCCAATATTGCTCTTGGGTCGTTGTCGAAGACGAAGAAAGCAAACTGGCCCCGGTGCTGAGCAAAATACCCCAGCTGCGCCAGAAAACCACGGAACCCATGAAGGAAACCCGCACCCTGGAACAGGAGTTCCCGCGGGCGAAAGAAACCTGGCGCCAGACTCAGGCCTTTGTCGACAAAGTTACCGTCAATATTATTCAGAACAACACCCTGGAACTGGGCGAAGCGCGCACGCTGGTCCGGTCCTGTGTTGAAAGTGTCAAAGCCAACGCCAGTGCCATGCTGTGGATGGGCCGGATCAAAAACCGGGATGCCTACACCGCCGAGCACTGTCTGCGCGTGGCCGTTTACGCCATCGCATTCGCGCGTTTTCTGGGCATGCCGGATGAAGACATCGAAACCGCCGGCATGTGCGGTCTGTTACACGATCTGGGCAAGCTGAAGGTGCCCGGTGCCATCCTGAACAAACCCGGCCCACTGACGCCTGATGAGTACGTCGTCATGCAGTCACACACCACCCACGGTTTCAACTTACTCAAGCAAGATGAAACTCTGGAGCCCATCATTCGTGATGTGACGTTACACCATCACGAACGGGTGGACGGCAAAGGCTACCCGACCCACCTGCCAGAATCCCAGATAAGCCGCTTTGCCCGATTGATTTCCATCGTCGATACCTACGATGCAATTACCAGCGACCGTTGCTACCGGAACGGTCGATCACCGGCCGAGGCGCTTAAAATTCTGTACCAGAATCGCGGTCAGCAATTCGATGCCGATTTGGTCGAATCGTTCATCCGGATGATTGGTATTTATCCGCCGGGCACCCTTGTAGAGCTGAACACCGGTGAAGTCGCCTGGGTTGTCAGTACCCATCCGGGGCGCAAGCTCAAGCCGAAAGTTGAAATCGTACTCGATAGAAACAAGCACAGAATGACACCCTATATTCTTGACCTGAGCGCGCAGACAACAGAAGATGGTGAAGTTCGTGAAATTCGTAATCCACTGGCCGACGGTGCATTCGGAATAACTATAAACGAGCGAATTCACAACTAGCGATTCACGATAGAAAGGACTCTGCCGTTACCCCTAGTCATACGCCAAGGTAAACTCGGAGCAGAGCGTGACCCCAGCACAACGCACCATGCCGTTTGTAACTCGCGTCCTTAAGAGTCCGTTTTTCGCTGCCGTGGTCTTTTTGGTTTTTTTTGCGTTGGCGTGGGCGCTTCGGTCAGGCCTGATTCAAAAAGATACCGCTCAGATCCAGGCAAATCTGACTGACGAAGCCCATGCACTGGCCAACAATCTGGAACGAGAATTCGCGGTACAGGCAGGCGCTCTGGGCCGAATGGCCGAGCGCATGAAAAACGGCGCGTACCCAAGCAAACAGATTTGGCAATCCGACGCCAGCACCTACCTCAACGACTTTGGCATCTATCAGGCCATCGAGTGGATTGATAGAGAATTCATCATTCGCTGGCTGGAACCCGCCGGCGAAAACCAAGCGGTTCTCGGTTACAACGTAGCCTTCAACGAGCAGCGGCGCCAAGCTCTGGAACACTCAGCCGCGACCGGAAAACCGGATATCTCCGGCATTATCGACCTCCGGCAAGGGCCTAAAGGTATTGTCACCTATCACCCCGTCGGTCAGGGCTCGGACAATAATGGTTTTATTGCCGGCGTCTTCAAAATGCAGGTGCTGGCCAAACAATTATTGACCACTCGGATAATCGATCAGTTCCAGGTGGAAATACTACAAGGCAGTGACCCCAGTTACGCTCTGAACACCTCAGGCGACATCAACACCGCCTTTCGAGCGACCATGCCCGTCAATATCCCCTTGCTGGATTGGCGCCTTGCCCTGAGCCCCACCAACGACTGGGTCGCGAATCAGCGCAGCCAGTGGCCACGCATCACCTTTATCAGCGTGATTGTGATGGGGGTTCTGGCCAGTCTGACCATACTGCTGGGACAGGTCACGTTCAAACGCACACACTCCCTGCTCAGAACACGGCTTGAACTGGAGCGGCAGGTCGACGAACGTGTCGCGGTGCAGGTCGATCTGGAACGATTGGAATCCACCGACACCCTGACCGGCCTGGCCAATCGTCGCTTTTTCATGGAAGACCTGTCACATACCCTCAACATTGCCGACCGCCAGTTGCGCCAGGTTGCCTTGGTGATGATTGATCTCGACCGATTTCAGGTTCTTAACGATACCCTTGGCCACCAATTCGGTGACGAACTGTTGATCAAGGTGTCGGAACGGCTGAACGATCTCAGCAGCGAGACCGTTTTGGTGGCCTACTCGGGGGGCGACGAGTTCATGATCTGCCAACAGCAAATGGACGACATTGATGATGTCATCCATCTACTTGGCGAGATCAAACAGTGCTTTGCCGAACCTTTCGAAGCGCAGGGGCAAGTGCACCAGATCACCGCGACCATGGGCGTTGCCGTTTATCCTCAAAGCGGCCACGATGCCGACACGCTGATGCGCAATGCCGACATTGCGCTCTACCGGGCCAAGGATCAGGGCCGCAATACCTATCAGTTCTACACCGAGGGTATGCAAGAGAAAGAGATGATGCGCCTGGAACTCGACAAGGATCTCAGCGAGGCTCTGGCGAACGATGAGTTTGTACTGCATTACCAGCCCCAGTTAGATCTCGACACGGGTGAGATCAATAACGTTGAAGCCCTCATTCGTTGGCAACACCCTACCCGGGGCCTGCTGTCGCCGGTTGAGTTTATTCCGTTGGCTGAAGAGAGCGGCCGCATCACCGAGATCGGCCGATGGGTAGTACTGGCGGCCTGTCGGCAATTGGCTCGTTGGAAAGGCACCGCCTGCGAACACCTGAGAATTGCGGTGAATTTGTCCGGCCGTGAGCTGGAGGATGCCACACTGGTTGACCACGTGCGGGATACTCTGGCGGCAGAAAATATTGCCCCACACATGCTTGAGCTTGAATTGACGGAAGAAATTTTCATTCAGAACATCGCGCAGAATCGCAGTCAGCTGACGCAGTTGCACCAACTAGGCACGCGTTTGGCCATCGATGACTTCGGCGTGGGATATTCGTCGTTGGGCTATCTGCGGGATTTCCCGGTGGACTTGCTGAAGATTGACCGGTCGTTCATTACGAATGTGACGGAGCGCCATGATGATGCGGTGATTACCCGGGCGGTGATCAATCTGGCGCATAATCTGGGTATTCAGGTGGTGGCTGAAGGCGTGGAAACGGAAGATCAGCTGCATTTTCTTCAGGCCCATCGATGCAATCTGGTGCAAGGGTATTTGATCAGTCGTCCGGTTCCCGGGCCGGTATTGGAAAGGGCGATCCGGGAGGATTCTCTGTTTACCGGTCTGCAGGTCACTTCCGAATTGTAATTAATGCTTCTGCGCTGCAAACTTTGCGGTCTGTCTTTCTTTGAGTGTGATGTGTATGTCTGCCAGGTATTTGTCTTCGGAGCAGGATGCCAAGCTGCGCCGCTGGGAGCGCTGGAACCGCAACTATTTCCTTTTTGCGTTTTTTGCGCTGATTCTGGTGCTGGTGTTCAGCAGTCAGTTGGGGATTTCTTCCGGTGATGACTGGGGCGGCCTTGGGGTGCTTCTGGTGGTGCTGGTGATTCCGATTATTGTGTTGCAGTTGCGGCTGTCTTGTCCGGCGTGCGGCACGAAGATTGGCTGGCAGGCTAAGTTGATGGCGCCGGATCAATGTAAGTCCTGTGGTGTTTTTCTGCGTTCCAAGAACTCTTCTTCCTGAAACCTTTGACCTGTGAGTGGGTCATAGGTTTTAGTCTATCCTTGAAGTAGCGTGTTTGCCGTGCTGGCACGGGGTAAGTGCTTCCGAAAACCGCTGCTAGTACTTCCATGTACGCTTGTCTCCGCCCCTCAGCGCTAATCGCTCCTGCGTCGCGCCGAGGGTCCTGGGCAGGCCATCCATGGCCAGCCCGTGAAGAGCTCACGCTCTTCACCCATGGCTCCGAACATTTTCGGAAGCACTTACCCCGCACCAGCACTCCGCTGACTTGGTCCGTGGATTCTCCTGAATCCAGCTAGTCATTGTTCATTGGGTGCTGCCTATGAAAGTCAAAGAACTCGCCACTGCTGCCGATGTCACTCCGGATACCGTTCGGTTTTATACCCGGGAAGGCTTGCTGCGGCCCAGTCGTAATCCGGACAACAATTATCAATACTACGATGCCGAGGATCTGCGGCGATTGCGGTTTGCCCGGAAGGCTCGGCAGTTGGGTTTTTCGTTGCCGGAGATTCGGCAGATTTTAGGGCAGGCAGACGAGCACCACTCTCCGTGTCCGATGGTTCGGGATGTGTTCCAACATCGTTTGGCTGAGGTGGATCGAGAGATTGCCGATTTGCAGCAGTTGCGATCACGGATGGTGTCGGCATTGTCCGCCTGGCAGGAGATGCCGGATGGTACGCCGGACGGGCAGACGATTTGTCGATTAATCGAGCATTGGGACGATCCCGCTACTTGTTCGAAAAAGGAGCATTGAACCATGAGCGAAGCACCTGTTTTGAGTACGGCTCTGAGTATTTCCGGAGCGTCCTGTCAGGGCTGTGCGAAGAAGATTCGTAACGCTCTGGAGCCGTTAACCGGGAACGCCGATCTGGTTGAAGTCGATCTGGAGGCGCAAACGGTGGCGCTGCCAGACAGTGTGGACAGGGCTGAGGCTGCACAAATTGTGACGGATACCGGGTATCCCGCAGAGCCGGTTGCAGCTGAGGAGCCCTCGTCGAGCTGTTGCGCGTCGAAGACGGATGATGCCACCAACAAGCACTCCGATCAGTCGCCGAGTGACATCCCGAAAGGGGATTCTCAGGTGACATCGGTCGAGAGATCCAGCGAGAGTCAGGTGCACTTGGCAGTGACCGGCGCGACTTGTGCTTCCTGCGTGAACACCATCGAGAAGGCGCTGTTGTCGGTACCGGGGGTTTCTCACGCCCATATGAACCTGGCGGATAATACTGCAACCGCCACCGGTGCCGCGGAGTCTGCCCGTCTGATTCAGGCCATTGAGAGCGCGGGTTACGGAGCCCGCGAGATCGAGGACGAAGACGCCGCCGACGATCGCAAGCAAGAGGAAGACAAGAAGCAGTACAGAGTCCTGCTGGTCAAGATGGCCATCAGTTTAGGACTGGGCATTGCCTTGATGATTTGGGGCATGGGCTTTGGCTCGATGACGGTATCGAGCGAGAACCAGATCACCTGGCTCAATCTCGGCATTCTCACCTTGGGCGTGATGATTGCGACCGGGGGGCATTTTTACGCCGGAGCCTGGAAGGCGTTCAAGCATCACAACGCCAATATGGATACGTTGATTGCCCTCGGCACCGGCACTGCGTGGCTGTATTCGATCGTGGTGGTGAGTATTCCCGAGGCGCTGCCCGAAATGGCGCGGCATGTGTATTTTGAAGCATCGGCGATGATCATTGGTTTGATTAACCTCGGGCAAGCGCTGGAGCTGCGCGCCAAGGGCAAAACCTCGGAAGCGGTGCGGCGGCTGCTGGATCTGCGAGCGAAAACCGCTCGGGTGATTCGGGACGGCGAAGAGCAGGACGTTCCTGTGGAAGACGTTCAGCAAGGTGACCGCATTCGGGTTCGGCCCGGTGAGAAGTTGCCGGTGGACGGCGTGATTGTGGAAGGCTCCACGCGTATCGATGAAAGCATGCTCACCGGTGAGCCCATGCCTGTGAACAAAGCCGACGGTGATCAAGTCTCCGCCGGCACGCTGAACACTCACGGGTCGATTATTTACGAAGCCACCCGGGTGGGCAGTGAAACCGCGCTGGCGCAGATCATCAAGTTGGTGAAGAAGGCTCAGGGGTCGAAACCGGCCATTGGTCGGCTGGCCGACAAGATTTCTGCGGTGTTCGTACCTTCGGTCATGCTGATCGCGGTGGCAGCGGCACTGGTCTGGTACAACGTCGGGCCGGAACCGGCAGTGGTGCATATGATGGTGGCGGCCACCACGGTGCTGATCATCGCCTGCCCTTGTGCGCTCGGCCTGGCAACGCCGATGTCTGTCATGGTCGGCGTTGGCAAAGCTGCTGAATACGGCATTCTGATTCGTCAGGGGGATGCCCTGCAGACTGCCGGCAAGATTGATCTGGTGATTCTGGATAAAACCGGCACCATCACTGAAGGTCATCCTGCGGTGACACGGGTTCATGCACTTGATGGCGATGAGAATAGGCTGCTGGCGTTGGCCGCCGGGCTGGAGCGGCATTCGGAACACCCCTTGGCGGAGGCCATTGTGGCCAAAGCCAAAGACGAAGGCGTTTCCCCCGAAACGGTATCCGGCTTCGAGGCTTTGAACGGCAAAGGCGTCCTCGGGCAAGCCAATGGCCAACCCCTGCGCTTGGGTAACCGCCGCTGGCTGGAAGCCGAGGGGCTGGCCGTTGATAGTTTGTCCGAAGCCGCCAAAGGTATTACCGATGAGGCCGGAACCCCGCTTTATTTGGCGCTTGGCAATGAATTAATCGGTGTGATCGGAGTTGCCGATGCCATCAAACCGGATTCCAAAGCGGCCATTGAACGCCTGCACGACTCCGGCATCAAAGTCATGATGGTGACCGGCGATATCGAGGCCACAGCCCGCGCCATATCTGACGCCGCCGGCATTGACGATTTCCGCGCCGAGGTGCTGCCGGAAGACAAAGCCGATGTGGTGAACGAGATGCGCAAACAAGGCTATACCGTGGCCATGGTTGGCGACGGTATCAACGACGCACCGGCACTGGCCGCTTCCGATGTCGGTTTTGCCATCGGCACCGGCACCGACGTGGCCATCGAAAGCGCTTCAATCACACTGATGCGGGGTTCGCTACACGGCGTTCCGGATGCCATCGAGATTTCTCAGGCCACGGTCACCAATATCCGGCAGAACCTGTTTGGCGCCTTTGTCTACAACACCCTGGGCATTCCGGTCGCAGCCGGCCTGCTGTATCCGATCTGGGGCGTTCTGATGAGCCCCATTCTGGCGGGTGCCGCCATGTCGTTGTCGTCCGTGACCGTCGTGTCCAACGCCAACCGTTTGCGTTTGTTCAAAACCAGTCAGAAATCCGTTCAACACAAGGAGCCGAACTCATGACGACTTTTCTGGTCAATATCAGCGGTCTTGCGCTCATGGCCGCCATTGTGTGGTGGTTCTGGCTTTCCGGTTCAGATAAAGAATCTACTGATAACCCACATCACCACTGAGGTAACACTATGAAAAAGCACTCTCTGGCCCTTGGCTTTATGGCGGCGCTCGGATTCTCGACCGCTGTCCTTGCCGGTGGCGCAGCGCCCAGCATTCATGTTTACAAGTCGCCCACCTGTGGCTGCTGCGGTGATTGGATCGATCATCTCGAGGAAAACGGGTTTGAGGTGACCGCCACCAACAGCAACGACATGGGCCGAATTAAAGCCGAAGCCGGTTTGATCCCGGGTTTAGGCAGCTGCCACACCGCCATCGTCAACGATTACGTGATTGAAGGCCACGTCCCGGCCGATGACATCAAGCGTTTGCTCAGCGAAGCTCCCAAGGCCACCGGATTGAGCGTTCCGGGCATGCCGGCGGGCTCCCCCGGGATGGAAATGGGTGATCGAAAAGACCACTACAAAGTGATCCTATTCAACGAACAAGGCCAAACCCGGGTGTTTGCTGAACACAACTAACTGCCCGGTTACTGCGGCTGAGGCCATTGCGCCTCAGCCGACCGTTTCTTAGACGAAAGCCCCGCCGACAAATCTGACTCACACTGACAGAACCGTTATACTTCGCAGCATCATTCATTTTAAGCCCAGGTTACTACTTCATGCTCAATGCCGACGCTCTCAATCAGTTGCGCCAGCTGAAAACCGATATCAAAGAAAACAAGGTGGTCTTCCCCGGTACGGTCAAGTCCACCAACGGGCGTTTCGGGTTCGTCGCCCTCGATGAAGGCCGGGATGTGTTCCTGCCCCCCGAGGAAATGCAGAAAGTACTACCGGGCGATCGGGTCAACGTTGTTGAGCAGGAAGCCGACAAAGGCAAAACCCAAGGTGTTATCGACGAGCTTCTCGAATCCAACCTGAGCACCTTTGTGGGCCGCTATCTGGTCAAAGGCAAAGGCCACTTCGTAGCCCCCGAAACCCCGGGCATCAATCGCTGGATTTTCATTCCGCCAAAAGAGCGCATGGGCGCAGAACCCGACGATTTCGTGTATTGCCAGATCCATCGCCATCCGATCAAAGACGGCAAAGGTCAGGCGAAGGTTTTGCGTATCATCGGTAAAGCGGGCGAGCCGGGTATTGAACGTGCCTTCACCCTTGCCAACTTCGATCTCGCCGACTCATGGCCCGAGAATGTACAGCAACAGGCCGACAAGCTGTCAGAAGAAAGCATCACCGCCGCTGCCGATAACCGGGAAGACCGCACCGCCGAGCCCTATGTCACCATCGACAGCCCGGGCACACAGGACATGGACGATGCGCTCAAGGCAACGCCGAACGCCACTGGCTGGACTCTCTCGATCGCCATTGCCGACCCCTCGGCCTTGATCGAACCGAACAGCCCGGCCGAGCAGGAAGCCTTCCATCGCGCCACCGCGATCTATTTCCCCGGTGAGCCCTTGCCCATGCTGCCAGACAGCATCAGCACACGCTTGTGCTCGCTGATGCCGGATGTTCCGCGTCTGGCTCTGGTGTGTGATCTGCAAGTAAACAACGATGGCAGCCTTGGTGAATACAGTTTTCATCAAGCGGTCATTCGATCCAAAGGCAAACTCAGCTATGAACTGGTTGCCCACCTGATCGAAGGCCGGGAAGACGATGAAATCAACGCGCTGCCGGACGATGTCAGCAACAGTTTGGATCAACTGCATCAGGTCGCCACAGCCCTTCGCAAATGGCGTTCAGAGCACGCACTGCTGAGCAGCGATCGACCGGAATTCCGCCTGCGCCTGGATGAAAACCGTCGCATTCGCCTGATTGAGCCGTCCGTGCAGAACGAAGCCCACCGTTTGGTGGAAGAGTGCATGGTGGCCGCCAACCGCTGTGCCGCTGACTTCCTGAGCCAGCAAGGCAAAGGGTTGTTTATTCAGCATCCCGGATTGCGTGACGACCGGGCCGACAACATCCGGAAACTGCTGGATGGGTATGCACCGCATCTGGCCGATATCGATGCCAGTAGTGCCGACGGTTTCAAAACCTTGATGAAAGAATGCGAGCAGCTGGACGCAGAAGTACCGGTGAAATCCATTTTGTCTCGCCAGCTGGCCCGCGCTGAACTCAGCGAAGCGCCTGCGCCGCACCAAGGTATGGGGCTGGCCGCTTACACCACCTTCACCTCACCGCTGCGCAAGTTCTCGGATTACTACGTGCACCGGCTGATCAAAGCGGCTTTGTGGGATGCGCCCATCACCGCGCTGAACAAAGACCAGCTGGAAACCCTGCAAGCCACCCAGTTCAAGGCACGCCAAGCGGCCAACTCACTGGAAACCTGGCTGAAAGCCGACTTTGCCAAGACGCTCACGGATGAACCCCTGGAAGGCACCATCAGCCGCACCGTACCGGCTGGTTTCTTCGTACGTCTGGATTGCAACGGTCTGGAAGGCTTTGTCAGCTGCCGGGACCTGGAAGGAAAGTTCGGTTTTGACCCGATCACCTTGCGCCTGGTGCATAACAAGAACGGTCGTATCTTCCAGCTCGAGCAGCGGGTAACCGTCAGTTTTGCTGGTGTGGACGATGAGCGGCGGCAGATTAACTTCAAGCTGGTCAAGGCCGAGGAAATCGCCACCGGCCAAAACAACGAGGGCGGTTAATACCGCCCCGGCTTACTTCTCAAGCATTTGGGTCAGGCGGGCATCCTTTGCCTGCCAGACCTCACCCAACCAGCTCTTCATATTCTGACGGTGCTCGGCATCGTTGGTGTAATCGCGCCCGTTCAGATGCTCCGGAATATTCTGGGTTCGTATGTCCATCCGGATTGCAGGCACCTTGCCGCACAGAAAATCCCAGAAGCTTGGCGCGCCATTCGGGTAGGCGATGGTGACGTCCACCAGCGTCTCGATGGAATCACCCATCGCATCCAGTACAAATGCGGCGCCGCCCGCCTTCGGGGTTAGCAGGTGCTGATAGGGTGAATTCTGTTTGTCGTGCTTGGCCTTGGTAAAACGGGTACCTTCCACAAAATTCATCACGCTGACCGGGGTGTAGCGGAATTTCTCACAGGCCTTTCGGGTGGCCTTCAAATCCTCACCGCGCTTTTCAGGATGCTTGATCAGATATTCTCGCGTGTAACGCTTCATAAACGGGAAATCGAGCCCCCACCAAGCCAAGCCTATCACCGGCACCCAGATCAGCTGCTGTTTCAGGAAAAACTTCAGAAACGGTGCCCGACGATTAAACACGCGCTGCATAGCGAAAATATCCACCCAGCTCTGATGGTTACTGAGCACCAGATACCAGCTTTCCCGCTTCAGGTTGTCGGCACCCACTACCTGCCAATCCGTGCGCTGTGTCAGTTTCATCCAGCCGGTGTTACACGCCACCCAGGATTCGGAAATCCAGATGATCAGCCTGGTGCAAAGCACGCGGAAGCCTTTGTGGGGAATCACAAGCTTAAGCAGGGCCGGGATATACAGCAGCACACACCAAAAAACCGTATTGATGGCTAGCAGAATGGAGTTGATGACACCGATAATGGGAGCAGGCAGAAAACTGAGCATGGTGATCCTGTTTTGATTATTGTCGCCAAAAGAGGCGCCATCATAGCAATCGTAAGCGGCCTTGGGCAGTGGCCGAACGTGGCCCTTTCGCCGGCACATAATGACAATTTCGCCATGGACTGAATATGGATTCAACCTTACGCTTGGCGCATTCTGACTCTAGCGCCCTACGGAAACACCTATGCTTAAGCCACTAAAGCGTGCCCTCAACACAGCATCCGACCTATCAAATAAAAGCTTGCACTACGCGGGCAACGCCTTCGATCGCGTTTTTAAAGCAGCCAGTCTGGTACAGGCCGGGCAAACACCGTTCGAAACCCTGCACACCAACGGGCTCGTCAGCCTGCGTTACTACCCGCCACTTGAAGACGAGCTGGTTGAGATTGACGGTATATTCATTCCCGTCGAACGCAACGCGCACAAAACCCCCATTGTGATCATTCCACCTTTAGCGGTGAACATGCTGATCTACGATCTGTTTCCTAACCGCAGCCTGGTCCGCTTTCTTCGAGCCAAAGGCTTTGAGGTTTATTTGATCGACTGGGGTATTCCCCAACGGGAGCATACCCACTACAACCTTCATACTTATGTTGCAGAGTTACTGCCCGAATACCTGAACCGCGTGCGCGAACACAGCGGCGAGCAAGAACTGTCGCTGCACGGCTGGAGCATGGGTGGCATGTTTACCATGTTCTACTCTGCGCTCAGCCGGGATCAGCACATTCGCAACGCCATCGTTGTTGGCCTGCCCATCGACAGCCACGCATCTGGCGTTCTCGGCATGATGTACCAGCGGCTGGCTGAGATATCCGGGGCGGTGTACCGGCGCACCGGTTTCCACATCCATAAAGTAAAACCGCACTGGTTCCACACCCCGGGCTGGGCCAACACCCTCGGTTTCAAATTGACCAATCCGATTGGCAGCGCCATGGGCTACTGGGAGTTGCTGGTACGCTTGGGAGACCGGGAGTTTGTCACCAACCACGCCACCACCTCGGCATTCCTCGACAAAATGGTCGCGTACCCGGGCGGCGTTGTTCAGGACACTCTGGTTCGGGTCTGGGTTGATAACCAGTTGGCAAAAGGGCAAATCCAGATTGGCGACGACTTTGCGCGTTTAGAGAACGTCAACGCCAATCTACTGGCCATCGCCGGGGAAACCGACACCCTGGCAACACCCGGCGCAGCCAAGCGCATCATGGACCACGTCAGCTCTGTGGATAAAACCTTCCAAGTCGCGCCCGGCGGGCACATGGGCATTCTCGCAGGCAGCAAAGCTCCGAAAGCCAGCTGGCTGGCTTTGGCAGATTGGTTGGCCGCCCGTTCCAACTAACGCCTTGAAGCTGCTTCCCATGAGGGTGTGCCGTGACAAAACGGGCACCCTCACCTAAACTCCGACCGATGAAATCCGTTGATATATTAAATCTCGATCTTCGATCGCTGGCGACCTTCATTGCCGTACTGGACGAAAGCAGCGTATCCCGCGCGGCTGTTCGCTTAGGCGTCAGCCAGTCGGCGGTCAGCCACACCCTCGACCGCCTGCGCTTAGCCTTCGGCGACCCGCTGTTTGTGAAATCAGGGCGAGGCATTGTGCCCACCGAATACGCGTTGCGTACCGGGCCTCACATTCGCCATCTGCTGGACGACCTCCGCACCCTGCCCTCGGGCCCACCGTTTGATCCGGCCACTGCTGAATTCACCTTCACCATTGCCGCCAACGACTACCAGCGGGATTTGCTACTGCCCGGCTTGGTGAAGATCCTGCGCGAACAGGCACCGGGCATTCATTTGCAGGTGATACCTTCAGGTATTCCCAACCCCGACATGCTCAGAAAGGAAGCCTGCGACCTGGTGATCAGCCCCCACGCACCCGAGGCCACCGACATCATGCAACGGGGCTTGATGGCCGATCGCATTGTGGTGTTCTACGACCCGAACATGCGCGAAGCACCTGTCGGCATGGACGATTACATGAAGGCCGACCACATCACTGTACTGTTCTCGGCCGGTGAAAAGCCTGGCCTGGACAGCACTCTGGATACCCGCGGGGTTCAGCGCCGAAGCATGGTAACCGTGTCTAATTTCTCTGGCCTGCCCGAGCTGTTAAGAGGCACCAGCATGCTGGCCTCCGCCCCCGAGCGCATGAGCAGCCAGCTGATGCGCGACTTCGCCTACGTGCCGCTGCCGTTCGAATACAACCCCTTCACCCTGCTGATGCTCTGGCACCGCCGCCACCAAACCGACCCCGCCCACCGCTGGGTTCGCAACCAGCTGAACTCCGTCGCAGCCACCATGAATGGGCTGAACAATTAATCAATCAATTTCATTCATGTATTGCATGAGAGCTCGGGCTGTTATTTTTGCGGGCATATCGTCCTAGACTTCCACTTCGCAATAGGTCGGCAGGTGTGGGGACGTCCTTCCGAAACACGCACCTTCGGCACGTCCATGTGACGCTTGAGCTCCGCCATCCATGGCTCCGCACAGTTTCGGAAGGACGTCCCCAAACCTGCCTCGCAAACATCATCATGGGCCCCACATAAACCATGCTCGCACTGACAAGTATCTGGACAACCATTCTGCTGGCGGCTGCCGTGGCTCTGGGCCCTATGGCTACGGACATGTACCTGCCTGCACTTCCCCAGATTGGCAGTGACTTTGGCGCTGGAACCGATCAGGTACAGCTGACCCTCAGCCTGTATGTTGTCGGGTTTGCTATAGCCCAACTGATTTGCGGCCCCTTGGCTGACCGCTTCGGCCGTAAGCCGGTCATGATTGGCGGCATGGTATTGTTCGCCGTGGCCAGCATAGGCTGCGCGCTGGCCAGTAGTATAGAGTCCCTGCAGATGTTCCGCTTTTTGCAGGCCTTGGGCGGCTCTGCCGGCCCGGTGCTGGGAAGAGCCATCGTTCGTGACGTCTATCAACCGAGAGACGCCGCCAAAATCCTGGCTATGCTGGGCGGCATGATGGCGCTGGCACCGGCAATCGCACCAACGTTTGGCGGGCTGATTGTCGCCCATATGGACTGGCACTGGATCTTTACGGTCATGGCCGGCTATGCCCTGATCATGATCGCCATCATCGCCATCGGCATACCGGAACCACTAAGCCAGAACAACCGTCAGCCTTTCCGCCTGGGCAGCCTGTTGCGTAACTACCGCAAAGTCAGCGCCGACATGACATTCGTAGGTTATACCCTCACCAGCGCTGCAATTTACGGCGGTATCTTCGCGTTCCTGTCCGGCTCAGCGTTCGTTCTGATTGATGTTCTGGGCGTGGCCCCGGAACATTTCGGCCTGTACACCGCAGTGACTGCCGGCGGCTACCTGCTGGGCAACATGACGTCCATCCGGCTAACCAATCAGCTCCACCCGGACCAGGTCCTGCTCTACGGCCTGGTAACCACCGTAGCTGCGGGAATGGCCATGGCCTTACTGGCCTGGAACCAGATTTACAGCCCCTGGGCGGTCATCCTGCCCCAGACCCTGTTCATGGTTGGCACCGGCATGGTATTGCCCCAAACCATGGCCGGCGCCCTGGCCAACCACCCCACCATGGCCGGCTCCGCCTCTGCGCTTCTTGGCTTCATCCAGATGAGTGCCGCCGCCACCGCCGGTGCGCTCGTCGGCCATCTACACGATGGCACGCCACTGGTCATGGCAAGCATCATCGCCACCTGTGGCGCCCTGGGCTTACTCGGCTACCTGCTGATGGTGCAGCGTTACCCGGCACA
This sequence comes from Marinobacter sp. MDS2, assembly GCF_030718085.1. Lineage (NCBI taxonomy): Bacteria > Pseudomonadati > Pseudomonadota > Gammaproteobacteria > Pseudomonadales > Marinobacteraceae > Marinobacter > Marinobacter sp. MDS2. Next base: position 1,764,857 of record NZ_JAVAJF010000001.1, read on the forward strand.
GGGCTTTGAAACCCAGAACGCCAGCTCCTGAACATTCGTAGCCTGAAGCTGTAGAGAAGGGCGCCAGGAGGCGGGCCAGCCGTCCAAAAACCGCTCCTAACGGCACATCCTTGTGGCGCTTCTGCTCCGCCATCCATGGCTCCGCAAATTTTTGGACGGCCGGCCCGCCTCCTGCCTCCGCCTACATTTCGCGTAGCCTCATACACTGAACGTTCATCATAGTTACATGGCTAACTTTTAACCTCTATAATGTCGGGGTTTTCACGCCGAGCCATAGCCTTTACCTATGATCTTTGGCTTTTCCGTATTCAAGAATGGGCAATTAGGAATGCAATACAGAAGAGAGATTGACGGCTTACGAGCGATTGCCGTCCTGCCAGTCATACTTTTTCACGCTGGCTTCTCATGGTTCTCCGGCGGCTATGTCGGCGTTGATGTCTTTTTTGTAATTAGCGGATACCTAATTACAACCATCCTAATTGATGAACTTGACAAGGGTTCGTTTTCCATTACCCGATTTTATGAGCGGCGAGCAAAACGAATTCTACCAGCACTTTTATTCATCTCAGCCTTGTGCATTCCCTTTGCGTGGTTTTTATTGTTACCAGAACAATTCAAAGATTTTTCACAAGCTCTCATTTCTATAGCGATATTTTCTTCAAATATCTTATTCTGGAGAAAAGAGGACTATTTTGCTCAAGATGCTGAAGAAAACCCTCTGCTACACACTTGGAGCCTCGCAGTTGAGGAGCAATTCTATATATTTTTCCCCGTGTTGCTTTTGCTACTTTGGAGATTTGGAAGAAATCCCGTTTTCCTAACTTTAGTAATTTTTTCATTTTTTAGCTTAATACTTTCAGAGTGGGCATCCAAAACCCACCCAAGTGCAAACTTTTATCTTCTCCCCACTCGGGCTTGGGAACTCGGTGCTGGTGCAATCTGCGCCTTCATTCTCAGCAAAGGAAAAAAATATGGAAACAATACTCTATCTTCTTTCGGTTTTTTACTAATCTTAATACCCGTAATAATTTACGATGAAAACACCCCATTCCCATCCTTTTTCGCGCTCCCCCCTGTTATTGGTGCCAGCTTGATAATAATATTTGGCAACCTAGATGGAATAACAAAACGAATACTAAGCACAAGAATATTAGTTTCATTAGGGCTTATTAGCTATAGCGCCTACCTTTGGCACCAACCTATTTTTGCATTTGCTAGGGTACAAAGCTTTGAACCTTTGCCATATACTACAATGGCCTTATTATCTTTAGCGTCGCTAGTTCTTGCATGGCTGACTTGGAAATTTGTTGAAACACCATTTAGAAATCGAAAAACTTCATACTTTAGAACCTCAAAACAAGTGTTATTGGTTTCAGCATGTTCAATGTTGATTGTGATAGCATTTGGAAGCTACGGCTCACTAACCAATGGTGCTAGCTTTAGGTCAGTCGGTCTAGATGCACTATCCTATGAGCCGGACAATAGGGCTTTGCAAAAGCAAAGCTGGGACATTCTAAAGCAGATCACTGGAGATGAATCTTATAGTGTAGAAAATAATAAATCAGATGAAGAGTCATGGTTTTATGGAAATACAACCCAGCACAAAATTTTACTCGTCGGAAACTCACATTCTAAAGATTTGTTTAATGTCCTCTACAATAGCGAGTATGTAAGGGATCAAATCTCTATATCCAGGTATGGTGTACAGATAAGATATCTAGCAGACCCCACACACAAATTTTATAGATCTAAAAACCTAGAAAACTCAGATATAGTGCTGATTTCATCTCGATACTCGGAAGAGGATATTGATAAATTAAAAACCGTAATCGAAAACTTAAAACAAAAAAACAAGATAGTTGCAGTATCAAATAATATATTTGAATTTAAACAATTTAATGGATACAGAAACTTGGCTGACTATGTTTTGTGGAAGGCTGAAAGAAGCACTGACCTTGAGGATGCCCCAAGTCTTGTTACGAACAGAGTTAATGCCAAGCACTTCGAACATTACAAAATGGGAGAAAACTCCCCCCGTGCAGAGAAAGCAAACCAAAGAATAAAAGAGCTTGCTCAAGGAAATCAATTTTTAATTCTAGATCGAATGGATTATGTCTGTGATGAAAATCAGAAAAAGTGCTTTGCATTGGACGAAAATTACAATAAATTTTTCTATGATTACGGACATCACACTTTATCAGGGGCAGAATTTTTTGGGCGGCGTATCAGTAAAATTAGCTGGCTTGAACAGCTGCTCAAGCCACAAAATAACCTTGTGAGTAAAACCGAGCATTATCCATAGCCTCAGTTTTTCAAAAAATCTGACGTCAAAGCCCAGCTTACAAGTCAGCCCCATTGAAAAACTATTTTGATGATAGAAATGGTTCCGTTTTCGTGCCGTCTTCACATTTTTTAAAAGACGGCACTCTGTCGTATCCCATACACAACTCACGCGACTTTCAGAAAGCCCCTACATGCTGCATGGATGAAAACTCATCCAAACTAGGCTACATAGAGTAAGTACAAATTCCCGAAACCAATCAGCAAGGAGCAAACCATGGCGAACAACGTAACTCTGGACGGAAACCCGATCGAACTCAGCGGTACCTTCCCAAATGCCGGTGACAACGCCGCCCCATTTACCCTGACCACCAGCGGTCTGGAAGAAGTCAAACTCGACAACTGGGCTGGCAAACGCAAAATCCTGAACATCATCCCCAGCATCGACACCGGCGTATGCGCCGCCAGTACCCGTAAATTCAACGAAAAAGCCGGCAACCTCGACAACACCGTCGTACTCGTTGTCTCTGCCGACCTGCCCTTCGCAGCATCCCGCTTCTGCGGCGCAGAAGGCCTGAACAACGTTGAAACCCTATCAACCTTCCGTAACTACAGCTTCCAGCAAGACTACGGCGTAGGCATCCAGAATGGCCCGCTGGCCGGTTTGTGCGCCCGTGCGGTGGTGGTTCTGGACGAAAATGACAAAGTTATCCACAGCGAACTGGTCAGTGAAATCAAAAACGAGCCAGATTACGAAGCAGCACTGAAAGTTCTATAACAACTAGAGAACACCTTAACCTCGGCACCGGAGTACCACTCCCATGCCGAGGCCATAGGGCGAAGACACCCCTCCAAAAATGTGCGCAGCCATGGATGGCGGAGCAGAAGCGTCACATGGACGTGCCGAAGGAGCGGTTTTTGGAGGGGGGTCTTTGCCCTATGGTCAACTCCCAAGGCCTGATACCAGATCAGCAGATGCACCAAACCCATGACCTGTTAGAATCTGCGCCAAACACCCAACCGAAGGCCCCAAAACCAACGTGCAACAAGCCCTGCAAAACGCCTCCCTAGGCCGCCAGCTCTACCACATGACCTGGCCCATGCTGTTCGGTGTCCTCTCACTGATGACATTCCAACTCACCGACAGCGCCTTCGTCGGCCAACTCGGCCGCGATCCGCTCGCGGCACTGGGCTTCACCGTACCCATGCAACAACTCGTCAGCGGCATGTACGTCGGCCTTGGCATCGCCACCACCGCCATCATCTCCCGCACCCTAGGACAAGGCGACAGCCAACGAGCACAACGCCTCGGCGGACTCGTCATCGCCGTCGGAGCCGGCCTCGCACTGACACTTTGCATCTCAGTATGGCTGCTACAAACCCTGATACTCGATTTACTCGGTGCCGAAGAAACCCTGCGACCCGTCATCCGCGAATACTGGGCACCCTGGCTCACCTCCGCCTGGGTCGGCGCCATGGTCTACTTCAGCTACTCCATCAGCCGCGCCAACGGCGACACCAAACTGCCCGGCTACATGATGATTGTCAGTAGCTTGCTCAACATCGCACTGGACGCACTCTACATCTTCGTATTCGGCTGGGGCCTGCCCGGTGCCGCCTGGGCCACCATCACCGCCTTCAGCATTGGCGGTCTGGTCATGTACCCCATGCTGCTCAAGCGCCAGTGGCTCCGGTTCGATCTGCTGCAACTGCAATTAGCCAAAGCCGCAAAACAACTGGGCGGCATCATGGCGCCCGCCATGGTCAGCCAACTCATGCCGCCACTGGCCGCCATACTGGCTACAGCACTGGTGGCCGGATTCGGCTCAGCCGCTGTTGCCGCATGGGGCCTGGGCACCCGACTGGAGTTTTTCTCCATCGTCGTCGTACTGGCACTCACCATGTCCATGCCCCCCATGGTCGGGCGCTTGCTGGGCGCGGGAGAAATCGACCAGATCCGCAAATTGGTACGCATTGCCGTGCGCTTTATCATCGGCTGGCAGCTGTTCATCGGGCTGGTGTGGCTTGGCGCCTCAGGGGTGGTGTCCACCTTGTTCAGCTCAGACGCCAACGTACAAGATGTACTGGTTAGCTACCTGCTGCGCGTGCCGCTCAGCTACAGCGGCCTGGGGGTGTGCATCCTGATGGTATCCATCAACAACGCTCTTGGCATGTCCATGCGCGCGCTTCTGATCTCGGTGTTACGCCTGTTTGGCTGCTACCTGCCCATGCTCTGGATCGGCTCACAAATCGGCGGGCTGCCCGGCCTGATGACCGGTGCGCTGATCGGCAACCTGCTCGCCGGGATCATGGCTTACAGCCTTTATCGTCAGGGCCAGAAAACTCTGGACCAACGCGCCCGCGACTGAGCTCCCGAAAGATTTTAGCGGCGGCCACAGCCCTTGTGGCTATCAGGTTACCGACAGCTCACAAAGTCGTAACAGTGAAAAATACTTATTATTTTTCAAGAAGATAAGAAAACACGACCCCGCCGATCTCGCGCCACGCTCCGTTCACCGGTTGTCAACAAAACACGCCTGTGCCAGCCTGAATACCGAGCTGTAGAGCTCAGTAACGAAGCAGCAAAGTTTTACCTCGAGGTAAAGGTTGATGGAACACCTACCCCTTTAGCTCTGAATTCATGCAATTATTTTCAAGATGAGGATAAAGTTATGAATAACGACATTCTGGAAGGCAACTGGAAACAGCTAAAAGGTAAAGTGCGCGAACAATGGGGCAAACTGACCGACGATGATGTTGACCAGATCGGCGGCAAGAAAGACAACTTCATCGGCAAGCTTCAGGAAAAATACGGCCTGAAGAAAGACGAAGCCGAAAAAGAGTGGAACAAGCTCTCCAGCTAATTATTTGTTCACACGGCTGACCCCATACCGATGGTGCACCCTGCACCATCGGTTGATTTATCATCTAACCCTTTACTCAAACCGCGCGCGAAAACTCTCCGGCACCGGCGTAACTTCACGGGTGTTGTAGTTAAAGAACACAAAGCCGTATTTCGCCAACGCAACCGGCTGACCGCTGTCGGCTTTGGTCACCCGGAACACGAAATCGCCACCGTATTTATTGAAATCCATCAGCCCCACTTCAAACCGCAGCATGTCCGGGTAAAACGATTCGCCCTGATACATGGTGGCGAGGTCGGTAACAATAATGCCATTACCGCTCGGATCGGCCTCTTTAATGCCGTTTGCCACCAGAAACTGCGCCCGGGCCTCCGAGAGCATGGAAATCAGCGCATCGTTGCCTAAATGGTTGGCGCCGTTAATATCGCTGATTCTAACGGGTAGAAGAGTTTCGAAGCTGAAGGCGTCGTCCGGGAATTCCAGTTTGATTCTTGCCACGGTGGTGTCCTGTTTTACGATCGTTTTAACGTGTGAGCATCATACCCTTGCGCTTGTGACTTCTCATCTTACGTCGGTATCAGGTATCTTGAGTCATGCTCCTGCGCTTTAAACTTGGGAGCGGGCAATGATTGGGGGTGGGCTTTCCAAAAACCGCTCCCAATCATCGCTCGAGCATTCGAGGCGCATCTGGAATAACAAAACAAGAGTGATCTATGAGCATTCGTCCTGCGGCCACTTTGGCTCTGACTCGCGATAGCGAAAACGGTATTGAAGTCCTTCTGCTGCAACGCACCTGGGAGGCGATCTTTCTACCCGGTTATTTCGTCTTCCCCGGCGGGGCTGTGAATGTCGAGGAACCCGAATGCCGGGATCATGCCATTGGCGTGGAAGACTCCGCTATTAGCCAGACCATGAGCTTGGTCGAAGGCGGCGGAGTGGATTATATGCTGGCCGCGGTTCGGGAATGCTTTGAAGAGTCCGGCGTTCTGCTGGCCTTGGACAAAACCGGAAAACTTATCGGCCCGGACCACCCGGTACACGCAGATCGCGACGCGCTGTTCCAGGAAACCGTGTGTCTGGCCGAGCTTTGCAAAAAGTACGAATTAACCATACCGCTGGACCATTTAGCGTACCTGAGCCATTGGGTCACACCACCGGGGCCACCGCGCCGGTTTGATACCCGATTCTTTATTGCTGCCGCACCCGAAGGGCAAATTGCCAGCCACGATGGCTCGGAAACCATTGATCACGTCTGGATTTCACCCGCTCAAGCACTGGCAGAACACAAAGCCGGGCAGCGCTTGTTAGGTCTGCCGACCATTCGAACCCTGCGGGTTCTGTGCGACTTCGACACCACGGCTGAACTGATGCGCTACGCCCACGCCAACCCGCCAGAACCCTTCCCGACCGACCCCTGGCCGGCGATCCGAAAAGGCAAACCGGTGCTTCTGGAGCCGAACGCACCCGCCTACGACGAAGCCGTAAAACTGGACCCAGAGGGTGCAGGTTCGGTGCAGGCGCAGATCACACCGGGTGAACCGGTTGAGGTAGCCGCCGGCGTGGTTCGTTTGACCGCGCCGAACCCGGGGATGATGACGGGCCCCGGCACCAACACCTACATTCTGGGTTTCGATCGTTTTACCGTGATTGATCCCGGACCGGCCAATGAAAACCATATTGAACGCATTCTGGAAGTGACCGATGGTGCGGTGGATCAGGTGGTGGTCACCCATACCCATCTTGACCACTCTCCGGGCACCCGATTGCTGAAAGAGCGCACCAACTGCCGGGTTTTCGGCTGGCCAGCGCCGGAAGGTGCCAGCCAAGACCGCGCCTTCACGCCGGATGACATCCCCGAACACGGTGAATTGATCGCTACAGAAGCCGGTGTGCTGAAAGTTATCCACACCCCCGGCCACGCCTCGAATCACCTGTGTTTGCTGCTGACCGACCAGGATCTGCTGTTTTCCGGTGACCACATCATGCAAGGCTCAACGGTGGTGATTAATCCGCCGGACGGCGATATGAAAGCCTATGTGGAATCGCTGTACGAATTGCTGGAAGAGAAGATTCAGTTCATTGCCCCGGCACACGGGTTTCTTATGGGGCAGCCAGAGGCCGTGGTGGATTATCTGATTACCCACCGCCTGTCACGGGAGCATAAGGTGTTCCGGGCGCTGGCAGCACTGGCTCCGGTTTCCCTGAAGGATCTGACGGCAAAAGCCTACGACGATGTGCCAACCGCAATACACGGGCTCGCTGCCCGCTCTGCGTTGGCCCACCTACTGAAACTGGAAGCCGAGCACCGCGCCTGCCAGAAAGACGATCTCTGGCATACCACAGCCCCGGCTTAACCGCCGGGCTATTTCTTGGCGATCACCCAAACCGCGTGAACAATGCCCGGAATGTAGCCGAGAATGGTCAACAGAATGTTGATCCAAAAGTGCTTTCCGATACCCACCTGTAAAAACACCCCCAATGGCGGTAACAGAATCGCAATCAAAATACGCAAAAGGTCCATACAGTTCTCTCCTTAGTCTCGGTATAACAGTCTTATGATTGCAAGATAGTTCAGTTATACACAATCAGCTGTCTGAATTCGGCCCGGAATCATGAAAGTGGCATTACAGCTTCTTCACAGCCGTATTCATTACTCGCTGAGAGCCCTATCCTAGGGCCGTTTCGTCAAGGTACTCGAGGATTTATGCTGTTTCAACGTCATCATAGCCACACGCCCAGCACACTGCTTGCCGGTTTTCTTCTGGTACTGGCGCCATTCAGTGCATGGGCTGACACGCAAAAAGCACAGACGGTTTCCGAAACGCCCGGGCCTTTGATCGCTCAACTGGCCGAGGACGAAAGTGTCGAAGATGTCGTTCATTCCGAGCCACGCCACGACACCCAGAAAAAAGCAGCACCGAAGGCCAAAGAATCCGCTGAGACCGAACCTGCGAAAGCCGCCGGTGCGGATAAACAAGGCGCAGCCACCTCGGAACCGACGGCAACCAAGGCCAAGCAGCCGCGGAAGATTGCCCCCAATGTGGATCTGAAAGAAGTCGCGCCCATGCCGGAGCCTGAGCCTGAGCCAGAACCCGCTCCTGAAACTGAGCCGACCGATGCTGCGGACACAGACTCCACTGCTCCCCAGGAGCCAACGGCGACCGAGGAAAGCGAGCCGGACGTTACCGAAGCCGAGCCCGTTCCTTCGGAAACTTTCGCCATACTGGGCAAAGAAGTGCTACCGGGTACTTCAACCCGTCTGGCCTGGTCGCCGAATATTCAAATTGCCGGGCTGTCCCAGATTACTCCGGTACTGGTGGTGAACGGTGCGCACGCCGGGCCGACTCTGTGCCTGACTGGCGCTATTCACGGCGATGAACTGAACGGCATCGAAATCGTACGGCGCGCCATGTACGACCTGGACCCGGCCAAATTGAGCGGCCAGGTCGTTGGCGTGCCCATCGTGAACCTGACCGGTTTCCAGCAAGGCACCCGCTATCTGCCCGACCGTCGTGACCTGAACCGTTATTTCCCGGGCCGCCCCGACGGCACGCTGGCAGACCGCATCGCACATTCGCTGTTCAACAGTGTCATCCGTCATTGCGACATGTTGGTGGATATCCACACCGGATCCCTCAAACGCACCAACTTGCCGCAACTGCGCGCCGACATGAACAACCCGGAGGTCGCGGAATTCACCAAGGGCTTTGACCGAATGGCGGTGGTACACAGCTCGGGCTCTGAAGGCATGTTGCGAACCGCCGCGGTCAATGCAGGCATCCGCGCGGTGACGCTGGAAGCCGGCGAATCGCTGCGCATTCAGGAGCACCAGATCAAAGCCGGCGTCAACAGCCTCAACAGCCTGATGGAAAAGCACGGCATGATCTCCCGGATGTTTGTCTGGGGTGATCCGCAACCGGTGTATTACGACTCGCTGTGGATTCGCGCCCAGCACGGCGGCATTCTGTTCAGCGAAGTGGCCTTGGGAGATCGTGTGTCCGAAGGGGAAATCCTCGGTTACGTGTCAGATCCCATCACCAACGAGCAATACCCGATTCGCTCGAATGCCAATGGCCGCGTCATCGGCATGGCGGTGGATCAGGTGGTGATGGCCGGCTTTGCGGCCTACCACATTGGTACGGAGGCAGAAGTTCCAGGAGAGTAGTATGCTAGGCGTTTAATGCATCGAGCCTGAAGGATAACAACGTGGCTGCAGAGAACGCCGGCATCGTGCCCCGCACACCGGGGCTGGCCTATATCGGTTTAGTACTGACGCCTCTGTTCTGGGCCGGTAACGCGGTCATCGCGCGAGGCACGGTAGACAGCATTCCGCCGCTTTCCATGTCGTTCTGGCGCTGGGTGATCGCCCTGTGCATTCTGCTGCCTTTCGGCCTGCCCGGCGTTTGGCGCCACCGGCACGTGATTCGCCAGCACCTCGGCTCCATGCTGGCGTTGGCCACCTTCAGTGTCGCGGCATTCAATTCGTTGCTCTACTACGCAGCCCTGACCACCACCGCCACCAACATTGCACTGATCAACTCCACCATTCCCATATTCGTGGCCCTGCTTGCCTGGATCCTATTGGGCGACAAAACCCGCCCGCTGCAAGCGTTGGGTATTGGTTTAGCCATTTTGGGTATTGTCACGGTAGTGGCACGGGGCGATCTGTCGATTCTGCTGAATCTGCAGGCGCAACCCGGCGATCTGATTATGGTGGCGGCCGTGGCCAGTTGGGGGCTGTTTTCGGTCCTGCTGCGGCGGCAGGCTGTACCATTGCCACCCCTGACCTTTCTCACTACCCAGATTCTGCTGGGCAGCTGTGTGCTGTTTCCGTTCTACCTTGCCGACCTATTGTTCTTTTCCGGTGGCTTCAGCTGGTCTGGTGACACGGCGCTGCCTCTGCTGTACTTCGCCATCTTCCCCGGCATTCTGGCCTACGGTTTCTGGAACTATGGCGTGCAACAGATTGGCCCCGCCAAAGCGGCCATTTTCATGTATCTGGTGCCGGTGTTTGCCTCGGTTCTGGCCAGTGTGTTTCTGGATGAAGCACTGGGCGCGGCGCACCTGGTCGGCGGTGCTTTGATTCTATCCGGGCTGCTGCTGGCAACCCGGGTAGGCCGGCGCCCGCCGGTTTAGCCGGCCTTAACGCTGCGCCAAGGCCAATTCCACACGGGCCATTACCTGTTCCAGTACGGCTCGCGGGCAACCAATATTGAGTCTCATAAAACCGCTGCCTGGCTCGCCAAAGGTAACCCCCGGGTTCATGCCCACCCCCGCCTGTTGCACAAAGAAACGTTTCAGCCCGGCATCGTCTAACCCCAGTTTCCGGCAATCCAGCCACATCAGATAGGTGCCTTCCGGCGCTGACACCCGAATTCCGGGCCAGCGCGCGGTAACCTGCTCCAGCACATAGTCTCGATTGGCCTGCAGATACACCATCAGCTGATCCAGCCATTCGCCACTCTGTCGGTAACCGGCTTCAAAGCCCGCCACGCTGAACGGATTACACTGAGGCAAATGCAAAGAATCAAACACCGCTTTAATGGCCCGGCGGCGTTCAGCGTCTGGAATCACCAACGCTGACAAGCCCAAACCGGGCATGTTGAAACTTTTGCTCGGAGCAATGGCCGTTACCAGAGCATCCTCCTCATCCGCCAGTCGGGCCAGCATGGTATGAGCAGGTTTGTCCCGATACACCAGATCGCAGTGGATCTCGTCGGTCAGCACCGTCAGTTGATGCCGGCGGGCGATCTCAAGCACCGCCTTTAATTCGTCGTCAGTCCACACCCGGCCCACCGGATTGTGAGGCGAACAAAACATCAGAACGCGGGCATCCGGCCGGGCGGCGCATTGCTCAAGATGCTCCAGATCCATGCGGTATTGCCCGGTTTCCGCGTCCTGCACCAATGGGTTTTCGATCACCACCCGGCCACTTTGCTGCACGGAACTAAAGAACGGTGGGTACACCGGGGGCTGGATAATCACCCCTTCGCCGGGTGCCGCATAAGCCATGCAGGCGGCATGCAGCGACGGCACCACACCCGGTGCCATCAGAATCCATTCTTTCTCGATCTGCCAATTGTGGCGTTCGGCAAACCAATCAATGATCGATTGATAAAGGCTGTCCGGAAAAATCGTATAACCGTACACCGGATGCTCAGCTCGGGCTTTCAAGGCGGCAGTTACCGCCTCGGGCGCGGCAAAATCCATATCCGCGACCCACACCGGAATCACATCGTCACGGCCGAACACCGTCTTACGCACATCAAATTTCACCGAGGCGGTGTTTTCTCGTTGTATCGGCTGGTCAAAATCCATAGCTACCGTCATTCCCCATCAGCATTACTAACAGCTACTTGTCGAAACCGTTCAGAATTGCGAACCTGCTGAGTTTTAACGCAGCCCGCACCGGAAAATTTATGATCGCGCAAATACTGGCCACCATGCTACCCGTATTCCTGATTGCAGGCTGTGGGGCATTGTACGGGCGTTATCGCACGCCGGACATTCAGGGCTTGAACCTGCTCAACATGGAGTTGTTTGTGCCCATGCTGGTGTTTGCGGTGTTGGCCGACCAGCAAGCGCCCTTGCAGGATTACGGCTGGCTGGCGCTGGCCGCAACCGTAGTGGTGCTGGGTTCCGGCATAATTCTGTACCCGCTAGCCCGGGTGCTGGATCTGAACCTGAAAACCTTCCTGCCACCCATGATGTTCAACAACTCCGGCAACATGGGCATTCCACTGCTGGTGCTGGCGTTCGGCGAAGCGGCGCTGCCGGCAGCCATCGTGTTGTTCATTGTGGAAATGCTGCTGCACTTCTCCGTTGGCCTGTACATGCTGGACCCACACACCTCCGTACTGAAACGCCTGCGCCAACCCATCGTGTTTGCCAGCATCGCCGGCCTTGCCGTGAACTTCAGCGGTGTGGCCCTGCCCAGCTGGCTGCTGGAAGCCCTGAACATGCTGGGCGGCGTGTGCATTCCACTAATGTTGTTCGCTCTCGGCGTGCGCATGCTGGATGTCGACTTCAGCGACTGGAAGCTCGGTATGATCGGCGCCATCGCCTGCCCCGTCAGCGGGCTTGTACTGGCGTGGCCGCTCATCGCTGTGCTTGACCTTCCAGGCCTTCAGGTAGCGGCACTCTGGGTCTTTGCCGCCCTGCCTCCGGCGGTTCTGAACTATATGGTGGCGGAACAGTATCGCCAGGAACCGCACAAGGTCGCCTCGCTGGTGCTGATCAGCAATCTGGGCAGTCTGGTGGTGATGCCCATCGTACTGGGCCTGGTGTTTGCTTCTGGTTACCTCTAGGCAACTTGCAACAACGCTTTTTATAGCCGATGGTTAGAGTTCAGCTTGCTGATTTCAAACCCGATATGGAGGTCTGCCCTTGAGCGTTCTGCTTCTTGTTCTCAGTGCTTTGGTGCTGATTTATTTCAGCATAGGCGGGAAAACCGCTGCTATTGTTATGTCGGCGGCCACCTTGGTTGGCGTGGCACAAGACGACTGGCACATTCTCAGCTTTTTAATCGGCGGCCTGTTACTGGCGCTCGCTTTGTTGGTAGTTCTGCCCAGCGACCTGCGCCGGGAAAAACTCAGCCGTCCTCTACTCGGTTGGGTACGGGGCCGTTTGCCCACGCTCTCCTCGACGGAAGAAGAAGCCCTGAAATCCGGCTCGGTAGACTGGGACGGCGAATTGTTTTCCGGCAAACCGGAGTGGAACAAGCTGTTAGATGCTGCACCGGCGCACCTTACCAGTGAAGAACAAGCCTTCCTCGATGGCCCGGTGGAAGAACTCTGCAAAATGCTGGATGACTGGCAGATCACCCATGAGAACTACGATCTGCCCGAAGACGTCTGGGCATTCATTCGCAACAACGGCTTTTTCGGCCTGGTGATTCCCAAGGAAGATGGCGGCAAGGGCTTCTCCAACACCGCCCATTCCGAAATCGTGATGAAAATCTCCACCCGCAGTGTCTCTGCCGCCGTCACCGTGATGGTGCCTAACTCTTTAGGCCCGGGCGAACTGCTGATGCACTACGGCACCGAAGACCAGAAACAACATTACCTGCCCCGCCTCGCCGGCGGCGAAGACATTCCCTGTTTCGCACTGACCTCGCCCATCGCGGGCTCCGATGCCGGGGCCATTCCGGACAAAGGCATCGTCTGCAAAGGCGAGTGGAACGGCGAAGAAGTGATGGGCCTGAAGGTCACCTGGAACAAGCGCTACATCACGCTGGCCCCGGTGGCCACCCTGATCGGCCTCGCCATCAAAGTATACGACCCCGAACACTTGCTCGGTGAACAGGACGAAATCGGCGTAACCTGTGTGCTGGTGCCCCGGGATACCGAGGGCGTGCATGCCGGTACGCGCCACTTGCCGATGAACACGGTGTTTATGAACGGGCCCACCTGGGGCACCGAGGTGTTCATTCCGATGGATCAGGTGATTGGCGGGCAAGACATGCTTGGCAAAGGCTGGACCATGTTGCTGGAATGCCTGTCCATCGGTCGCTCGATCTCGCTGCCCGCGCTGGGCACCGGCGCCGGCAAGCTGGCCAGTTTGGCCACCGGTTCTTACGCCTTTACCCGGGAGCAATTTGGCCGCACCATCAGTCAGTTTGAAGGAGTTCAGGAAGCACTGGAACCCATCGCTGGCTACACCTACATGATGGATGCCGCCCGCTTGCTGACCGTGGGCATGCTCGATAGAGGCGTGCGCCCAGCGGTGCCTTCGGCTGTTTTGAAATACCGCAACACCGACCTGATGCGCGAGGTCATTAACCACGCCATGGACATTGTGGCCGGCCGCGGTGTGATCACCGGCCCCCGTAACTTCCTGGCTCGCGCCTATCAAGCGGTGCCGATCGGCATCACGGTAGAGGGTGCAAACATCCTGACCCGCAGCCTGATGATCTTTGGCCAGGGCTCTATTCGCTGTCATCCCTTCATCGTGGATGAGATCGAAGCCGCTGGCATGGACGATGAAGAGGCCGCAACCAAGAAATTCGATGATATTTTCTACAGCCATCTGGCGCACACCACCCGAAACTCGTTGCGGGCTTTCGTACTGGGCCTAACGAAAGGTTTGTTGGAAACCGCCCCCCGACAGGGCGATATCCAAGGCTATTACCGCCAGCTTGGCCGATTCTCGGCGGCCTTCGCCATGATGACTGACGTAACTCTGCTGACGGTAGGCGGTGGCCTGAAAGCCCGGCAACGGCTGTCTGGCCGTATGGCGGATTGTCTGGTGCAGCTGTATTACGCCACCGCCGTGATCAAGCAATGGCACGAAGAAGGTTATCCTGAAGATCAGCGGGATTTGGTGGAATGGAGCCTGCAAACCTGTTTGCACGATCTGCAGAATTCCATGCGCGAAGCCATCATCAACTTCCCGGTGCCGGCACTGCGCTGGCCGCTGCGCATTCTAGTGTTCCCGCTGGGTGCTACCGGCCTTAACGGCCCGGATGACAAGCTGGGCGCGAAAGTGGCCGCCACCATCGTGGACGACACCCCCGTGCGCCAGCGGGTAAGCCGTGGCACCTTCACCACTCAGGATCCGAACGATCCGTTAGGGCGCGTGCTGAATGCCTACAAGCTGGCTAACGAAACCCACGAAATGCGCCAGCGCCTGCACGAAGCCATTCGCAACCGCAATGAGGATGAGCTGGATGGTATTGCGCTGCTGATGGGCCACCAACGCAAAGAACTGGTGGACTGGGCCTGCGCCCAAGGCATCGTGACCGCTGATGAATGTCCGAAACTGGAAGAGGCCCTGACCGCCTTGTACGACGTGATTCGTGTCGATGCCTTTGAGCCCGACGGCCTCAAGTCTCTGGCAAAAACCGCCAAGGGCAAACGCAAAGTGGTCGAACGGCCCAAGAAAAAGCACTAGCCTCTGATTGAGGGGCGTTCACTCGCCCCTCAATCCTGCCCGAATCGCCTCATCCACCAGCCAGCGCCGCAAGGTCTGGATTCCGCGCTCCCGCCGGCGACTGGTCTTCCAGGCAAAATAGAACTTGTCGCCGGTTACCACCGCATGGGCCGGCAGCCGCACGAAATCTTCCGAGTCTTTGCGGGTACTGAGCATGTAGTCGTTGGTCAGAGCAATGCCCTGATTGAAACGCGCCGCCTCCAGCGCCAGCAACATATGACTGAAATGCTGAACCCGGGTGCCGCTGGGCAGAGACTGATCCACCGTGCGAAACCAGGCGGCCCAATCACCGGCTTGCCGATCAAAAATGCTGTGCGTCGATAGCAAAGGAAATTGGGCAATCTGCTCGGGCAAAATAGGCAACTCACCGCGGGCATCGGGCTCCGTGTCCCAGCCCATTTCCCGCCGTATCCGCTGCCAATAATCCTGACTGCACACCGGGAACAGACGCTCGGTGTACAAATGCTCGTAACTGTAGGCCGGTGCCGAGGTGTAAATGGTGATAAAACAATCCGCGACCCGATCCGACAACACCGGATTCTGGCTGCTCATCTCCAGCGCCAGATCAATTTGCGGGTGTAACCGCTGCAACTCCGGCAAACGCGGTACCAGCCAGCGCACCGCGAAGGAGCTGAACACCGACAACCGCAGCCGCGATTCTTCGTGCCCCAGCAACTGCTCACTCGCCCGCTCGATCTGCAACAACGCCGAACCAATGGCATCGAAATACTGACGACCTTCATCGGTCAGGGTCACCATGCGCCCCGAACGCCAGAACAAAGGCTCACCCAGATAGGTTTCCAGCTGTTTGATCTGGTGGCTAACGGCACTTTGGGTGATCAACAATTCCTCGGCGGCCGCGGAAAAACTGGTCAGCCGGGCAACCGCTTCGAACACCGGTAAAGCTTTCAGGGGCGGAAGTCTCATCTATCTAAATTTCTAATAGCAAGTGAATAATCATCATTTTATCGGATAGTAAATCATAGATAGACTGGTATTCACAGTTCACGGAGGCAACCGTCTTCTCGTGGCCATTCAACAGGTAAAAAAAGGGGGGATTGAATGTCAGGCAAAACCGTTAATAGCGCTATCTTGTTACTGGTCATCGGCAACGCTATGGCTATCCTCTCTGATATTTTTATCAAAACGCTGGAGCCTGGTGGATCGGTTTTTCAGTTCGCTTTTTTGCGCATCCTTATTACGCTTGTGTTCTTGTTGCCACTGATCGGCAAACTCAACCGTGACCATTTGTTCAGCGGTTTCGGCGTTCACGCGCTTCGCGCACACGTGCACCTGGCGGGTATTCTGGTGATGGTTATCGCCCTCACCAACTTACCGCTGGCGACGGCGAACGCGTTGTTTTATGCCGCGCCTATCATGGTGATGGCGTTATCGGCCATCTTCTTCAGTGAAAAGCTCACGCGGTTAAGCATGGCTGCGGTGATCAGTGGTTTTGCCGGCATTATCGTTATCCTGCGGCCGGTGGAATTCAATTGGGCCGCCATCGCCGCATTGATATCCGCCCTGACTCTGGCCATCAATGCCGTGCTGGTGCGCAAGCTGCCCCAAGAGCAAAGCACGGTGCACAAGTTGTTTCTGAACTACTTGTTGATCATTCCGGCGGCAGGGGCTCTGGCTCTGTGGGAAGGCGCCGAATGGCACCCGGAAATGTTGATCAGCGCAGCAGGCTCGGCCTTTTTCATCCTCGGTTACAACATCGCCGTGTTGCTGGCTTACCATCAGGTGGATGCCAATCAGGTCACCAGTGCCGAATACACCGGTCTGATCTGGGCAGTTGCGATTGGTTGGATATGGTTTGGTGAAGTGCCTGACCTGTGGTTCATTATCGGCAGCCTGATGATCATCGTACCCTTGGTGCTGATTGGTCTGCGCAACCGTAAACGGTCACCAGCCCGGGGCTTCAACCCGGCACCGCGGGATCGCGAGCGCTCGGCAAGCTACCGGGCAACTCAGACGTCCGAGGACAGCTGTTCTTTCAAGCAGGACTCGATCGCAAAGGTGTGATCGCACTGGTCACCCAGTGCCCGGAGTGATTCGGCCAGGCGCAGCAGGTAATCGGTGTTGGGGCCACTGGGCCCCAATGCCTGCGCAATCTGCCGGGCAATATCTTCTGCCGGGGCGTCGCCCAGAAACGCTTCGTTGTCTTCCGTGGCGATGTACACCAAGCCTTCGGCCTGGCCGCCATCATCAAACGTCATCGTAGTGCTGAAACGCAGATAGCCGTTCTTCTCCCGCACATCCAAATGCTCGAACACCTTCGGTGCTACCCGAAACGCCATGCCTTTACACACGGCCCCGGGCCGCTCAATCAAGGTCACCACGCGCCCCGGTGCCTCCGGAGTGCCCCGGTGATCGTGAGAGCCTTGCCAGAACCGGCGCGCCCAGCCCTTGATGGTGGCTGGCTTTTGCTCAAGGAAGGGAAAATCGACCTTGTAGATCAAAGACCCGTAGCCAAACAACCACACCGAATCGATGCCTTCGAAATTCTGGCGCTTACGATTATGGTCAATGGTATTGGCGGGCATACCTATCCTCGTTTCTCAAACTCAAGCACAGTGTGTCAGGCGGCCTGAGTGCTGGCAATAAAACCGGCGATGCCGGTTAGTACAATTTCAGCCGCCATGGCAGACAGGATCAAACCACTGATTTTCGACATGATGTTCAGGCCGGTTTTCCCCAGTGCCTTCTCAAGATAGCTCGACAGCCGCAGTAACACGCCCAGAAAGACCAGACTGGTCACCAGACCCAACAGGCCGCCAACCACTTCCGGCACCTCTTTAAGTTCGGCACCGTAAACCAGAATCGCACCGATGGTGGCCGGGCCGATCATCACCGGAATGGCCAATGGGACCACTGCAACGTCTTCCCGATCTTCCTCTGGCAGGCTGGTTGCGTGATTCCGCGTGCCGCTGGTCACCAAACTGATGGCCGTCAGGAACAACAACGCGCCGGCACCAATCCGGAACGAATTCAGAGTAATCCCGATCGCACTGAACAGCAGCGGGCCGGCGAAGAACAGGATAAGGCCGAGAATCAGCGCTGACACACAGGCGCGGCGAATGATGGAGGCTTTCTCCGACGCGGGTAATCCCCGGGTCAGTGCCAAGAACATAGTGACCACGAAGAAAGGTGCAATCAGGAACCAAAAGCGGATGGTACTGCTGAGGTAGGTGGAGAAAAACGTTTCAAGCATTCAAGGAAATCCGGCCGAGGGTTGGTGCCGGTAAGAATAGCGCTTGTTGCTCATTCCTGCCGTAAGGAACTGAACCTATTTCCCGCCCATCAAGCACTTAACGCTTAACGGACGGCTTGCGTGGTTTTTTCGGTTTGGATGGCCGCCCCTTCGGCCCTGCCGGGTTGCGCCCGCCCGCTTTAGGACCACCCCCCGGCTTACCTCCGGGCCTGCCCGGCCGCTTACCGGGCCCGGGACCTTTACCTCGCCCCTTACCGGAACCTTTTCCGGGCGCACCACCCGCGCCCTTCCCACCCCGGCCAGCGGCCGGTCGCCCTCCGGGCTTGGCACCCGGACGCGGCGGTTTTCCGCCAGCTCCCGAACGGGCAGGCTTCTTCTTGGGTTTGCTCGATGCGGGCTCGGTCGCTTCCGACGAAGAATCCCGCACGGCATCCAACAACGTGGTGAGCTCTTTCTCGGTCAAATCCCGCCATGCTCCCACCGGCAAACCACTGAGGTTCACGTTCATGATCCGCACCCGCTCCAAGCGGGTCACTTCATAACCGAAGTGCTCCGCCATGCGGCGAATCTGCCGGTTTAACCCTTGCACCAAGGTGATACGGAAAACAAAGCGAGAGATTTGCTCAACCGGGCAGGGCTTAGTCACCGTGCCAAGAATCGGAACGCCACTGCTCATGCCCTTAATGAATTCTTTCGTCACCGGCTTATCCACAGTGACGATGTATTCCTTGGAGTGATTGTTACCCGCCCGCAGGATTTTGTTCACCAAATCGCCATTGCTGGTCAAAAAGATCAGGCCTTGGGAGTCCTTGTCGAGCCGGCCAATGGGGAAAATCCGCTCACTGTGGCCCACAAAGCGAACAATGTTGTCGCGTTCGGCGCTGTCGGTGGTGCTCACCACACCCACCGGCTTGTTCAGCGCGATAAAAATCAGGTCTTCTTCGTCTCGCGGCTCCACCACCTGGCCATTCACTTTCACGGTATCACCGGGCATCACCTGGTCACCCACCTGCGCTCGACGCCCGTTAATATGCACGTTGCCTTGCTCGATGTAGCGATCCGCATCCCGCCGGGAGCACATCCCGCTTTCGCTGATGTATTTATTCAAACGGGTGGATGTTTTGGTGGTCATGACGTCCTGCGGGATGGTGGTTGAGTATGTATCAGACGTGCGCGTTGCACAGGGGGCATCATCCCATCGAGATGCAGGCACGGCAACCGCCCACGGGATTCGTCAAGGAGCAAACACGCCAAGATATAGAACAAATACTACGTTTAGACTAAATGATTACGCAATAACACTAACATTTTTCACAAAACTTTGATGATTCACTGCTAAAATAGGGCGGCTTTTTGTAGCTCGCTAATCATCTGTGCTTTTTTCCCGCTCGTCCTGCAGAGCCGTTTTCAAAACATGAGGTCGATCATGTCCACCGAATCCCGAATTCGTTGCCCGAAACTCCGTCAGCGCATTATGAGCGCCCAAGATGCCGCCGCTTTGATTCCCTCCGGCGTGAATGTCGGAATGAGCGGCTTTACCGGCGCCGGCTACCCGAAAGCGGTCCCTGGCGCTTTGGCAGAACACATTCGGGCGGCGCAGGCGCGAGATGAGCGCTTTCAGATTAGCGTGTGGACGGGTGCGTCTACCGCACCTGAGCTGGACGGTGCACTGGCCGAGGTCAATGGCATTCAAATGCGCCTGCCCTACCAGAGCGATCCGTTATGTCGTCAGAAAATCAACGATGGCCACATGGAATACATGGACATTCACCTGTCGCATGTTGCTCAGCATGCCTGGTCCGGCTTTTACGGCAAGCTGGATATCGCGGTCATTGAGGTGGTCGGGGTGACCGAGGACGGCAAGCTAATTCCATCTTCGTCTGTGGGCAACAACAAGACCTGGATTGATCAGGCAGATAAGGTGATTCTGGAAGTGAACCACGGCCAGAGTGCCGGGCTGGAAGGCATGCACGATATCTACTACGGTACCGCCCTGCCTCCGCGCCGAAAGCCGATTCCCCTGACCCGGCCCGACGAGCGTTTTGGAGAAAAATACCTGATGTGCCCACCGGAAAAGATCATTGCGGTGGTGGAAACCAATGCGCCCGACCGCAATTCCCGGTTCAGCCCGCCTGACGAAAACTCGCAACGGATCGCCAACCATCTGCTGGAGTTTTTCAGCCGAGAAGTGGAAACCAAACGCCTGCCGCCGGAATTGTTGCCGCTGCAGTCCGGTGTCGGCAACATCGCCAATGCCGTGATGGCCGGTTTGAACGAAGGCCCGTTCAATCACATGACCGCGTTCACCGAAGTACTGCAAGATGGCATGCTGGCCATGCTGAAATCCGGCAAGCTGGCAAAAGCATCGGCCACCGCGTTTTCCCTGAGCCCGGAAGCCAACGAAGAGCTGGCCAACAACATCGATTTCTACCGCGATCGTATTGTTCTGCGCTCACAAGAAATCAGTAACCATCCGGAAGTGATTCGCCGCCTGGGCGTAATCGCACTGAACGGCATGATCGAAGCCGATATCTACGGCAATGTGAACTCCACCCACGTGATGGCATCGCGCATTATGAACGGTATTGGCGGCTCCGGTGACTTTGCCCGCAATGGCTACCTGTCGGTGTTCATGACCCCTTCCACCGCCAAGGGCGGCACCATTTCCACCATCGTTCCCATGGTGTCGCACGTGGATCACACCGAACACGATGTGCAGATTGTGGTCACCGAACAAGGATTGGCAGACCTGCGCGGCCTGCCGCCCCGCCAGCGGGCGCTGAACATCATCGAAAACTGCGCCCATCCGGATTTCCGGCCCCACCTGCGCGACTACTTCGAGCGCGCCTGCAGCAGCAAGCGCGGCATGCACACCCCGCACCTGCTGGACGAAGCTTTAAGCTGGCACCACCGGTACGAAGCCTGCGGGCAAATGTAAGCGGCCTGACAGGAAAACAAAAAAAGCCGCGGGCCCGAAGGCGCGCGGCTAAAAGAGATCGCAGAATCGAAGGGGCGATCAGTAAAGCTTGGCCAGTGACTTCTTGGCAAAGGCATCCACTTCGTCCAAGCGGCCTTCTTTCACTTTCACCAGCCACTCTGGGTCTTGCAGCAGTGCACGGCCTACCGCGATCAATTCGAATTCGTGGTTGGTCATGCGCTCAACCAGCTCATCAATACCCGATTGCTCAACGGCTTCTTTCTTACTGGCAAAGGTGCCGCTGATGAAGTCTTCGGTCAGGCCGACACTGCCCACCGACATGGTCGGGATGCCGGTCAGCTTTTGGGTCCAACCGGCCAGGTTCAGATCGGAACCTTCAAATTCAGGCTCCCAGAAGCGACGTGTGGAGGCGTGGAAGATATCCACACCGGCATCCACCAGCGGCTTCAGGAACTGTTCGAGCTCTTCCGGGCTGTTTACCAACCGGGCTTCGTAATCCTGCTGCTTCCACTGTGAGAAACGCAGCATGATCGGGTATTCCGGGCCCACGCGGTGGCGTACTTCTTCTACGATTTCAACCACGAAGCGCAGACGGTTTTCCATGCTGCCGCCGTACTCGTCGTCACGCTGATTAGTGCCTTCCCACAGGAACTGGTCGAGCAGGTAACCGTGCGCACCGTGGATTTCCACACCATCAAAACCCAGCGCCTTGGCATCCTGAGCAGCATCGCCGAACGCTTTAACCACGTCTTGAATGTCTTCTTTGGTCATGGCTTTGCCGTTGGGCTTACCCGGCGCAAACAAGCCAGAAGGGCTGTAGCCTGGCTCGGACGGATCCGGCTCGGTGCCTTCTTGACGAACCGCACCCACGTGCCACAACTGAGGGAAGATGGCGCCACCCGCTTCGTGCACGGCATCAACCACTTTCTTCCAACCGGCCAAGGCTTCTTCGCCGTGGAAAGCCGGTACGTTCGGATAGCCATTGGCACCCGCATGGTTCACGGTGGTGCCTTCAGTGATCACCAGACCAACCCCGGCTTCCGCACGGCGACGGTAGTAATCCACCACGTTTTCACCCGGTACACCCTTGGGTGAGAAGTTCCGGGTCATCGGCGCCATCGCTACGCGGTTGCGCAGCTTGAGGTTGTGGAGTTCAAACGGTTCAAACATCGGGCCTAGATTCATGCTCATAATTCGGTGCAACCTTGTTAATTTGGTTTCTTAACGCAACCCTATTCAAATTGGTTTCATAATGCAACCCTATTCGGTACACTCACCTACATGGCCAGAAAACGTTTTGATGACTCCAATTGCTCCGTTGCCCGCGCACTCAATGAAGTGGGCGACTGGTGGTCCCTGCTGATTGTGCTGCATGCTATGTACGGCACCCGCCGGTTCGTGGATTTCCAGCAACAGCTGGGCATTGCTAAAAACATCCTGTGCGACCGCCTGAGCAAACTGGTAGACAACGAAGTGCTGCGCAAAGTGGAAGCCGGCGAGCACGGCTCCCGCTTCGAATACCGGCTCACCGAGAAAGGCCGGGACTTATTCCCGGTGGTGGTTGCCCTGCGCCAGTGGGGTGACAAATGGAACCCCGCGCCCGAGGGTGAACAACTGGACCTGCGCGACCGTGCAACCGGCCAACCCATCCAGCCCGTTACCGTTCGCAACAGCGACGGCGAACCTTTAACCATTCGCGACGTGTTAGTCGCCAACGACTTGAAAGCCGCAAAAGACGCAGGCTGAACAGTGTGGAAAGCCACATGCCGTGTGGCTTTTTGAGCTATATCAATATCTCGACCCTCTCGTTTCCCTCGCCTTGCGTTTTTTGCGCTAAATCAAAAACACACAAGCCATCACCGGTAAATTGGAGCCATCAATTAATGGCGCAATTCTGGAGATGGTTATGTCTCGTAGTTTCAAACTCAGTGTTCTGGCAGCAGCCGTACTGGCCGTAGCTCCGGCCGCTCAGGCCTTCGAAGCGGGTGATTTGATTGTTCGGGCAGGTGCTGTGCATGTGGCGCCGGATGATTCCAGCGATGTGATTACTGTGGGTTCAGTCGCGGCGTTGGGCTCAGATGCTCGCGTTGCGGTTGATTCCAATACCCAGCTGGGCCTTCGCGGAACCTATATGTTCACTAGCAACCTCGGTTTGGGCGTATTGGCGGCCACACCATTCAAGCACTCAATCAGCGGCGCCGGTGACATCGCGGCTCTGGGTGAGATTGGCGAGACGAAGCATCTGCCGCCTACGGTCACTCTGCAGTACTACCCAATGAAAAGCTCATCCGCTTTTCAGCCCTTTGCAGGGATCGGCGTAAACTACACCACCTTTTTCGAAGAAAAGACCGTGTTAGGTGAGCTGGATCTGGATGACAGTGTGGGTGTTGCTGTTGAGGTTGGTATGGACTACATGCTGAACGAAGAATTCGGCCTGAACGCCGCCATCTGGTGGGCTGATATCAATACCGACGCACAGGTTACCATGGCTGACGGCACCAAAACCGATCGGTTTGAAGTCGAAATCGACCCCATGGTTTACATGGTCGGCTTCACCTACAAGTTCTGATTGCTGCTACGTTTTCAGAGCAAACAAAAAAGCGGGACTTTTCAGCCCCGCTTTTTTAATGCCCGGAAAACCGGTTTGGCTTACGCGCTACGGCGCTGAGCCGGGCGACCACTACGGCCTTGCCCTTCACCCTGACCTTGACGACCGCGGCCACCACTGCGGCCAGCAGGCTTAGGCCCGAAGCTCTTGCCATTGCCACCCTGCGGGCGACGGTTACGGGCTTTGCTCGGGTCCGCTTTGGCTTTCGGCTTCAGCGGCAGGTTGTTCTTCGGCTCAAAGCCCTCGATTTCCTTACGCGGCAACTGCTTTTTGATCAGCCGCTCGATACCCGCCAGCAGTTTGCCTTCGTCGGCACTGACCAATGACAAGGCATGGCCTTTCTCGCCGGCACGACCGGTACGGCCGATACGGTGCACGTAGTCTTCCGGTACGTTCGGCAGCTCGAAGTTCACCACTTGCGGCAGCTGTTTGATGTCCAGGCCACGGGCAGCAATATCGGTTGCCACCAGTACACGCACTTCGCCCGCTTTGAAATCCGCCAGCGCACGGGTACGGGCACCTTGTGACTTGTTGCCATGAATCGCGGCGGCGGTGATACCGTCACGCTCCAGCTTCTGGGTCAGACGGTTGGCACCGTGCTTGGTGCGGGTGAAAACCAGTACCTGATCCCAGCTGTTGTCACGCACCAGCTTGCTCAACAGCGCCGTTTTCTGGCTCTGATCGACCGGGTAAACCGACTGCTTGATGGTTTCGGCCGAGGTGTTTCGGGCGGCTACTTCAACCTGCACCGGGTTATCCAGCAGGCCTTCGGCCAAACCGCGGATCTCGTTGGAGAAGGTAGCAGAGAACAACAAGTTTTGACGCTTGGCCGGCAACAGTGCAAGAATCTTGCGAATGTCGCGGATGAAGCCCATGTCCAGCATACGGTCGGCTTCGTCCAGCACCAGGATTTCCACTTCGTTGAAGCGCACTGCGTTCTGCTGATACAGGTCCATCAAACGGCCCGGTGTCGCCACCAGAACGTCCAGACCCTTGCGCAGCTTCATCATCTGCGGATTGATTTTGACACCACCAAACACCACGGCGGCTTTGGTCGGCACATATCGGCTGTAAAGGTTCACGCTGTCATGAACCTGCGCCGCCAGCTCCCGGGTCGGCGTCAAAATCAGCGCGCGCGGGCCTTTGCCCTCGCGCGGCTTTTCAGACAGACGCTGCAACAGGGGCAGCGTAAAGCCGGCCGTTTTGCCGGTACCGGTCTGGGCCGCCGCCATCACGTCTTTACCAGACAGAACGGCAGGAATCGCCTGCAGCTGAATGGGAGACGGGGTATCGTAACCCTGATCGGAAGTGGCACGGACCAGCTGCTCGGACAAACCGAGGGAAGAAAAACTCATAAACGATGTACTCTTGATTAATTCTGCCTCCACGAACACCGTCGTCGGCGAATGCGGGCAGATGCCATGAAAGTTCATGGAATAAAAGACGACTACGGTCACGCGCCGAAAATGGGGTGACGTCCTCTGACAGGTCGTATGGAGTGTTCGCAAAGCGGCTTAAAAGCCTGAAACTGCGGAATCCCTAGAGGCAGGATGTGTGCACGGTAACAGAGCACCTTTGAAATAGCCATAAGTGTTTATTGTTAGCTACCGTACGATTTACCCCACGCGATGGAACTCGTGACCAGCTCCGAGGTCTGTACTGGCTTATAACCGTTTATTTAACCAAAGAAAATGGGAGTCGTCATGATCAGTGTTGGTATCGGCCCACTGAGCCTTTCAATCGGGCATCTGCTTCTGGTGCTGGCCTTTGTGGTCGCGCTGATTGTCGGCGCTCTGACGGGGCGCAAACGGCAAACGCCGGTATCAGGCACACTGGCCGATATTTTTCTGGTGGCCATGGTCGCGGCCCGCATTGGCTTTGTGGTGCGCTACTTCGAGCATTACCAGAGTGATTTGTGGGGCATTATCGATATCCGCGACGGCGGCTTTGATATGGTTTCCGGCCTGATGGCTGCGCTCATTTTCACGGCCTACCTGATGTGGAAGCACACCGCTAAACGCCGTGCGCTTGGCTCTGCCGTAGCTGCGGGCCTGATCACCTGGGGTTTTACCACCGGTGTGATCGCTCTGATCCATCAACAAACCCAAGGTTTTCCGGAAGTGGCGTTGACCAATCTGAACGAGCAGCCGGTCCGTCTGGAAACCATCGCCGGTAACCGCCCAACCGTGGTGAACCTTTGGGCCACCTGGTGCCCGCCCTGCATCCGTGAAATGCCGGTACTCGAAGAGGCACAACTGCGCTACCCGGGCATCAATTTCGTGTTTGCCAATCAGGGCGAGCATCCGGAAAGCATTCGAAAATTCCTGATGGAACAGAACCTGAACCTCAGTCATGTGCTTAGCGACCGCCAAGGCCAATTCGGCCGGGTTGTCGGAAGCTATGGCCTGCCCACAACCTTGTTCTACAGCGCCGAAGGCAATCTGGTCGACACTCATTTAGGCGAACTCTCCCACGCCAGCCTGGCCCGAAGCCTGGAACGTTTCGACGATGCTGATGACACCCCTGAAAGCAATTAATTAATGGAACTCGAGATAACCATCGTCAATCGCATCTGAACACAACACCTTGGAATCTCGCTGATAATCCTGCACCGTCAGCCATGGGCCATGTGTGCCCTGGCGCGGCAAGGTGTCGGCTGCTCGCTTGATGTAGCCAGCCTCTAAAGATCCCATCACCGTTTCCTCACTGCGGCAGCCGCCTTCATTACGGGGCACCGCCACCGCAAGGTTCTGGCTGTCCATGTGATTCAGTAACCGGCACAGGTATTCGGAGGCAATATCGACTTTCAGCGTCCAGGAGGCGTTGGTGTAGCCGATGATCACGGCGGCATTAGGAATGTCTTCCACCATCACACTTTTGTAAAACACTTTCTTGTTGAGGGCCACTTCCTGGCCATCCAGCGTAGGCTTGATGCCACCCAGCATCTGAATGTTCAGGCCGGTGGCGGGCACAACAATATCGGCCTGCAGCTCCTCGCCGGATTTTAAGCGGATGCCGGTTTCCGTGAAGCGATCAATGTGGTCAGTCTTGATAGACGCGCGGCCTGCTTTAAGGGCCTTGAACAAATCGCCGTCCTTCACCACGCACAGGCGCTGGTCCCAAGGGTTGTAGTCGGGTGTGAAGTGGCGCATATCCACTTTGCCCTTTAATTCGCGCTTCACCATCCACAACAGGAATCGCCGCATAGCTCGCGGGCTTTTGCGGGAGCGTTTATACAACTGCCGTGAGATAAAGAGGTTTCGTGAGCGAGTCAGCTTGTACGACAGTTTTGCAGGTAGCACCTTCTGCATCGCAAGGGTGACCTCATCTGTCGACGGGAGAGGCATCAGATAGGACGGTGAGCGCTGAAGCATGGTCACATGTGCGGCGTCTTCTGCCATGGTCGGCACCAGTGTAATGGCGGTTGCGCCACTGCCAATCACCACCACCTTCTTGCCGGTGTAATCCAGATGCTCCGGCCAGTGCTGGGGATGCACGATCCGGCCTTTGAAGTCGGCTTCTCCCGGAAAATCCGGCTTATAGCCCTGATCGTAGTCATAGTAGCCGGTACAACCCACCAGGAAATTGGCGGTCCAGGTTTCGAGCTCACCGGTTTCGGCATTCTCGGCGCTTAGTCTCCAGCATTTGTCTGCACTGGACCAGTTGGCCGCTTTCACCGCCAAACCATAATGGATGTGCTTATCGACCCCTTTCTCTCGAGCGGTCTTGGTCAGGTACTGCTTGATCGAGGCACCGTCTGCCAGCACCTTACCGCCTGACCAGGGCCGGAACTTGTAGCCGAAGGTAAACATATCGGAATCCGAACGGATACCGGGATAGCGGAACAGGTCCCAGGTGCCACCGAGCGACTGGCGCCGCTCCAGAATGGCAAAACGCTTGTGCGGGCACGATTTTGTGAGATGGCAGGCCATGCCGATACCGGAGACGCCCGCGCCGATGATCAAGACATCATAATGTTGCTCATCCATGGGAGTTCGCCCTCTCTTGTTGTTTGTTGTTTGACGACCTCCAACACTACGTGCTTTGTCGCAGACTTCGATTGGCCAGAAACTCGATACCCATCAAAAATCCGGTCAAATCGTCCAACAAAAATAGTATTTCCCATAGCTAGCTAACTGCGAGATGATCACTCAATTGACACGCAGACTCGGGATAACAACGATGCAAAACTACCTGAAGCCAACGCCGTTTTTCGACTACCAATCACCAGCCGTTCAAGCCTGGATGCAGCAGCATCTTGAGGGCGTATCAGACGATCCGGTCGAACAAATCAAAGCGCTCTATTTGGCCGTGCGGGATGGCATCAGCTACAACCCCTATGTCTTCAGCCCTGACCCTGAAACGTTCAGCGCCAGTTATGCACTCACCGTGGGCGAAAGCTACTGCATTCCCAAAGCGGTGCTGCTGGGCGCCGCGGCTCGGGCAATCGGGATTCCCAGCCGGCTGGGCCTTGCCGATGTCCGTAACCACCTGTCGAGCCCCAAACTGATTGAATGGCTGCAATCCGATGTATTCCGCATGCACGGGTTTATCGAACTCTACCTGAACGGCCGCTGGGTCAAAGCAACGCCCGCGTTCAACAAAAAACTCTGCGCCTTGATGAACGTGGACGTACTTGAATTCGACGGCGTGAACGACTCCATCTTTCAGGAATACACCGAATCCGGCGCGGCACACATGGAGTACATCAACAACCACGGCGTGTTCGACGATGTTCCTCACCGCTTTATTCTGGACGGCATTATGGCCGCCTACGGCCATCTGTTTGAAGAAGAGGGGGTCGGCCCGAACGATCACAGTCTTGAGAAAGACATCTCCGGGCGCTCATAAAAAAAACCGGTAGCCGCATCCTGCGGGTACCGGTTTCAGGGGTCAGCCTGAAGCTTTCAGGCTTGGCTCAACATTTACTGAGCTTCGTTGCGGATCAAGAAGTCAAAGGCACTCAAAGACGCCTTGGAACCCTCACCCATTGAAATCACAATCTGCTTGTAAGGCACCGTGGTGGCGTCACCGGCCGCAAACACGCCCGGGATCGAGGTTTCATTACGCTCGTTGATGATCACCTCACCGTGCTGGCTCAACTCGATGTCGCCTTTCAGCCACTCGGTGTTCGGCACCAGCCCGATCTGCACAAATACACCTTCGAGTTCTACGTGGTGCTCTTCACCGGTGGTGCGGTCCTTATAGTTCAGGCCGCTCACTTTGCCGTTCTCACCTACGATTTCAGTGGTCTGGCCGGACGTAATGATGTCCACGTTGTTCAGGCTGCGCAGTTTCTTCTGCAGCACTTCGTCTGCCCGCATTTGCTCACCGAACTCGATCAACGTCACGTGGCCGACAATACCGGCCAAATCGATGGCGGCTTCCACACCGGAGTTACCACCACCAATCACCGCTACGCGCTTACCTTTGAACAAGGGGCCGTCACAGTGCGGGCAGTAAGCCACACCCTTGTTACGGTACTCTTCCTCACCCGGCACACCCATCTGGCGCCAGCGGGCGCCGGTAGACAGAATCACCGTTCTGGATTTCAGTGAAGCTCCATTCGCCAGACGCACTTCGTGCAAGCCGCCCTTCGTTTCAGCTGGGATCAGCTTCTCGGCGCGCTGCAGGTTCATCACGTCTACGTCGTATTCGTTCACGTGCTGCTCCATGGCAGACACCAGCTTCGGACCTTCGGTGTAAGGCACGGAGATCAGGTTTTCGATCGACATGGTGTCGCCCACCTGACCACCAAAGCGCTCAGCCGCCAGGCCAGTGGAAATGCCTTTACGGGCGGCGTAGATGGCCGCCGCAGAACCCGCCGGGCCACCTCCGATCACTAATACGTCAAAGGCATCTTTCTGGTTCAGCTTCTCGGCTTCTTTGGCACCGGCGTTGGTATCCAACTTGGCAACAATTTCTTCCAGCGTCATGCGGCCCTGGCCCCAAGGCTGGCCGTTCAGGTACACACTGGGCACCGCCATCACTTCACGCTGTTCAACTTCGTCCTGGAACAGGGCGCCGTCGATGGAGGTGTGCTTGATGCTCGGGTTCAGCACACTGATCAGGTTCAAAGCCTGCACCACGTCTGGGCAGTTCTGGCATGACAAGGAGAAGTAGGTTTCAAACTCGAACTCACCGTCCAGTTCCTGAATCTGTTCAATCAGATCCTGTGACGCTTTGGACGGGTGACCACCCACCTGCAGCAGCGCCAGCACCAACGAGGTGAACTCGTGCCCCATCGGGATACCGGCAAACGCTACGCTTACATCCGTTCCCACCCGGTTGATCGAGAACGACGGGCGGCGCACATCCGCAGACTCTTCATCCCGCAGGCTGATCTTGTCTGACATGCTGGCCAGCTCTTCCAAAAGCTCTCTTAGCTCCTGGGACTTGTCGCTGTCGTCATACGCTGCCACCAATTCAATCGGCTGTTGCAGCTTGTCCATGTAGGCGTTCAACTGTTGCTTGATATTGGTGTCTAACATCGTTGCTCTTCCCCTCAACTCAGGTGAAATCAGGTGTTTGCGTGATTAACGGTCGCAAACTGAATATGCCTCTAAGATAAAGACTCACTATCAAAAGCTCAAATTGATTAGCTGAAAGCATTTGATAGTAAATCCCTATATCTAATATTCCGGCCAATCCTTGCCAAAATCCCAAAAAAAAGGCCCGCATGGCGGGCCTTTTCGTTAGCTTTACCGTTAAGGCAAAACTTAGATCTTGCCAACCAGGTCCAAAGACGGAGCCAGAGTAGCTTCACCTTCTTTCCACTTAGCCGGGCACACTTCGCCAGGATGGTTGCGAACGTACTGAGCGGCTTTCACTTTGCGCATCAGGTCGTCTGCGTCACGGCCGATACCTTCAGCAGTGATTTCCATCGCCTGGATAACACCATCCGGATCGATCAGGAAGGTAGCGCGGTCTGCAAGGCCTTGGCCTTCACGCATCACACCGAAGTTGTTGGTGATGGTGCCGTTCTGGTCGCCAACCATGTAGTAGTTGATCTTACCGATGGTTTCAGAGCTGTCGTGCCATGCTTTGTGGGTGAAGTGGGTGTCGGTAGACACGGAGAATACTTCAACGCCCAGCTTCTGCAGCTCTTCGTACTTGTCTGCAACGTCGCCCAGCTCAGTCGGGCAAACGAAAGTGAAGTCGGCCGGGTAGAAGAAGAAAATCGACCACTTGCCTTTTACGTCGGCTTCAGAGATTTCTACAAACTCGCCCTGCTTGAAAGCAGTTGCGTTAAACGGTTTGATTTCGCTGTTAATAATTCCCATCGCAGAATTTCTCCTGTTGGTAAACGTGCGTGTTTATGAATCTACGGTGCCTAGAGTAAGCAACGAGACACCTTTAGTAAAATTGATTATTCAAAAGATCAAGATAGGCTTGCCCTATCTCATGATTCAAAGTCAACGTGACAATCTATGGTAGGAGTTTCGCAAATATTAGCAATAGGGGTAGTAACCACTAGACTTGCCGATTCACCGGTACCCGACGTCAGGAGGAGATCATCGGCCGAGTCCGCGCTTGTTTTCGATCCGCCAGCCAGCGGTCAAAATCCGCCAATGCCATAGGCTTTCCATACAAATATCCCTGCACCAGATCGCACCCGCTCGCGTGCAGGAACCGCTCATCGTCAGCGGTCTCCACGCCTTCTGCCACCACGGTCATGCCCAGATCATGGGCCATATTGATCGTTGAGCGCACAATCACCTGATTGTTCGGGAATTCCTGAATGTAAGAGACGAACGATTTATCGATTTTCAGAACCGATGCCCGCAAACTCTGCAGGTAGGCCAGTGATGAGTACCCGGTGCCAAAGTCGTCTATGGCAATACTGGCTCCGCTATCAATCAATTCACTGACCATCTCCCGCGCCAAGCCTTCATTGTCCAGTAACGCGGTTTCTGTGATTTCACACTCAATGTCGAAATAACCACTGCTCGAACGCAGCAGATCTTTCAGGCCATCGAAGAACACGCGATCCTGGAATAAACGCGGCGAGAGATTGAGCGCGAGATGCCTCGGGCGGCCCAGTCTTTCCCACTCTGATTCTTGAGATAACAGCGTTTCGACCACCCAGCGGGTTAGCGGCACGATTTGCCTCGAGTTCTCGGCGACTTCAATTAACTGAGCAACGGAAATGTACTCGTTGGCAGAGTCAGGCCATCTTAACAACGCCTCGCACCCCACCGGAGTCAACGTATTCAACTCCAGCTTCGGTTGATACACCAGATTAAACGCGTTGTTCTGGATATGCGTCCGTATCGCAGGCACCAACTCCAACCGCCTCAACGCCGCCTGCTGATCGTTCTGGTTGTAGCACCGTACCGCAACGCCCTCCTGCTTACCCAAACGCATGGCATCCGCGGCTTGGCGCAACATAATTTCGGCCGGCGTGGCCGAACACTCGTTCGCGGCCTTATCGGCTGTACTTTTTTTACCTTGATAGTCGGCAGCCCCCACCGTTGCAGACACTTCTACCGAAGGGCCATCCACACCCGCCAGCGCCAGTGGCCGCTCAAGATGCTCCAGAAGACTCCCACAGAACTCGCTGCCACCCGCCGAATAACGCAGTCCCGGCAGCCACAACGCAAAACCGTCGCCGCCGATTCGCGCACAACACCCCAAGGTGCCCACGAACTGGGTAATGCGACCCGCAATTGCCGCCAATAACGTATCCCCCGCAGCATGCCCGTAGGTATCGTTAACGTCCCGAAAATAATCAATGTCGAGGCACACCAAACAGCCTGCCGAATGATTCTGGAGTGTTTCATTGACCCTATCGAAGAAGGCGGACCGGTTTAACAGCCCGGTCAAAGCGTCATAGCTGGCTCGGTATTCCAGCTCCCGCTCGCGCTCGACCCGTTCTCTCAGGTCCCTCAGAACCACCGTAAAGATTGCATCCCCGGAGGTTGCCACCCGGCTCACCGTCGCCTGCGCAGGAATGTGGTGCCCGCCTTGCGTCACCAGATAGGTGTCGAACGGCTCATCCGGCAACTCCATCACCCCATGCCGGGCATCCGGCATGATTGCCTCAAGGCTCGCACCTTCCATGTCACTCTCGGAGAGCTCACAAAGGGTCTGGATGGCTTGATTGGCTTTGGTTATCCGGCCACTGCGATCCACGCACAAAATGTAATCATTGGTAGTCGCGACAATACGATTCAGCAACGCTTCGTTATCGCTCAGGCTGATCTGCAGCCACAACCGTTCGAGCGTCACCGCATCAAGCCGCGCAAGATTCACCGCCACGTACACCAAAGCACTCAGCAGGATGGGTTTAAACACATCCAGCAAAAGCTGCGCCTCGAGATAGGCCCAAACGAAGACGCCCGACCATACACCAATGGCCACACCCAACATCAACAGGCCTTGTCGCCAATGACAACGAGAAAAAACAACGGCCGCCACGAACAGCACCAACGCAAGAATGACAAAACCGACCAATGGTGAAGGGGAATACAAACCGCCATTGCGAAGGGTTTGCGCGCCCAACGCCTGAATCACCACGCCGGGAAGCACCTGATGAATCGGCGTTGCCAGTGTGTCCCCCAACTCGATGGCGGTAGCCCCAATCAACACATCCCGGCCGCGCAGGACCTCATCTGGCACACGGCCTTGAAGCAAATCGATAAACCGAACATAACGGAAAGACTGGGGAGAGATGGTGTAATCCACCCAGGTTCCGCTGTCTGACTGCTCTGCAAGCGCGCTCCAGGCTCCGCGGTAGAATTCATCCGGCCATCGAAATCCGACGGAAAGATAACGCACCAGACCGTCGCTGGAGGGGTGCATATTCACAGAGACCAGTTCCACACTGTCTGCCAATGCCGTTATCGGGCGCCGGATCATCAACGCGGATTCGGCCTGGCTGCGCCGTTGCACAAAGACAGGCAAATAGGTGGGGATGTCTTTTGAAATGGACTGGATTGCCTGTTCCAACTCCCGATCGCCACCAATACTGGAGGGAGAACTGAAATCCACATCGATCATCAGCGAGCGAATCCCCGCGTTCTCCAACTGGTTAATGGCGCGGGCGTGAACGCTCCGAGGCCACGGCCACTGCCCTATGGCCTCGATGCTGGCGGAATCAATTTCGAGAATCAGCAGATTACTAGGCTGCTCTTTGACCAAATGGCTGATGATGCGGTCCCGCAGCCCGGCTTCCGGGCGCTCCAAAATGCCCTGCCAGAGCAGCAATACGAATACCACCCCAGCTAAAAAGGCGGCCAGCATGGCCTTCAGGGCCGAGCGGGATCGACTGAAAACTCCGCTCGATATCGACTTCATAGAATCGGGTTCAGAGGTTCTAACAGGTCATCAATCAATGCACTTTCGTTCTGATCATCGTCGTCATCGTCGTCAAACTCGTCGTCGTCAAAGTCATCCTCATCAAAGTCATCTTCATCAAACTCATGGTCGTCGAAATCAGCCTGACCAAAGTCGTGATCATCGGCACCCCCGAGTTCCAGGCCAGCATCGAGATCCAGAACATCATCTACGCCCAAATCCAGCCCCAGATCCAGTCCATCGTCTACATCTACATCAAGCCCCAAATCGAGCCGATCATCCAAACCGATCTCTGCGCCAAGGCTCAGACCTTCGCCCCCTGCCGGTTCGTCCCCCTGCCCCATCTGACCGCCGGTTTCGGACGATACATCACCGCTCATATCACCGGGAACAGTTGTCGACGCAGCCCCGAGATCAACCATTTCCTGCAACTGAGCATCGAAGCTGGCAGGCTTCTCGCGGCCACTTTCTGTCACCGCAACCGCCCCGGCTGCCGGCTCGGTGCTTGCTGAAGCGGCGGATTGCTCTGACTGTTGGAACGTTTGGATACCGGCCTGCATTTCGCCAACCCCCACAACATCGCCGGGTGCCATCATCTGGGTTTGCTCACTGGCAAGATCGAGCACTTCCAGCGAGCCTTCCGTCAGAGTAACCAACGAAGACGTGTCGGTCGTTACAATCACAAACTGCGTGCCCTTTACCGTCGACACCAAAAAGGGCGTTTCCACACTAAACTCATCCGGCTGACGCTCAATTCGATAAAACACCGTGCCAAACCACTGCTTTATCCGGGTTACCAGCCCGTCCGATTCTGCCGTATTGGCTTGTAAAATAACGTGAGACCCGCTTTTCAACTCGAATTCCGAACCAGCCTGACTGATCAGGCCCGATGCCTCTGCCAGAGCCCGAAATTCAACCGGAGCTTCGACAGCCATTCCCGCATGCACGGGTTTCCACGCCTGTTGTTCATGGGCCCGGTACTGCACCTGCCCGGTAAAAGATTCGACGCGAATAGGCTCTGCAGCCATAGCGACCAAGGTCAGCATCATCAGGGACAGGCCCAGAATGCAGCGATACATCTTGCTTTTGGCTGGGCCAATTAGAATGTCCATTTCTTCTCCCGTTATCTCAGTTCGATACTGCAACGGCTAATAATGTTCTATGCTAGGAATGTTTGTATAAGCAGAGGCTACACAAGCTTATTAAAGACCCTAGCCCGCTGGCTGTAAAATTAATGGACACACATAAATTGCGAAACATGGCTGTTCACGCGCTTCTCCTTTTAGCCGTACTCATTTTACCCACTGCCGATGCTTCCGCTGAGGAGCCAGTTCTGGGCGCAGTGGTTTTTGAGGGTGTCTCTGCCTTCAGCACGCCGCAGCTTATCCCCCTGTACGCGAATAGCCTAGGTGAACCCATCACCCCACAACTCAAAACAGGCCTGCACACACGCTTTCGCGGATACTACCTTGAGCAAGGCTTTCTTTCCCCGGCTGTAACGATCCGCACACATCCGGACAGCGTGCACATACTGATTGCCGAGATCACCGAGCCCCGCATCGCTGAAATCCGGATTACCGGTGGAACGGAAGATCTGCGAAACGCCGTACGCGACCGTCTTGCCCCCCTGAGGCAACGCGTCCCCATTTCCCAGCACGATATAGAACGCTTCAACCGAACGCTGGAAAAGGCGGTCAGAGTAGGGCTAGCCGCTACAATTGACGAAACGTCTCCGGGCCAACATCGGATTGCCTACACCCTGAAACCGGAGATTCATGGCGAACTGACTTACAGCGCCGAAGGCAGTCAAACCCTGGGCCAACATATGGTCGCCGGCAAACTCCGTGTTACCGGACTGGGCGCGGGGATTCGCGAGATCTACCTTTTTGGACTTCATACCCTCGAGTCCAGTGGCTACCGAAATCTCGGAGCCGGCTTGTCTTATCATGCGACCGACACCGATACCGTTTATGCCGATGTCAGCAGCTCGCGAGCGGTACCTCAAGGTCAACGAATTCGTCCCGAACGGGAGTATGAGCGTATCTGGTCCCAGGTACGGTGGCGCCACCGTGTGCTGGATTCCACGTCCTTCACGCTAAGCCTGGATAGCAGCCTGATTCTGCGGGATTACACTCGCGAACGGGGCAACGACACCGAAGTGGATGAGCAACTGCGTATGGCCAGTCTGGGCGCTCTCGCCTACGCAAAAAGTACCGGCAATCTATCAAGGTTCGGCGTGTCGGGCCGCGTGGGTGTGGATAACTTTGGTGCAAAGCGCAGCGGTTCTCGTGCGAACGATTCCCTGGATCTGGATTTTCAGATTCTCCACGCCTTCTACACGCTTTGGCAGGAATTGCCCGCGGATTTCTCTTTGAAGCTTGACCTGTCTGGCCAATATTCCAGCGACAATCTGCCCTACTCTCAACGTTTCTCTATCGGTGGCAGTAACATAGCCCTGGCCTACGAACCAGGAGAGTTCAGCGGGGATTCCGGGCTGGGCTCCAAGCTGGAATTACGCCGCGGCTTCAGCAGTGAACAATGGATACCAGGCTCTCGATGGGTTCCCTATGCCTACTACGGCGTTGCCCGAGCCTTCCAAAACCAGAGCGGTGATCGCGAATCAGGTGCCGCCGCAGGTGCAGGGCTGCGCTTCCTGAACCGTAAGGTATCCGCCTACATCGAAATGGGTAAACCCTTGACCACAGCTTCCGCCTATAAAGACAAAGACCTTCGGTTGACTGGGCGACTTACCACTTACTTTTAATGCACAGCGCAGAAAATCCACCATCTAATATCCAGGAGCTCAGTCATTATCGAATTAATGCTGAACCGACGACGAAAACACATTCATCACCACAATCCCGCTCACAATCAGCGCCATACCGACAATGGCAGGTAAATCCAGCTTTTGGCCGAACATGGCTGCTCCCACTAACGAAATCAACACCACACCGGCACCCGCCCAAATGGCATAGGCCACGCCAACGGGAATATGGTTCAACACCAACGACAAAAAATAGAACGCCATGCCGTAACCCAACACCACGATGATGCTGGGGATCAAATTGGTGAACCCTTCGGAGGACTTCAGGGCAGCCGTGCCGGCCACTTCGGCAATAATGGCAAGGGCGAGGTACACGTAACTCATAGTAAAACCTTTCAAACAGGGCTCAGGTGTCAGTTGGCGCCATCATGCTGACTCTATGCGCCTTTTGCCAGTGCCCGAGTGAGATCCGCCGCGGGAACTTCCTTGCAGCCGCTGACATTCTGGCCCGCCCACAACGGCGAGAACTCGCCGCAATTAGCCTGCTCCGCGGCCGCACGCAGAGGCGCCAAAGCCGCCGAAGCCAGCGGGAATGCTGGCGCTGCCGGGCTGATCGGCCCAAGCTCTTTCATAATACGGTTCACAATACCCCGAGCCGGTCGCCCCGAGAACACGTTGGTCAGAGCCGTCACGGCTGCGGCATCACTTTTGATAGCCGCACGGTGAATCGCGCTGGTGTTGGCTTCCGGACACAACAGGTACGCCGTGCCTACTTGCACACCAGCCGCTCCCAGGGCCATGGCAGCAGCCACCCCGTTCGCATCTGCAATGCCGCCCGCCGCAATCACTGGCACCTTCACCGCCTTGGCAATTTGAGGCAACAAGGCAAAGGTTCCGAGCTGGCTGTTGAGATCATCAGACAGGAAAATACCGCGATGCCCGCCAGCCTCTATACCCTGCGCAATGATGGCATCCACACCCTGTGCTTCCAGCCAACGCGCCTCTTCCACCGTGGTCGCGGTAGAGAGAATTTTTGCGCCCCACGCACGCACGCGGTCCAGTAAATCCTGCTCTGGCAGGCCGTAATGAAAGCTGATAACGGAGGGCTCAAATTCCGCCAGCACATCGGCGGCTTCGGCTCCGAAAGGCAGCCGCCCGGCCCCGGCAGCAACGTTGTTTTCATCGATACCAAACTCCCGATAATAGGGCGACAAAGCTGCTTTCCACTTTGCATCTTGCTCCGCATCGGGTTCGGGCTGGGTATGGCAGAAAAAATTCACGTTGAACGGCCGGTTCGTTCGGGCCTTGATCGCCGCCAATTCCTTACGCATAGCGTCTACACCTAACATTCCACACGGGAGTGACCCCAGGCCCCCGGCCTCGGATACCGCAATTGCCAGCTCACTGCCCTGCACGCCCGCCATCGGTGCCTGGATAATGGGCAGTTCGATACCCAAAAGTTCCTGAATGCTCATAGGCCACCTCTTTCGATTTGGGATGGAAAAATCACAACGTCATCGCCTTCCTGCCACGGCTGGTATTTGACCATCACTTGCTGAAACACCGGATGCTCCAGCCAAGTGGTCAGCCAGTTCTGTAGCTTGGGGTAAGGCAGGCTGTAGAACACGTCGCGATCGACGTGGGCAAACTGGCGCACGAACGGCATTACGGCAATATCCGCCATGCTGATGCCTTCTCCCAGCAGAAACGTATTCTGGCCCAGCAAATCCTCTAAAGCCTGCAAAAACACCTCGCCCTGTTGCCGGTATTCCAGCTGGCTTCGCTCAGGGTGCCGGTCGGCGTACTTGTAACGGTCCAGCCAGTGTTTGAACTCGTTGTCGTTGCGCTCAATCAGGGCGCCCGCCTTCGCCAGATCCGTGTTGAGCAGTCCCTGTGGGTCGCTCTGCTGCAACGCCCATTCGAGAATGTCCCGGCTTTCCTCGATCACCTGTAGCTGGCGGCCGTCACTGTCGAGCAGCTCCAGCACGGGCACTGTGCCTTTTGGGCTGATGGCCAGCATTTGCGGCGGTTTGTTTTTCAGAACGATTTCCCGCAGTTCAACCTGCAGCCCGGCAAATACCAAGCCTAAGCGGGCGCGCATGGCGTAAGGGCAACGGCGGAAAGAGTACAAGCGGTGAAGAGAGGTAGTGATAGTAGGTTACCTGGCTATAAACAGTTGGAGGATCAATATGAAAGCGTCAGTTAACCTATTATTTATCCTTTTTTCAAACGCTCAATCGGAAGGAGAAACAACTGCACGCGAGACAAAATAGTGCCTACCCAGAATGACCATTAAAATACCGCCAAGCACTAAAACCGAAGACTCGGCTAAACGCAGAGTAACCGCCTCATGGGTCACTAAAACGCCACCCATCGCAGCGATGATTGGAACACACAACTGAACCACAGCCGCCTGAGTCACCGACAGCCCTCTGAGTGCGAAATACCACACCGCATACCCCGCGCCAGACGCAACAGCACCAGACACGATCGCCAGTAGCACACCCTGCTGAGTTACATGAGCATCCTGTAGAGTGAAAACAAGCAAGATCAGAACAAAGGGCGACGTTCTCAAGAAGTTATAAGCCGTGTCTGCAAGCGGCTGCGTTGAAGACCGTCCAACAAGCGTGTATCCGCCCCACGCAATACCCGACACCGTCATAAGAAGAAAACCCGCCAACGATGGCGTGGTGACGCTCGGAATAATCAAATACACGAAACCTGAGAACGCAATGAATAGCCCCAACCACTCGGCAAAATGAAGCCGGTTCCCCAAGACAATGCCAACAGCAATCATGGTGATCTGAACCGCCGCAAACAGGATTAACGCACCGGTGCCGGTGTCTAGAGAAAGGTATCCGTAAGAGAAAGCCAACGCATAGACAAACAACAGACATGCGGCCAACCAGCTCCCGCGGGACTGGCCTTTCTTTGGCCTCTTCGTCATGGCGACGACGACCATCAGAACGGCGATTCCCGACAGAAGCCTTATCATCGTGAAACTGGCTGCATCAATGGCATTGCCGCCCAAAGCTAAACGGCAAAGCACGGAGTTACCCGCAAATGCCAGAAGCGCAAAAACGGTGCAAGCACTGATTTTTATCGTCTTTTTATTCATCATCCAATGCTTCACCGAATGTTTAAATTGACGGCTTTGTGGTGTTCAGAATAAACCTATAACGACTCCATCAAGGCAAACATTCGATCGATCATAGACTGAGCCAAATGATCGACGCCCGGACGATTAAAGTAGCTGCGCAAACCTGTAAATTGAACTTGAAAAAAACGCGCATACTCCAGCCCCGACACACGGCTGCTCAGCTCTCCACGACTGATTGCTTGTTCAAACAATGTCGTTAAATAGACCTCAAACTCAGCCGATAAATCGACACTTAGATCGCGTAACGGAGACTCCGTTTCAGAAAACTCACCATTTGCTTTAACCAACATACAAATAGCACTTGGGCTGCAGCCCTTTTCTTTCACAATCACGCTTTCCACAAAGGCGCGTAATCCCCCGAGTACCGTACCTGAGCCGCATACAAAACCGTCGATCTTGGCTTTCATTTGTGCGGTGTAAGCTTTCAGAGATTCGCTGTACAGCCCCTCTTTCGAGCCAAATGCCGAGTATATGCTACCCGGGCGCATGTTTACGGCATCTTGCAAATCGCGCGTGGACGTTGCGTGAAAGCCCTTTTTCCAGAAGAGCTCGCTAGCAACGCGCACCACGTTTTCGCGCTCGAACTTGACCTTATTTGCCATACTTTCTTCAACCAAAATGAGCGATTGCTCAATTTTAACTTGAGCGATCGCTCAAATACAACTACAGTGGCTCCCGAAATCATCCAAAACCGTTAGGAGTGACTGATGGCAGACTTTACTCTGTACACCAAAGAAAACGCACCGGAACAAGCGAAGCCGTTGCTGGAGGATTCCATCGCCGGGTTTGGCATGATCCCGAACCTCCATGCGGTCATGGCAGAGGCGCCCACGCTGCTTAAGGGCTACCAGGTACTGCATGACTTGTTTCAAAAAACCTCGTTTAATGCTGAAGAGCTAACCGTGGTGTGGCAGTCCATTAACGTCGAACACGATTGTCATTACTGCGTTCCTGCACACAGCGGAATTGCGGCTTCAATGAAGGTCGATCAGGACATTGTTGATGCGCTGGTAAACCAAACTCCACTGGCAGACCCCAAGCTGGAAACCCTGCGTGAAACAACGCTCGCCATGACGCGTGAACGCGGTGTGATCAGTGATGAGCAAATCGAAAAGTTTTTTGCAGCGGGTTACGGAAAGCAGCAGCTACTTGAAATTATTGTGGGCTTATCTCAGAAAGTGATGAGCAACTACACGAATCACCTTGCTGATACGCCAGTAGACGATGCGTTTAAGAAATTCGTGAAGTAACGGCTGTTTGTATCGCGGAAAAGGCAGCCCAGGCTGCCTCAAGAACCACCAGACCTGGTCAGCCGCACCGCAACGTTGCTGTGCGGCGCTCCAGTGCAGGCCTCGTGCTGTGAGCCGAAAAGCGTGACCCATTGATCCTTAATCAGCAGCAACGCCCCGCTGTCAGCACTATTCCCATTACTCGTGACGTAACTGCCCGCGTAGTTGAAATGAAACTTGCCACAGCTGCGTAGCGGTCAGGTGGAGTGTATCGTTCAGCACCCTGTCATGAGATAAGGGATAGAATTCTAGATAATAAAGACCTACGCAAATTTGCGCTTAATATCCAATCTGAAATATCAAAATACTGATATCGCTTGCGAAAGAGCGATAGACCATCCATTACATGCTCTCCCTCTGGATCCTTCAGATCGGGCAGAGAAAGATGGTTTGAGGCACCGTATTCGTTAATTCCTAATGAAATCTTATTGCGAAAGGAAAGGGCATGAAATCTTTCTAGATGGCCTTGCTCGCATCCATCTCGATCACAGAACTTTACGAAAAATGGCGTATTTGCATCCCTGGCGTCTTTTAATCGTGCAATTCTTCGATTCCATTTTCTGTAGGCCTCTTCCTGTGATTTGTAATGCAAGAAATGGATTTCTATGTCCCCACAAACGACTCCAACTGGATAACTTGGCGTCGCTGACATGTATTTTGAAACCGTTGAAAATTTAATCTCTGAATCGATACACGTTTCGAAATCTTCTAGAAACCGAACGTAGCATTCAGGAAAAAGGAAAAGGCC
This sequence comes from Marinobacter sp. MDS2, assembly GCF_030718085.1. Classification (NCBI taxonomy): domain Bacteria; kingdom Pseudomonadati; phylum Pseudomonadota; class Gammaproteobacteria; order Pseudomonadales; family Marinobacteraceae; genus Marinobacter; species Marinobacter sp. MDS2. The sequence continues at coordinate 1,806,951 of NZ_JAVAJF010000001.1, forward strand.
GACAAACGGAGTGTTGTATTGCCTGTCGAGGACATTGTATAGCTCATATCCCCAGCAATTATTTGAGATAATTACAAAGTGGTTATCATTCAAGCGAAATTTCTCGATTGCATGACCGAGTTTTTTTATTGCTGGCTGCATTTTGTTTCCTCTGACTAACGCTGCTAGCATCAGCGGCGACCTTTTTTCAGCGAAGCGGAGACAAAGGCATCCGAGTGACGCGCCTGGTTAGCTGTTCTCAAGCATGTACGCCCGAAGCTGTCGCTCCTCTGGCATGACATAGAGAATGAGAACTCGCTTATCATCCTCACGATAAAAAATGCGACACGGTGGAACCACTACCTCCCTGTATACTGAATTAGGGAGTTCTGGAGGAATCCGTCCGGATTGGGGAGAATCTTCCAAACGCCCGGTCTTATCGAAAACTTCCTGGACCAGGTGACTTGCGGCTGCACGATTATCCAGAGCAATGTACTCAGCGATGGCATCCAGTTCTTGGAGGGCAGGCTCCGTCCAGATTACTTCAGCCATTTACTCATTTTCTCCCTGGCCTCACTCTGGCTGTACGTTCTTCCCTCAAGTACAGCACGCTCTCCCCGTGAGAGCCCCTCAAGCAGCTCAAGTCGACGTTGCATAAACTCATAATCTTGCACATCGACAAGGTATGCGGATGGTTTACCGTGCTCCGTGATCAGTATCGGCTCCTTAGACAAGCGCAAATCTGCAAGAATCTTTGTGGCTTGGCGCTTGAGATTCGTAACAAGCTCAACTTTCATGGGCTCACCCTGAATCAGACTAGTAGTGGCACTATAGTATCACTTTTCAGGTGGGGCAATCACAGCTAACGCTAAGCTAATGTGCGCCGCCTACGGGGTCACCATTGAGCGGCTTGTTAGCAGATTCTGCTTGTAGACGCTCAACCAGCCACACCTTGATGATTGATTGGCGGGTAACGCCGATACGCGCAGCCTCACGATCCAATGACTCTACGACCCAAGCAGGAAAGTCCACGTTAATTCGCTTTTGCTCCAGATTGGTACGACGGGCCGTGGATAGATCAAGGTCATCGATGATATCTTCCTGACCTCCATCGAATTTTTTATCGAAGTCTTTAGCTTTCATAGAGCTCAACCTCCTTCTTGCGGGAACGCCTGACTGAAATCAGCCGAATACGACTTTCCCTATACGTGACGACAGCCGACCAATGCTTTTCGCCAATTCTGCCTATCAGCACGAACCTTGGCTCACCTTCTGATTTTGCCCGTATTTCCAGCAGATACGGGTCTTTCCATAGCTCTTGAGCAGACGCGAAATCCATACCATGCTTATCAAGGTTGGCCTGACTTTTAGCTTCGTCGAATTCAAACTCATCCATGAGTATAAATTATTCCTTTTTTACTCAGCTCGCAAGATTTAAAAGGTGTGGTGCAACTGTTAACGCCCGGCTCACGCGCCGGTTTGGAGCCGCGAAGAGGCGGAAAATCCGTCTCTGTGCAGCCGCTGGTTATGCCCTGTGTCCGATTTCGGATACAGCAGTCCACGGACGAATATTCTTCAACTGATCCTCTAGGGCATCTTCGGCAATCTCAGTGTCGTAGGCTGCCTGAGCTCGCAACCAGTAGCCGTTAGACAAACCAAAAAAGCGACAGAGCCGCAGGTCCGTGTCGGCGGTAATCGAACGTTTTCCCGCAATGATCTGGCCTATTCTCTGGGCAGGCACCCCGATTTCTTTGGCCAGGCGGTACTGAGAAATGCCCATCGGCTCCAGAAAATCTTCTTTGAGCAACTCGCCTGGTGTAACAGCGTCAATGTTGCGCATGAGCCACCTCCTAATGGTAATCAACAATTTCGACATCTTCCGCGCCAGCCTTGGTCCAGCGGAAGCAAACCCGGAACTGATTGTTGATTCGAATGCTGTGCTGACCTTGCCGGTCACCATGCAATGGCTCCAACATATTTCCGGGCGGTACTCTCAAATCATCCAACTGGCTTGCAGCTTGGAGTTGCCGAATTTTCCTCAAGGCAACTCGCTCAAAGTTGACGAAGCGCCTGACACGGCGTCCGCTTGCCAGTTTCTCGGTATCCTTACACTTGAACGATATGATCATGATTCAATGATGACGGGGCGCGTTATTAACGTCAAGCGTTATGATCTGACGGATGGATCTGGAGAAAGGCATAACGCGAAGCTTTGCGGCAATTTTGCAGCCGCAAAGCGGTGGAAAAATTGTCCGGCAACAGCGGCTGGTTATGCATTATTCGTAGTGGCTCCAGAGCCTGAGAACTTTCACCACTCGCTCGTCATAGAGCACTTGGTAGACCAGACGACGCTGAATATTGATGCGGCGTGAATAAGCCCCCGCAAGATCACCAATGAGCTTCTCAAATGGAGGCGGCTTGCGGTATGGGTCTTCCGCTATCAGCGCTAACAGTTCCTGGGCTTTTGGCTTGAGGCCGCTGGAGGCCAACTTCTTTGCATCTTTCTGGGCTTGCGTTGTATAGACCAACTTCCATGTCACCAGTCCAGCTCCTCATCGCATTCATCCACGGGGGTATCCATCCCCTCACGAATAGACTCCCGCATGCCCGGTACGGACAATAGGTACAGTGTTTCCTGAATTGCAGACCAATCTTCTTCGGACACCAAGACGGCTCTGTTTCGTTTACCCATGATGATGATTGGCTGGTGGGACTCAGCAGTTTCGTCGATCAACCGATAAAGGTTGCTGCGCGCCTCAGTTGCTGTGATTCCGGTCATGACGCACCTCTTGCGTGTTTAACTTTTGACCAATTGTACGCCTTTGCGTACGTGCGTCAAGACGAACGCCCTGCATAACGCCGCTAGCATGCGCGGCTTTGTAGTGGAGGCGAAGCCGCAACGAAAAGACGTCGCCGTGACTGGCCTGGTTATGTTGATTGCTGTATCACCCGGCCGATCGCCTGCTTCACATAGCGGTATATTCCAGGACAACTGCTTGATCTAGGGCCTGCAACATTCAATACACTTACGTTAAATTCCCGGACAAACCCGCTAAGAACTTCTGCTGCGCGCGATGATTCAACCAGCTCAATATCAATAAGCTTGTACGGTTTGCCTTGCCGAATGCAAAAGAGAACGGTTGCTTCCGTTCCCCCATGAAGATACGACTCGTAAAAAATAGCCGTGCCGTCTGAATCGATAACATTTTGCTTCGTTCGCTGGCGATAACCACCGCCGATTTCAGTCAACGTGTATGTGTCATTGATCGGCCCATCTTCAGCCATACGCCCAACAGGGCAGCTTCCTCCAATTGGAAAGCCCGACTCAAGAGCCGCATCTAACGCCGCCCGGTCAGCACCGGTTTGTCCACCACTTATGACCTTTGAGAGCACGACCTACCCCAATCAACATAACGCCAGCCAGCATGCGCGGCTACGGAATGGAGGCGAAGCCGCAATGTAGTAGGCGTCGCGTGCCTGGCCTTGTTATGGGTTCTTACTTGGGCAACTGTTTCCAAGGATAGTCCTCCTTCCCCTCTGGCCCAGATTTCCATTCTTTATAACGCGATACCATGCACCGCCCGCACGGCCTGTAGCCAGCGTGAATGGCATCTTGTTCATTCGCAAAGAAGACACGATGTTCTGCATAGCCTTTAGAGAGCGCTCCTTTGGCCGCAGAGCAATCCAATCGACCGTAAATTCGCGCTTTGGAGTTGCCACCCAGAGAGCCAGGCGTTTTGCTGATGACGGTAGTTCCGTCTGCGGACAATAATTTATAGGTCTTCACTGATACTCCCTTACCCATAACGCTTTTGTTCAGCGGCAGCCTTGGCGCAGCGAAGCGGAGACAAGGCTGTCCGGTGGAGGGCCTTCAGGCCCGGAACGTACTGGAACTATTGGTTAGGCATGATTACTGCCGGGCGCGATTACAGACGAAAGTAACCAAATCGGCCTTGCTTGAACCTGACACAAGCTCAGCCCACTGGACATTGTCGTACATTTTGATATTTGATTGGCTGCCATCACCATATCCTAAGTCCTGATAGCGCCTCTTGTCGCAGTCAATTCGAGTCACAGAATATCCATGACTAGCTGAGCTCACCCTACTATGCACCGTCCGCAGATACTCCCCATCAGATTCAGTAGTGATGAGATAATAGCTGGCCTTTTCGGACATGCTTCTTGGGATTAATTCTCCTTCTGGAGCGGACTGAGAGGATGATTGTTTTGTAACCTCGCCCGTATAGCTCGACGAATTATACCTTTCCGCCGAATTTTCCATTTTAAATGATGCGAATATAAAGAAACCAATTACTGACAACCCAGCAGTGATACCAACAAACCTGGCAAAAAGCTTATTTTTAAGTTTTAACTCTTTTTTCTTTATCAACTTTTCACGCTCTTTCAGCGACTTCTCCAATGCTTTGAGCTCTGCCTCTTTTTTATATACCCAATCCTCCATTTTTTTTCGCCGTTTCTCATCGCGTTCAGCTTTGAGGTGTGCCGCTTTATCAACGAATTCTTCTGTCTTTTTACCAGCGCTCTCAATATAGCTAGCTGCTTTGCCCTTCCAGCCATCAATTCTGCTCATTTTATTCGGCCCCTCCGGGCTTAAATATTATTGCTAACGCCAGAATTAAGGGGCGCCCGAATAGGGCGTCCGGTGGACGGCCGCTAGGCCGGGAACGAACTTGAATGATTGGTTAGGCATTTTTCAGTCTCCCGCTCCGCACGGAGCTGCCGGTAATTTGCCTGCCAGAGTTCGCTGCCATGCAGTGGCAACCTCTTGGGAACTGAATGCTCCATGTAAGTCCCCATTAGACATTGGCCCCATTATCGTCGCCCTCAAGAACTCCTGATCACCGACAACAAGGCGGCTCATTCTGCCAATGTTTGCTTCAGTGAACCTCTCAAAACTAGTGGCCCCAACTTTTGTCAGCTTTACGTGAACCGGCCATTCATTCTCGATCTGTGTACCTACTGCCGATTGCTGCACGTAAGCCGAACACAAGTGAAAATCTAGCTCAGTCTCTGCTAATACAGCACCGGGGGTAACCAGCAAAAGGGTTGCGACCCATTTCATCATCACGATTGCCTAACGCCAATATTAAGCGGCGCCCGACTAGGGCGTCCGGTGGACGGACGCCAGGCCGGGAACGAACTTGAATGACTGGTTATGTTGCGGTTCCGTACGACGAAACCTCGATCAAATTTTGATCGGGATCTCTGAAGTAAAAGGATTGTATTGGCCCTACCGCCCCTGTGCGCGAAACAATGCCTTCTACGATTTGAACCTTTTTTTCTGAAACTCGATCGTAAGCCTCGTGGATAGGCAGTTCGGTAATAAAACATACATCTGCCGAACCCGGCGTAGGAGTGCGAGCTTTTGGTTCAAACTCCTTACCCGATTGGTGCAGATTGATTTTCTGGGCACCAAATTTCAGCGCAACTCTTCCCTCACCAAAAATTTCCTGCTCCATACCGAGGACATCCGTATAAAAGCGAACCGTATCCTCTATGCTGCGAACAGTGAGTACAAAATGGTCAAGTCTCAAGATCACAACGAGGCTCTCCTAGCAACATAACGCCTGCATAAACGGCGCCCGACTAGGGCGTCCGGTGGAGGCCCATCGGGCCGGAACGAATTTAATGCACTGGTTATGTGGTGCGCGGCGCAAACATGATGATTGCCATACCTACCAGCGCAACGGCTGAGCCTACCAAGTCCCAAGCAGTTGGACGGATGCCATCTACTGCCCACAGCCAAAGTATTGCCATGAAAATATAAACGCCACCGTAAGCAGCATAGACCCTACCAGCGGCTGTCGGATGCAATGAAAGCAGCCAGGCGAATGCTGCAAGACTCAATGCACCAGGCACCAAAAGCCAAATAGTTTTGCCCTCGCGAAGCCAGAGGTAAGGCAGATAACAGCCGACAATTTCTGCAAATGCGGTAACGAGGAAAAGGCCAATTGTTTTCAACTCAGGCAAAACAACCTACTCCTTGGCAGTAACACATAACGCCGCGCTCTGCGGCAATTTTGGAGCGCAGCGGAAAAATTGTCCGCCAGCAGCGCCTGGTTATACGAATGTGGCCGAATAAAATCCAGTTAGCAGTGCACCAAAGATCGTAAATCCTGATCCAATATGGATGATGTATCTAGATACACGAAACTTCAAAATCGCTGACCAAATATCGAGCATACATTCATAAGCCATGTACTCGTCTGAAGGTGAGAGGCCTGATTCTTCATTTTTCTCTTCTTTTTTCTTTCTTCCGAACACGGTGTGAGCAGAGCTTCGAAACCGGAATAATGGCCAGAAATTAGCGAACAATGGCAGGTCGAAGTAGTCTTCCATTACTGTAGGAAGATGAATTCGAATAACATGCGTTCCAACATCCAACGGAACTTCTGGATTGCTTAGCGTGAGCTGGTGCAAATCCCCATTTAAAAGACGCCTCTTAGCGGCTCGGGGGAGAAACGGCCACCTTCTCCACGGACTCTCTTGTTCCAGAATGTCTCTATAAAGAATGTCAACATTTAGGCGGACTCGTTCATGTAGGTCTGTCTGCCAAATCAAACCGATGGCTCCAATTGCGGAACCAAACGTCGCTAGAATTGCTCCCGATGACAGCAGGGTAACCAAGGTGGCTTGGCTTTCAGGTCGAGATAGAATCTCATACGCAATAGCGCCTCCGACGAAATAGACAAGGGTGATAATAAGATAATGCAGCCTCAAGTGGTGATGGGTGCTTTCCTTTGCAGGCCGCTTTTGATTGTCTTCTTTTTCATCACTCACGTTTCACCACTGACCTCTTTAATTAGTATAACGCCCTGAATAAGCCGACAATTTGGAGCGGCCGCGGAAAATTGGTCGGCTTGATTCAATTGTTAGCTGTGTTCGATATCGTATCCCGCATTTCTCAACTCAGCATCTAATTCACTTCGCCAATTTCCCGCGGCATCCATGGTTATGTAGACAACACCACTTATATCATTAGGCGTTTCAACGGTTCCTTTCACTAAAGCAGCTACACGTGATCTTGATAATTTTGCAATGAGATAACCATGCTCAAAAACAACATTTTGACGGGCTCTCCATTTATAGCCGAGGCTGTCGCGCTTTGCGCCAACGTCACACTCTGTATAAAGGACTATGCCAAAACCTACGTTGCTATAATGGTCAATCTTTTCAATAATCGTTCTACCACCACTAGCTTGCAAGTGAAGGATTATCGGCTCAAGCCCTTTAGATTCAACGTAAGATTTGACATCGTTTTTCGCATGCTCATCATGACCATGAACAATAAACACCTGATCTCTATTAAATTGCGCGCCCTCTTCAGCTGGCTTATTCTCTGGAAGATCTTGCGTTGGCACGTCTTTATTAGCATTGGTTATATTGTTTTCTTTAAGAACTCTCTGGAGATCAATATTTTTTATAGCCCAATGTGTCCGAAAGAATTCATACTCTTCAATACCTAACTCGAGTGCGACCCTTTCTATATTTTCAGTAGAAATAACTCCGATACTTTCGTCACGCTCAAAGATTACGCGGTAATCTCTACCCGAAGCAGTGATGTTCGTGATGTTGCCAACGAATGCGCCCCCCTCGCAGTGTTCGTGCATAAATAGGCACGGATATGACTTAATTTCCCGCACTACATCCGGACCGAGATTGCGATACCGCATTTGAGTTTCTGAATCAGTGTACTCAAGGAAGCGGGAGGCAGAGACCGTCACTTCGTTCTCAGTTTCTTCTGGGCCAATGTAACCCATGAATAAGTTATACATTTCTTTCCCTATTTACAGCTAACGCTGTGGCTTTGCGGCGTACCGGAGCGCCAGCGCAGGTGCGTCCGACAACAGCCAATTGTTATATTTTTTCATAGTGTCTCGTAACCTCTTGCTGCGCCACTTTTTGAAACAGAGATATTTTTTCTCGGGCATCCGCCACCATTGTGTCAAGCAAGCCGGTCTCTTGTTGATTTTTGCTCAAACAAATAAACGACTGGACAGAATACATCGCTTCGTAGGCTTTCAGCCGAATTGTGTCGTCGGAGATTATCTGCAATTCATTAAAAGCACGGAGGTACTGGTTGTAGTCATCGGAAGCAGGAGAGCAGCTGCTATAGAGATAGGTTTGAATAAGCTTTTGTGACAAAGATAGGAAATCTACATATTTCGACTTCTTTTCCTCTTGAAGAGCATAGAAAAATCTCCGTTGCTCTTGGTCGTTTTCATGCTCCTGCTTTTTGACCAACACAAAGTAACCAAAAACGCTCGATATGGCGGCTCCGAGACCAATCTTTACAGCCGTATCCACAACACCAATCCAGGTCAAATCCACTCAGAACTCCAATACTCGGTCAAAATATAACAGCAATTGGATCGATGTCTCAGTGATTGCGAAAAATTGACTGCTTCGTTATCACGGATTTTTCGAACCCCAGTACACCGATCAAAAACACGTAAAACAAAAGCTTAGCTCAGTTTTTAGAAGCCTACTACGTAATCATTTGACTTCTGTGATCTGCGCCACCAATAATACTGTTCAAATATACAGTTATATTTTTGGCACGGAGGCCCAAAATGCAAGGAAAGCAACCTCGCCTTCGCGATCAGGTTCGCGCGGTGATTCGCGTTAATCATTACAGCATTCGTACCGATAAAACCTATTGGTATTGGATTCGCTATTTCATTCGTTTCCACCAAATGAAACACCCACGAGATATGGGCCCGCCGGAGGTTAATGAGTTTTTGACCTGGCTTGCCGTACATCGCAATGTTGCGGCAGCCACGCAGGCACAGGCGCTGAACTCTTTGGTGTTTTTGTACGACAAGGTATTCGGGACTCCACTCGGCGAGATTGGAGAGGTAGTCCGGGCAAAGAAGCCTCGTAAGTTGCCCGTGGTGCTCACGCACGATGAAGCGATGCGCATCATCAACCATCTCAGTGAACCTAATAAGCTGATAGCATCCCTCATGTATGGCTCGGGTTTGCGGGTAACCGAGGCCTGTCGTCTGCGCATCAAGGATCTAGATTTTCAACAGCAGGTAATCACCGTGCGCGACGGAAAAGGCGCCAAGGATAGAACCACCTTATTGCCTGCCACGCTTATAGAGCCACTGCAGAGCCATGTTGAGAACATCCGCAAAGCCTGGCAGCAGCGTAGTGAGGAGTTTCTGCACCCTGTCAGTATGCCCTTGCCTTCCGCCACACCTTCGCCACTGAACTCCTAAAACGTGGCAACGATATTCGCACCGTGCAGGACCTCCTCGGCCACGCCGACCTGCGAACCACCCAAATCTATACCCATGTTCTTGGGCAAGGTTTTGCGGGGGTTCGCAGTCCGTTGGGATGAATGCAGCTCAGCGTTTGTGAGTACTCACCACTCCAACTGCGCCCCAGTCTGGTACTCAATTACCCGCGTTTCAAAGAAGTTCTTTTCTTTGCGCATGGTGGCTTGCTCATCCAGCCAGGGCGAGACGTTTTTCGCGCCCGGGAACGGGTCTTCCAGCCCTACGGTGCGAGCGCGGCGGTTGGCCACAAAGCGGAATTGTTCGGTGTGGTATTCCGCGGAGTAGCCCAGTATCGGGTCGCGCAGAATATAGTTGGCGTAGTCGCGCTCGGCGGCTTCGGATTCTTCCCACATCTCGCGCACGGCCTTCGGGTCCAGGCTGATGTTTTCTTCTTCCAGTATCTGGTTCACCACTTTCAGGCCGAAGGCGAAGTGCATGGCTTCATCGCGCAGGATGTACTGGAACTGCTCACCGGTGCCGCGCATCAGGCCGCGGCGTTGCAGGGCGAAGATGGGGCTGAAGCCGTTGTAGAACCAGCAGCCTTCAAACACCGCCGCAAAGAACAGGTACGACATGATGAATTCTTGCAGGTCGTCTTTGTTGCGCAGGTTGATGTCGGGGCGCATGGCGGCGTCCAGCCGGCGGTTGGCCATCTGGATTTTAGCGTTGATTTGCGGCACCACGCGGTAGCGATTGTAGATTTCGCTCTGGTCCAGGTTCAGGGTTTCAATGCAGTGCTGGTAGGTCCAGGTGTGCAAGGCCTCTTCGTACACTTGGCGCGCCTGGTAGATTTGCAGCTCCGGCGCGGTCATTTTTTCCATCACCGCCAGGCCGATGTTGCGCATGGCCAGTATGTCGGAGGTGGTCAAGTAAGCCACCACGTTTTCGAACACGTGCTTTTCCGCCGGGTTCAGGCGGTGGTGGTAGTCGTGAACGTCTTGCGCCATGTTCACGTCCAGCGGGGTCCAGTGGTTTTTGTTGGCGTTCATGAAGAACTCCCAAGCCCACGGGTACTTGAACGGCGCCAGCTGGTTTACGTCGGTTTCGCCGTTGATCACGCGTTTGTCGTCTACGTTCACCGGGGCCACGCTGCTGTCTGCAGCGGGCTGGCTTTTTGGTTTGGTTTCGTCGTCCCAATTCAACATGGTTGTGCCTCTCTGAATAAGTAAGTGGTTACTGACAGGCTTCGCAGTCGGGTTCGTCGATACTGCACACTTGTGGCTGCGGCGCGGCAACCGGGGCGGCTTGCTCGTTCACGCCGGTGGCGCCGAGTGAGCGCAGGTAGTAGGTGGTTTTCAAGCCACGTTCCCACGCCAGCTGGTACAACTCGTCCAGTTTTTTACCGCTGGGTTCGGCCATGTACAGGTTCAGGCTCTGGGCCTGATCCAGCCATTTCTGACGGCGAGAGGCGGCTTCTACCAACCAACGGGCGTCGATCTCAAACGCGGTGGCGTAGCGGGATTTCAGTTCGGTGGGTATACGGTCAATTTGCTGCACGCTGCCGTCGTAGTATTTGAGGTCGTTCACCATCACGTTGTCCCACAGGCCGACCGCCTTGAGGTCACGCACCAGCGAGGGGTTCACCACGGTGAATTCGCCAGAGAGGTTCGATTTCACGAACAGGTTTTGATACGCCGGCTCGATGGATTGCGACACGCCCACGATGTTGGAAATGGTGGCGGTGGGTGCAATGGCCATGACGTTGCTGTTGCGCATGCCGTGCTGGGCGATGAGTTCGCGTACCGGCGCCCAGTCCAAGCGGCTGTCGGTATTCACGTTGATGTCGTCTTCGCGGCGGGCGTTTTTCAGCAGTTCGATGGAGTCGATGGGTAGAATGCCCTGGCTCCACAAGGAACCTTCGTAGCTTTCATAAGCGCCCCGCTCCGCCGCCAGCTGGGCGGAGGCGCGAATCGCGAAGTAGCTCAGCTGCTCCATGGCCACGTCGGCGAATTCCACCGCTTGCGGGCTGGTGTACGGCAGGCCCAGTGCGTAGAGCGCATCTTGGAAGCCCATCAGGCCAAGGCCGACCGGGCGGTGCTTCAGGTTGGAATTGCGTGCTTGGGGTACGGCGTAGAAGTTGATGTCGATAACGTTATCGAGCATGCGCACGGCGGTGTTTACGGTGCGCTCCAGGCGCTGCACATCCAGCTCGCCATTGGCGATGTGAGCCGCCAGATTCACCGAGCCCAGGTTGCACACGGCAATCTCATCGGCGCTGGTGTTCAGGGTGATTTCGGTACACAGGTTGGAGCTGTGGACTACGCCCTTGTGCTGCTGCGGCGAGCGCAAGTTGCAGGGGTCTTTGAAAGTGATCCACGGGTGGCCGGTTTCAAACAGTACGGTCAGCATTTTGCGCCACAGCTGTTTGGCCGGGATGGTTTTGAACAGCTCGATTTTGCCTTCCGCGGCCAGTGCTTCGTAATGCTCGTAGCGCTCGCGGAATTCGTTTCCGTACAGGTCGTGCAAATCGGGCACGTCGCTGGGGCTGAACAGAGTCCAGTCGCGGTCTTGGCGCATGCGTTCAATCAGCAAGTCCGGCACCCAGTTGGCGGTGTTCATGTCGTGGGTACGGCGGCGTTCGTCACCGGTGTTTTTACGCAGTTCCAGAAACTCTTCGATGTCCAGGTGCCAGCTTTCAAGATAGGCACACACCGCGCCTTTGCGCTTGCCGCCCTGGTTTACGGCGACGGCGGTGTCGTTCACCACTTTCAGGAACGGCACCACGCCCTGGCTTTGGCCGTTGGTGCCTTTGATGCGGGAGCCCAATGCGCGCACGGGTGTCCAGTCGTTACCCAAACCGCCAGCCCATTTCGAGAGCATGGCGTTGTCGCGAATCGCGCCGTAGATGTCTTCCAGATCGTCGCCCACGGTGGTGAGGTAGCAGGACGAAAGCTGGGAATGGCGAGTTCCGCTGTTAAACAGCGTGGGCGTGGAGGCCATGTAGTCGAACGACGACAAAAGATTGTAGAACTCGATGGCGCGGCTGTTGGGGTCGTCTTCACGCAGCGCCAAACCCATGGCCACACGCATGAAGAATACCTGTGGTAGTTCCAGGCGGTCTTCTTTCCAGTGCAGGAAGTAACGGTCGTACAGGGTTTGCAGGCCGAGGAAACCAAACTGTTGGTCGCGCTCGGGCTTGATCGCCGCGCCCAGCTGTTCCAGGTCAAACGCGGCCATGGCTTCGTCCAGCAGTTCGTAACGAATGCCGGCGTGAATAAAGGCGCTCAGGGCCTGTGGATAAACCTCCGCAAGGCTCAGGCTGGTGTCGAGATTCAGAGCGGTCACGCTTTCAAGGCGCAGTTGTTCCAGCAGCAAACGGGCAGTCACGGCGCTGTAGTCGGGCTCACGCTCGATACGGCCACGAGCGGTCATAATCAGGGCGCTCAGTACCTCGGCTTCGTCGATTCCGTTGTAGAGGTTGCGGATGGCCTCTTCCACCAACGAATCGCCTTCAATGCCTTCCAGCCCTTGAGAAGCCTGCTCGACTTGGCGTTTCATCAGGCCTAAGTCCAAGGGTACGGTACGGCCACTGGCTTGTTTTACGGTGAGATGAGGGTGCGCTTCTACGGGTTCGTGCTGGGCGCGCTCACGGGCGTGTTCTTCACGGTAGAGTACGTAGGCGCGGGCCACTTTTTGTTCTTCGGCGCGCATCAGGGCCAGTTCTACCTGATCCTGGATGTCTTCAATGTGTACCCGGCCACCGGCTTTCAGGCGGCGACTGATGGCCTGCACAACCTGTTCGGTTACGCGGTGGACGGCATCGTTAATTCGGGCAGATCCGGCGGCTTGATCGCCTTCAACCGCCAGGAAGGCTTTGGTAACGGCTACGCTGATTTTAGACGGGGTAAAACTGACCAGATTGCCGTTGCGCTTGATAACCTGCAGGGCTTCTGTGTCGGACGGTGAGGTGGGCCGCGGTTCGGCCAGGGCTGTAGCAGACATACCGTTATCTCCTGAATACGCGTGGGTTCTATAACCTTCGCGTACGCAGGACGAACAAAGCATCAACCCGAGCGGGCTGTCGCTGTGCCATGTTCGTTGCTGCTCACCTTAGGGTGCCAAAATGCAGGCGCCTGAGTCGCGAAGGTGCAGTCGAGCTGTTTTCTTCGTGGCGATAGAAAACAACACGTCTCTGGCAGGTCTTCGGACTCAGGGGCGTGAACCTTGTGGTTCGGCCTTGTGTGGCGACTTCCCGGCGGTTGCCAGTGTCGTTATGCCACGCTCGTTCCCCAATACCGCTGCGCGTCAGTTCCGGATTCTCACCGGATTCCCGGCTACCTTTTGATCGAAGTGTTTGAAATTCGCTCAAAACACAACATCTGGTAGCTAGCCAGAGACACCACAACTATATACACGAACTCATAGAGAAACAAGATCAGCGCAGGATTGCCGCTCAGAGGGCCGGAAAGCCCGGTAACAGAATGGATTTATCACGGGTGTCGGCCGGCGGTAACTCACCTCGTTCCGCCAATCGGTGGTAGGCAGCGTCGAACTCTGCCCGAAGGGTTTTCGCCCAGGGTGTGGCGGCTGAGAACAACCAGGCCCCTTTTCGGGTTCGGAGTTCGGTTTCCCGGAGTATCGCATCCGAAAAATCCGTTAATTCTTCTCGCACCGGATCACGGTAATCCAGCAGGTAGTCCCCTCGGCCACGCTTGAGCATATCAATAGCCGAGCGGTGGCTCGGTGCGTTGGTAATCCGGATGTCGCCCTGCTGTTCCAGCCATGACCGAAGGCCGCCATAGGTGAACCCGTTGATCAGTATCACCACCTGGTCGCGAAAATCGTCTATGTGCGTAATCGGCGCTTGGTCTTCGCGGTACCAGGCACTCAGTACAACAGACACCAGATTGATCTCGCTGTCGATCACGGCATCCTGCAGTGCAGGCACGTTGGTCAAACCCAGCGCGAAATCGATGCTGCCCTTTTTCAGATAGAGGTATGCGCGACTAACGGGAAGATACAGGAAATCCAGCTCATAGCCCGCCTCACGGGCCACCTTGCGGGTTACATCCAGCATCGCGCCTTCCGGCTCACCCTCCGCGTTCTGATAGGTAACCGGAGGGAACTCCATGTAAGCCACTCGCAGGGTGCGGGTGGCTGGCTCGGTGTGCTGGATATTTTCTGCGTGCACAGTACCCACAACCCCTGTGAGCCAAAGCCCGCTCAACAACACAACGATGAAGCGGTGCATAGCTCTGGGTATGAGAAGGCTAAGGCGCATAACAACTCTCTGGAATCTCTTTAGCGATAGAGAAGAGTAACAGATCACAGGATTGTCTGTGCAACGCAATACTCACACTGGTTCAGAAAGCGTGAGTGACCATATACAAGCCGACGCCGCCCATCACCAATGTGTAAGGGAAGGCCATAATAACCATCTTGCCGTAGGACAAACGCACCAGAGGCGCAATCGCCGAGGTCAGCAAGAACAGAAACGCCGCTTGGCCATTGGGTGTGGCTACGCTGGGCAGGTTGGTGCCGGTGTTGATGGCTACGGCCAAGGTCTGGAAGTGTTCGTAACTGATGCTGCCGCTATCCAGCGCTTGCTTCACTTCACTGATGTACACCGTTGCGACAAACACGTTGTCGCTGATCATGGACAGTATGCCGTTGGCAAGGAAGAACATGCCCGGCTGCTGGCCTTCCGGCAGGCTCAGAACGTAGTCGATAATCGGCTTGAACAGGTGCTGCTCGTGGATCACCGCCACCACGGCGAAGAACACCACCAACAATGAGGTAAACGGCAGCGATTCCTGGAAGGCTTTACCGATTTTGTGCTCATCAATCACGCCGGTGAACGAGGTGATCAGAATGATCACCAGCAAGCCAATCAGCCCCACTTCAGCAATGTGGAGCGCAAGCCCCAATACCAGCACCACCGCCGCAGCGGCCTGAACCCAGAGCGCGGCTTTATCGGAAGCCGTGCGGCTGGTGCGCTCGTTTTCGGCAAACTCTTCCAGCACCCGGCGCACGGGTTTCGGCAAACGGCCGCCGTAGCCAAACCAGCGCAGTTTCTCCAGTGCCCAACAGGTACACAGCCCGGCCACGAGAACCGGCAAGCTCACCGGCGCCATGTGCAAGAAGAAGCCCGCAAAATCCCAGCCCACCACTTTAGCAATCAGCAGGTTTTGCGGCTCCCCGACCATGGTGGCCACACCACCGAGCGCGGTACCAATGGCCCCGTGCATCAGCAGGCTGCGCAAAAAGGCACGGAAGTTTTCGAGATCTTCCCGGTGCAGTTCAACCACGTCATCGTCACTGTTGGCGTTGTGATCTTTTTGCTGATATCCCTTACCGGAGGCAACCTTGTGATACACCGAGTAGAACCCGACCGCAACACTGATGATCACTGCCGTAACGGTGAGTGCGTCAAGAAACGCGGACAAGATCGCAGCGGCAATACAAAAGAGCAACGAGAGTGCCGATTTGGAGCGCACACCCACCAGTATTTGGGTGAAGGTAACCAGCAATAGCTCCTTCATGAAATAGATGCCCGCCACCATGAACATCAGCAGCAGAATCACCGGGAAGTTGGTGAGCACTTCGTTGTAAACCGCATCGGCGGTGGTCAGGCCAATCAGCAAGGCTTCCACCGCCAGCAACCCGCCCGGCAGCAACGGGTAACATTTGAGCGCCATTGCCAATGTGAAAATAAACTCACCAATCAACAACCAGCCCGCAACGCCCGGCCCGAACACGTACATCACGATGGGATTGGCGATCAAAAACAACAGGATGACTTGTTTGTACCAGACGGGGGCGTTGCCGAGGAAGTTACTTTTAAAGCCGGACACGATGGAGTTGGGCATTGCTGGGTTCTTTTGAAAGTGGGCGTTAATAGGTTACGGGGTGGCGCCCATACTTTCCTTGATAATAGTCGGCTTGGTGCTGGCTAAAACGCCCCTGCATGGGCGCCATGCAGAGGACTTGGAGTCGTTATAGGATCACGGCCAACGACTCTTCAGTAAATCAGGAAGCCGTACCTTAAAGTCATTCGCTTAAGAAATAAAGCAAGCTGCGCGAAGCTGATGATCCAGATCATCGGGTTGCAGCGTTCGGCTAATAATTTCCAGCCGTGATTCCTCGGCGGGCTCCGTTTCCAGGAGCGTTAGTGTGCCTTGCACGGCGTTTAACATCCACCAGCCATCGGTTGTGTGCACCACCCCTTTAAAGCGTTCAAAGTCCTCGTTACTGGCCAGACTTTGCAGAGCGATCGGATCAAACACGGTGTTTTTGTGGATGCGCCAGCCCATGCTGGTATAGCCATCGCCCTTGTTAAAATACGACTGCCAGGGCTCTTCCGCCAGTGAGGGTTTTTCCTCCAGAGTTTTGTTGTGGTGATGGTGGTGAGCTTCAGGAAACTGAGGCGGAAGTTGGTCAGAATCCCCTGCCAACCATTCTAGAGGGAGCTGCCCTCCACTGATTTGCTCAATGCGCCGCTTTGCCGGTTGCCAGTCACTCGCCCAAACATCAAACCGGGCTAGCTGTTCGGGTGTGCACAGATCGGCTTTGCTCGCCACCAACAACTCCGCTACGGCTACCTGATCATGAAACTGCCGGCTGGCAAGCACCCGCTCGTCTTCAAGCCTGCGCGGATCAACCAGGCAAACGGACGTGGAAAGATGCAAAACGTCCCTATAGAACTCACCGGTCAGCGTTTCAATCACTTGGGCCGGGTGCCCCAACCCCGTGGGTTCGATGAACAGCCGGTCAGGGCGCGCAAAACTGATCAAACTGTTGAGACCAATCTGCATAGGCAGCCCGGAGACGCAGCACATGCAGCCGCCTGGCACTTCTTTCACCGCCACGCCCTGATTCGACAGCATGGCGCCATCAATGCCCACTTCCCCAAACTCGTTGACCAACACCGCCCAGCACTCGCCTGCTGGCTTTTGCTTCATCAGATTAAGAATTGCCGTGGTCTTGCCTGCGCCTAGAAAGCCAAGTACCAGGTGCGTGGGTATGCGTGCCGGGGTGTTTGCCATTTTTTTATTAAGTCTTTACCAAATCGCCTAAAAAGTTACGGCCGGAAACCGGCCGCAACTAAAAAACCTGTCAGCGTGGCCGGTCGGTTATTCGACCGTCACGCTCTTGGCGAGGTTACGAGGCTGGTCTACGTCGGTGCCTTTCAGTACCGCGACATGGTACGACAGCAACTGCAGAGGCACGGTGTAGACGATTGGTGCGGTGATTTCATGGACCGACGGCAGCTGCATTACATGAATGCCGGGCTCGGCTTTCACGCCAGCGGCTTTGTCAGCAAACACAAACAGCTCGCCGCCACGGGCACGCACTTCTTCCAGGTTGGATTTGAGCTTCTCAACCAAGTCGTTGTTGGGGGCAACCGTCACCACCGGCATCTCACTGTCCACCAGCGCCAGCGGTCCGTGCTTCAGCTCGCCGGCCGGGTAGGCTTCGGCGTGGATGTAGGAGATTTCCTTAAGCTTAAGCGCACCTTCCATCGCCACCGGGTACTGAGAGCCACGGCCCAGGAACAGGCTGTGGTTCTTGTCCATGAAGGCTTTGGACATAGTCTCGATTTCGCCGTCCAATGCCAGAACGTCGCTCACTTGGCCGGGCACCAGGTGCAAAGCTTCAACGATTTCAGCTTCTTTCTCTTCGCTCAGGCCGTTGTGACGGGCCAAGGCCACCGAGAACAACAACAAGGCTACCAGCTGGGTGGTGAAGGCCTTGGTAGAGGCCACGCCAATTTCCGGGCCGGCCTGGGTCATGATCACCAGGTCGGATTCACGCACCAAGGAGCTGCCCGGTACGTTGCAAATGGCCAGTGCCGCGCGGAAGCCGGCTTTTTTGGCCTGCCGCAGAGCCGCCAGGGTGTCGGCCGTTTCGCCCGACTGTGAAATGCACAGGAACAGAGTGTCCTGCTGAATCACGTGTTTGCGGTAGCGGAACTCGGAGGCCACTTCAACCGAACAGGGCACTCCGGCCAGTTCTTCGATCCAGTAACGCGCGACCATACCGGCGTGGTAAGAGGTACCGCAGGCAATAATCTGCACGTGACGCACATTTTCCAGCAGCTTGGCGGCATCGGTACCCAGCGCTTGTTCCAGAACGCGGCTATCTGTGATGCGGCCGGTCATGGTGGCTTTCACCACCTTTGGCTGCTCGTAGATTTCTTTCAGCATGTAGTGGCGGTATTCGCCTTTATCGGCCGAATCCGACGCATGCTCAAAGCGGGTGATGCTGCGTTCAACCACGTTACCGTCGCGGTCTTCGATGGCGATCTTGTCCTTGCGGATGTCGGCGATGTCGCCTTCTTCCAGGAACATGAAACGGTCGGTTACCGGCAACAAGGCCAGTTGGTCAGACGCAATGAAGTTTTCGCCAATGCCCACACCGATAACCAGCGGGCTGCCTTCACGAGACACCACCATATGATCCGGCTCGTCGGCGTGCACGACCGCCAGGGCGTAAGCGCCGCGCAGACGGGTCATTGCCGTTTTTACCGCCTTGTACAGGTTGTTGTCGGCCTGATAATGCTTGTTGATCAGGTGCGCAACCACTTCGGTATCGGTCTGGGAGGTGAACTCGTAGCCTTCGGCTTTGAGTTCATCGCGCAGTTCCTGATAGTTTTCGATGATACCGTTGTGCACGAGAGCCAGGCGCTCACCCGACATATGCGGGTGCGCGTTCAGCTGTGACGGTTCACCGTGGGTGGCCCAACGGGTGTGGGCAATGCCCATGTGGCCGGCAACGGGATTGGCTTCGATCGCGTCTGCCAAGGCAGCAACTTTACCAACTTCCCGGGCGCGCTGAACCTGGGCCTCGGCCCCGACAACGGCCATACCCGCGGAGTCGTAACCCCGATACTCGAGACGGCGAAGGCCCTCCAGCAGAATTCCCTGGACATCCCGTTCAGATACCGCTCCTACAATCCCACACATGCTGCTATCACCTGTTCGTTAATCGGTCTTTACGCTTTTTTCGGCCGTTCCCAGCCTGAAATATTTCGTTGTTTGCCACGAGCCACGGCCAAGTCGTTTTCGGCGACGTCTCGGGTAATGGTAGAGCCCGCACCAATGGTCGCCCCTTCATCAACTTTCACCGGGGCCACCAAAGAGGTGTTGGAGCCGACAAAGACGCCGTCACCCAATTCGGTGCGGAACTTGTTAACGCCATCATAATTGCAGGTGATCGTACCTGCACCCACATTCACATTACGGCCAAGAGAGGCATCGCCTACGTAACTGAGGTGGTTGATCTTGCTGCCCTCACCCACAATGGCTTTCTTAGTTTCCACGAAGTTGCCCACCTTGGTATTGGCCGACAACTCGGTCCCGGGGCGCAATCGCGCAAAGGGGCCGATTTGAGCATTCGCTCCGACCACCGCGCCTTCAATCACGCTGTGGGCCTTAATCTCGGCGCCGTCTGCAATCGTCGCATCTTTAATAACACAACCCGGGCCAATGCTGACGTTGCTGCCAAGGCTGACCTTGCCTTCAAACACCACATTGACGTCGATCCAAAGGTCGTTGCCAATGGTCAGTTCGCCCCGAACGTCGACGCGAGAGGGATCCGCCAGAGTGGCACCGTTGGTCATCAATCGTTCCGCTTGCTGGAATTGATACCAACGCTCTAGCTCCGCCAGTTGCAGGCGGTTGTTCACGCCCTGCACTTCAAACGCCGTCTTTGGCTGGGATACCGCCACCGACAAACCGTGTTCAACCGACATGGCAATGATGTCTGTCAGGTAGTATTCGCCCTGGGCATTACTGTTCGAGAGCGTGGGTAACCAACTCTTCAAGTGCTTGGCGGAAACCGCCAAGATGCCGGTGTTTACTTCTTTGATCGCCTGTTGCTCAGCGGTGGCATCTTTCTGCTCAACGATGGCCTGCACCTGTCCTTCCGCACTGCGCACAATCCGACCGTAACCCTGCGGGTTGTCCAGATCGACCGTGAGCAATGCCAGGCGCTCTTCGTTGAGCTCTTGAACCATGCCTTGCAAGGTGTCTTTGCTGGTTAACGGCACGTCGCCGTACAGAACCAATACGCGTGCGTCGTCTGGCAAATCCGGCAACGCTTGGGCCACGGCATGGCCCGTACCCAATTGCTCGGTTTGCAGAACCCAGTTAACGCTGTCGTCCTGCAGGGATGCCCGCACCTGATCTGCACCATGACCGATCACCGTGTGTATTTTTTCTGCGCCCAGCTGCTTTGCGGTTTCAACCACGTGGTGCAGCATGGCTTTGCCGGCTACCGGGTGTAACACCTTCGGCAGTGCGGATTTCATCCTTGAACCCTGACCGGCGGCCAGAATAACAACGTGTAACGGATTCATGGGGCGATCAACTCCAAATTCGTTGGTCATCTCATAGTAAAAAACCGCATCCCGATGAAGGGCTACTGGTTTCCTCTCGGAACACCAGCGCCCGCCACCTGCGGATGCGGTTCACTGTCAGGCCTGTCCGGGCACTGACGCAAGCACTGCTTATCGCAGGTTCTTGCGCAGTTTCTGGATAGTGCGCAGCTGAGCGGCGGCTTCTGCCAGCTCTGCTGCGGCCCGGGAGTATTCAAACTCACCTGATTTGTTCGCCAGTGCCTTCTCGGCTTCCTTCTGGGCTTCCAGAGCTGCAGCTTCGTCTACGTCTTTAGCACGAACTGCAGAGTCGGCCATCAGGGTCACGAGGTTCGGCTGTACTTCGATGTATCCACCGGATACGTACAGAATTTCCTCAGCGCCACCCTGTTTGATGATCCGCACTGCGCCCGGCTTGAGCGCAGACAGTAGCGGAGCATGGCCAAACTGAATACCAAGCTCACCCTCGGTGCCGGTGGCGATTAACATCTCCACCAGACCGGAGTAAATTTTCTCTTCGGCACTTACGACGTCACAATGTACGGTCATAGCCATTTCTTACGCCTCTTGCGTCTGAAAGTGAAGAAAGGTGTTATTTACCTTCCTTCTCCTTCATTGCCTTAGCTTTCTCAATTGCTTCTTCGATGCCGCCGCACATGTAGAACGCCTGCTCTGGCATGTCATCGTAGTCGCCGTTAAGAATTCCTTCGAAGCTGGCGATGGTCTCTTTCAGAGACACGTACTTACCGGGAGAACCGGTGAATACTTCAGCAACGTGGAAAGGCTGAGACAGGAAACGCTCAATCTTACGTGCACGGGATACGATCAGCTTGTCGTCTTCTGACAGCTCGTCCATACCCAGGATGGCGATGATGTCTTTCAGTTCTTTGTAACGCTGAAGAACGTTCTGAACACCACGAGCAACGTTGTAGTGCTGCTCACCAATCACCAGCGGATCCAGCTGACGGGAAGTAGAGTCAAGCGGGTCGATCGCCGGGTAGATACCCTTGGAAGCGATGTCACGGCTCAGTACTACAGTCGCGTCAAGGTGCGAGAAGGTGGTGGCCGGGGATGGGTCAGTCAAGTCATCCGCAGGTACGTATACCGCCTGGATAGACGTGATAGAGCCGTCTTTAGTGGAGGTAATACGCTCCTGAAGCTCACCCATCTCCTGAGCCAGAGTCGGCTGGTAACCTACCGCTGAAGGCATACGGCCCAGCAGTGCAGATACCTCGGTACCGGCCAGGGTGTAACGGTAGATGTTGTCTACGAACAACAGTACGTCACGACCTTCGTCACGGAACTTCTCAGCCATGGTCAGGCCGGTCAGTGCTACACGCAGACGGTTTCCTGGGGGCTCGTTCATCTGGCCGTAGACCATCGCTACTTTATCAAGAACGTTAGAGTCCTTCATTTCGTAGTAGAAGTCGTTACCTTCACGAGTCCGCTCACCAACACCGGCGAATACAGAGAGACCGGAGTGCTCTTTCGCGATGTTGTTGATCAGTTCCATCATGTTAACGGTCTTACCAACACCGGCACCACCGAACAGACCAACTTTACCACCCTTGGCGAACGGGCAGATCAGGTCAATAACCTTGATGCCGGTTTCCAGCAGGTCGGCAGAGGCTGACTGGTCAGCGTAACCCGGTGCTTTACGGTGAATGCCCCAACGCTCTTCTTCACCGATCGGACCCTGTTCGTCGATAGGACGACCCAGAACATCCATAATCCGGCCCAGAGTTTGTGTACCTACAGGTACAGAAATCGGCTTGCCGGTGTTTTCTGCTTTCAGGCCACGCTTGAGGCCTTCGGTGCTGCCCATGGCGATGGTACGTACAATGCCGTCACCCAGCTGCTGCTGGACTTCCAGAGTTGTTTCGCCACCTTCAAGCAGCAGTGCGTCGTAAACGCTTGGCACGGAGTCACGTGGAAATTCCACGTCGATAACCGCGCCAATGATCTGAACGATGTGTCCGCTACTCATGCTCGGTTCCTCGTTATCTAGTAGTCAATAAAACCAGTAGGTTAGTGAGCGCGATCAAACAGATGCTGCGCCGCTCACGATCTCCGAAATCTCTTGTGTGATCGCTGCCTGACGGGCCTTGTTATAAGCCAGCTGGAGCTCATCAATGATGCCACCAGCGTTGTCAGTTGCGCTCTTCATAGCGATCATCCGGGCGGCCTGCTCACAGGCCAGATTTTCTACCACACCCTGATACACCTGGGATTCGATATAACGTGGCATCAACCCGTCAAGAATCGGACGTGAGTCCGGCTCGTAGATGTAATCCCACTGGCGACCGATGTCGTCATCTGAACCTTCCGGCAGAGGCAAGAGCTGCTCTGACTTCGGGCTTTGCGTCATGGTGTTTACAAACTCGTTGCTGATCAGGAACAGGCGATCAATCTTGCCTTCCTCGAACGCATTCAGCATCACCTTAACGCTGCCAATCAGCTGTTCCGCACTTGGGCTGTCGCCCATGTGGGTCAGGGCTGCCACCACATTTCCGCCGTAGCTGCGGAAAAAGGAGGCGGCTTTCTGGCCGATGGCACAGATATCGGTCTCAATACCTTTTTCTTTCCATTCACGCATTTCGCGCACGAGCAGTTTGAACGCGTTCGTGTTCAAACCACCACACAGACCGCGGTCTGAGGAAACTACAATGTAGCCTACCCGCTTGACCTCGCGCTCCTGCATGAACGGATGACGGTAATCTTTGTTGGACTTGGCAATATGTCCGATTACCTGACGCATCTTTTCGGCATACGGGCGAGTCGCCTGCATGCGTTCCTGAGCTTTACGCATCTTACTTGCCGCCACCATTTCCATGGCGGAAGTGATCTTCTGCGTGCTCTTGATGCTTCCGATCTGGTTACGTATTTCTTTTCCGACGGCCATAAGTCACTGCCTTTTCAAGTTAGACACTCAAAGGGACCAGCAGGCCCGCTTATCGGCGGGCCCAATGGATTTACCAGCTCTGAGTGGTCTTGAATTTCTCCAGAGCAGCTTTCAGGCCGGCAGCGATGTCGTCGTTGAACTTACCTTCAGGACCGATCTGGTCGAGCAGTTCTTTCTGCTCGGCACGCATCCAGTCCAGAAGTTGTGCTTCAAAGTTCACAACCTTGTCTACGTCAACATCGTCAAGGAAGCCTTCGTTCGCTGCGAACAGCACAGTACCCATTTCAGCCACAGTCATTGGGCTGTACTGGTTCTGCTTCATCAGCTCGGTTACGCGCTGACCATGCTCAAGCTGCTTACGGGTCGCTTCATCAAGATCAGAAGCGAACTGGGCGAATGCCGCCAGTTCACGGTACTGAGCCAGTGCCAGACGGATGCTGCCGCCGAGCTTCTTCATGATCTTGGTCTGAGCTGCACCACCTACCCGCGATACCGAGATACCTGCGTTCATTGCAGGACGGATACCGGAGTTAAACAGGTTGGTTTCCAGGAAGATCTGACCGTCGGTGATGGAGATCACGTTGGTCGGAACGAACGCAGAAACGTCACCCGCCTGAGTTTCGATGATCGGCAGCGCGGTCAAGGAACCGGTCTTGCCTTTCACTTCGCCGTTGGTCAGCTTTTCTACTTCTTCAGCGTTGATGCGAGAAGCACGCTCCAGCAGACGGGAGTGCAGGTAGAATACGTCACCCGGGTATGCTTCACGTCCTGGCGGACGACGCAGCAACAGGGAAATCTGACGATAAGCAACAGCCTGCTTGGACAGATCATCGTATACGATCAGAGCGTCTTCACCGCGGTCACGGAAGAATTCACCCATGGAGGTACCGGAGTACGGAGCCAGGAACTGCATAGCTGCAGGATCGGCAGCGCCAGCGGCAACGATGATGGTGTGGTCCATAGCGCCGTGCTCTTCGAGCTTGCGCACAACCGCAGCGATGGACGACTGCTTCTGACCAACCGCAACGTAGATACACTTGATGCCAGTGTTCTTCTGGTTGATGATCGCGTCGATCGCAACAGCGGTCTTACCAATCTGACGGTCACCGATGATCAGCTCACGCTGGCCACGACCGATAGGTACCATGGTGTCGATCGCTTTCAGACCGGTCTGAACCGGCTCGTCAACGGACTGACGAGCGATAACGCCCGGTGCAACCT
Source organism: Marinobacter sp. MDS2 (assembly GCF_030718085.1). NCBI lineage: Bacteria > Pseudomonadati > Pseudomonadota > Gammaproteobacteria > Pseudomonadales > Marinobacteraceae > Marinobacter > Marinobacter sp. MDS2. The sequence goes on from NZ_JAVAJF010000001.1 coordinate 1,831,675, forward strand.
TCTCAACAGGAGACGTCTGAGTGTTACCCAGCTCGCCCTTACCGTCGATCGGGTTACCCAGACCGTCTACTACACGGCCCAGCAGTTCGTTACCAACCGGTACTTCCAGGATACGACCCGTACAACGAACCTTCTGACCTTCGGCCAGGTCCTGGTAGTCGCCCAGAACAACCGCACCAACAGAATCACGCTCAAGGTTCAGCGCCATACCGTAAGTGCCGTTGGCAAATTCAATCATCTCGCCGTACATAACGTCGGCCAGACCGTGAATCAGTACGATACCGTCAGAAACGGAAAGGATCGTACCTTCGTTCTTTGCTTCGGAAGAGATGTCGAGTTTCTCGATTCTCTTCTTGATGATGTCACTGATCTCGGATGGATTCAGTTGCTGCATGCCTTTGTCCTCAAACCTTGTGCTGAAATCAGGAGCCCAGAGCTTTGGCCATTCTGGCCAGCTTGCCACGGACTGAAGCGTCGATAACCAGGTCGCCTGTGCGTACTACCACGCCGCCGATCAGAGACTGATCCACTGCGGTTTCAAGCTCAACCTTGCGCTCCAGCTTTCTGGACAATGCGTCAATCAGTTTCTGTTGCTCGTCGCCCGACAGCTCGAATGCGGTATCGATTGTCAGCTTAACGGATTGCTCCAGATCTGCACGATACAGAGCGAATAACGCAGAAACTTCTGGTAACAGGGCCAGACGCTTGTTTTCAGCAAGAATCAACAGGAAGTTTCTGAGTGCTTCAGGCAGCGGCTCTTCAAAACAGTCTGCGAAGAGTTCCGCCTTGCGTTGCTCAGACAGGCCAGGATTGGCCAGGATGTTCACTACCTCTTGGTCAGCCGCAACCTGAGCTGCGAAAGCCAGAGCCTGATCCCACTGATCAACGGCATTCTGGTCCTGCGCGGCTTTAAAAACGGCTTTCGCGTAGGGTCGGGCTAACGTAGTTAGTTCTGCCATGATGACCCTCTATTAGAGTTCTGCGGCCAGCTTTTCCAGCATCTCGCTGTGAGCTTTGCCGTCGACAGAGGTTTCCAGAATCTTCTCGGCACCTGCAACAGCCAAAGCTGCTACTTCATTTCTCAGTGCGTCGCGAGCCTGAACACGCTCCTGTTGAATTTCTGCCCTGGCCTGTTCAATAAGCTTTTCGCCTTCTTTGCGAGCGTCGTCCTTGGAGGCTTCGACGATCTGGGCGGCACGCTTGTTGGCCTGGTCAATCAGGGCTGCAGCTTCTTCTTTCGCTGTGCGCAGTTCCTTGGCCGCTTTCTCTTGAGCAAGCTCAAGATCGAGGGATGCACGGTCTGCGGCGGAAAGGCCGTCTGCAATTTTCTTCTGGCGCGCTTCCATGGCTGCCGTGATCGGCGGCCATACATACTTGACGCAGAACCAGACGAAAATAGCGAAGGCAATTGATTGCCCTATCAACGTAAGGTTTATATTCACGGCAATATACCTCTTGCTATTCGTTGCGTCCTGGTTTCCGGAAATAGGGCGCGGTGACTTTCACCAGCGCCCTGCATTCGCGGTCTAAATTAACCAGCAACAACGAAGATCAGGTACATCGCGATACCAACACCGATCATGGGAACGGCGTCAAGCAGACCTGCCATGATGAAGGCTTTAGTTTGCAGCTGGTTAGCCATTTCTGGCTGACGAGCAGTAGATTCGAGCAGCTTGCCGCCCAGCAGACCGAAACCGATACCGGCGCCCAAAGCACCCAGACCGATGATCAACGCAGCTGCGATAAATACCATTTCCATTGAGAACTCCTCAGTTTTTTCAGATAGTTAAGGGTTTGTGTATTTAAGGGTAAATCAGTGATCTTCGTGCGCTGCACTGAGATAAACCACAGTCAGCACGGTAAAAATAAAGGCCTGAAGCGGGATAACCAGAATGTGGAAAATAGCCCAGGGTACGTTCAGCGTCCACTGGATCCACAATGGCAACAAAGCAATCAGGATAAACACAACTTCACCGGCGTACATGTTACCGAACAAACGCAGTGCCAGACTGATTGGCTTGATAATCAAAGCCAGGATCTCGAGCATCAGGTTAACGGGAATCATGGACCAATGGTTGAACGGGTTAAAGGCCAGCTCCTTGCTGAAGCCACTGACGCCTTTCACCTTGAAGCTGTAGAACAAGATCAGCAGGAACACGCCAAACGACATACCAAAGGTGGCGTTCGGATCGGTGGTCGGCACGATCTTAAAGTATTCCAGACCCATGGCGTGCGCCAGAGACGGGATGAAATCCACAGGAATCAGCTTCAGGACGTTCATCAGGAAAATCCAGACGAAAATCGTCAACGCCAGCGGCGCAATCAGAGGGTTTTTGCCGTGGAATACGTCACGAACAAGCCCTTGGATAAACTCGAAACACACTTCTACCAGGTTTTGCAGTCCGGTCGGCACACCTTCGGTTACCCGGGAGGCGGCAAAACGGAACAAGCCCAAAAATAGAAGACCCATTGCGATGGACCAACCCATGGTATCCACGTGGATCGCCATGAAACCCATGTCTGCTGCTTCCTGGGCGGTGGTTGCAAATGACCAACCGGCCTCTTGCGTCACACTGCCGTCAGCCCGCTCATAGCCAGCCGGAAGCTTGCCATAGGTAAGGTTGGTTAGGTGGTGTTTTATATACTCTACTGGGGTATCAGCTGCCATACTGCTCTCGTCCAGTCATCGCTGTGGTTGCGGCCGGATAAGCCAGCGCAATGCCGTACCCATCACAACCATCACAGCAAAAGTGAATAACAGAGCCGGTACATGTACTGGCTCCATTAAAGTGAAAACGGCCGCAAAAAAAATTGCGGTAAGGGCGAGTTTAATGCTCTCGGCCCTGAACATATTTCCAACCGCCACATGAATCTGGCGGGCGCCCTGATACCGAAAGGTCCGATGGGCAAAATACGCGTTTGGTATGACAAAAATAAGACCGCCGATAAACGCGGAATAACCAGCCAAACGACTTTCTGTTAACCAAAACAGACTGAGAATGATCAGTGTGGCCATCTCTATGGTGAGCCACTTCGCCAGCGGCACGTACGTGATGGCTTTCCTATAACGGGTCATATCACCTACTGTCATTCCAAGCGCGCGGAATTATATGTGTTAACCGCTAGCGGTTCAACTGAGTCTTGGGGATAATCTGGATGTTTTTTAAGCAATTGAAGGTAACAGACGCTTCAACTTCACACAAGTTGTGGTCTGCAACCTATCGCGCAACCACATCTGGTGTTTACTGGTGAAACTAGGCCTTTCGGATGATTTCGCTAAATTTTCGGGTGTCAGCGAATATGACCCAATATTCCATCAAGTTCATCCAATGATGTGTATTCGATCACCAGCTTACCCTTGCCCCGCTTGCCATGAGCGATCGATACGCGGGCGCCCAAACGCTCGGAAAGATCGTCTTGCAGGGCGCGAATGTTCGGATCAAGCGCTTGCTTCTCTTCCCCCTTTTCTTCCGGGGATTCCTGCTGCAACCGACGAACCAGTGCTTCGGTCTGACGCACAGAAAGGGATTTGGCAACAACCTGCCGCGCCACTTGCATTTGTTGCTCCGGCGGCAACGTCAGCATGGCCCGACCATGCCCCATTTCCAGATCACCATGCTCCAGCATGGTCCGCACGTCTTCGGTCAGACCAATCAAACGCAAGAGGTTGGTAATGGTGGTACGGGACTTACCCACAGCCTCGGCAACCTGTGCCTGGGTCAAACCAAACTCGTCTTGCAAGCGCTGCAGAGCGAAGGCTTCTTCGATCGGGTTGAGGTTTTCACGCTGGATATTTTCAATCAGCGCCATGGCGATGGCGGCTTCATCCGGTACTTCACGGATGATGGCGGGGATGCTGTCCAGCTCGGCCAGCTGAGTGGCGCGCCAACGCCGTTCGCCGGCAATCAATTCATAGCGACCATCCTCGATGGCTCGAACCACGACCGGCTGCATGACACCTTGTTGGCGAATAGAGTCCGCTAGTTCCTGCAACGCGGCCGGATCCATATCGCGGCGCGGTTGGTAACGGCCACGCTGGATAAGGTCAACAGGTATGTCCTGCATCTCGCCGTCGCGCTTTGTGCTTTCGCTGCTCTGATTGAGGTTCACTTTGGAACCCTGCAACAGAGCCCCTAAACCACGTTCGCCCAAGCCTCGCTTCTTCGCCGCCATGGTAGTAGTCATTCTTCCTAGTGAAATAATGGATGCATGGTTGCCTGACGGCGAACTATGTTACACCGCAACGGCGCTGGATGTCTTTTTTGTCCCGTGCCGACGGACCATCTCACCGGCCATCGCCAGGTAGGCAATGGCGCCCTTTGATGCTTTGTCATAGTTCAGCGCCGGCATGCCGTAGCTCGGTGCCTCTGCCAATCGCACGTTTCGGGGAATCACCGCCCGATACACCTTATCGCCGAAATACTCGCGTAACTGACCGGATACATCCAGTGTCAGGCTGTTGCGCGGATCGTACATGGTGCGCAAGATGCCTTCCATCTCTAACTGGGGATTCACCGTTTCCTTGATTTGCTCCACGGTGTTCATCAATGCCGCCAGTCCTTCCAGGGCATAGTATTCACACTGCATGGGGATCAGCACGGAATCGGCTGCCGAGAGTGAGTTCACGGTTAACAGGTTTAGTGAAGGCGGACAGTCGATCAGAATGTAATCGTAATTGTCCCGCACGTCACTCAAGGCCAGGCGCAACCGGTGTTCACGGCCAATCTCGTTCATCAGCTCAACTTCGGCGGCGGTCAGGTCGCCGTTACCCGGTAACAAGTCGAAACCGGCCGGATCGGTTTTTACCAACACTTCGTCTGCCGTCGCGCGCTTGGTCAGCAGATCATAGCCGGACAGCTCAAGCGTGTTTTTATCCACACCACTGCCCATGGTGGCATTGCCCTGTGGATCCATATCTACCAATAATACCCGGCGTTTGATAGCAACCAACGACGCAGCAAGATTGACGCAGGTGGTGGTTTTACCCACACCGCCTTTTTGATTGGTCACTGCAATCACGCGCGTCATGCTTTGCCTCCTGCTATTGCGGTTTACCGGGATGATGGGTGTCGGGTGACGATCAACAGGTGTCGTTCACCATCGGCACCGGGCACTTTCAGAGAATGGTTGGATTCTACCTGCCAACGGCTTGGAAGGGCAGCTACTTCATCATCCGGATACTGACCTTTCATCGCAAGAAACTCACCGTCTTGCGCCAAAAGTTGTCCACACCAGGACACCAGATTCTCTAAAGCGGTAAACGCCCGGCTGCTGATCTGACGAAACGGCTGCTCAGGCTGGCAATCTTCGGCGCGGCCGTGGATAACCTCGACATTCTTCAAACCCAATTCCAATACACACTGATTCAAAAACCGGGTTTTCTTGCCATTGCTGTCCAGAAGCGTGAAGCGCTTGTCCGGGAACACGATGGCCAGAGGAATACCGGGCATACCACCACCGGCACCTACATCGAGCAAGTGATCGGTGGTTACCCAAGACATGATGCTCAGGCTATCCAATAGCTGCCGCGACACCATCACTCGTTCATCGCGGACGGCGGTGAGGTTGTAGGCCTTGTTCCATTTATTCAGCAGAGCGAGAAAAGCCAGCAACTGTTGTTGCTGGCCATCACTCAAGGAAAGCTGCATTTCAGCCAGCCCATCTCGGAGCTGGCTCTGCCACTGTGGATAAGTCATAGAGTTGGATCAGGCGCTTTGTTTGCGGAGAAGATCCCGCTTTTTCAGGTGAACGAGGATTTGGCTGATCGCGGCCGGGGTCACGCCCTGAATGCGAGAAGCCTGAGCGACGGTTTCCGGGCGCACTTCCTGCAACTTCTGTTTGATCTCGTTGGACAAACCGCCGATCACTTCGTAATCCAGGTCTACAGGCAACCGGGTGTTCTCGTTCTTGCGCAGACGCTCGATTTCATCGGCCTGGCGGGAAATGTAGCCTTCGTACTTCACTTCGATTTCCACTTGCTCGGCCACAACCGGATCTTCCGCACGATCACCGCCAATGTCGGCAATGTGCTGGTACACGATTTCCGGGCGGCGCAGCAGTTCGGCCAGAGACTGGTCACGGGTCATCGGTTGCTTGAGGAATCCGTTGGCGCGCTCGCCAGCTTCCGTGTTCGGGTGAATGCGGGTTTCTTCCAAACGGCGGCGCTCGCTGATGATGGCTTCGCTCTTTTCGCAGAACTTCTGCCAGCGGTCATCATCAACCAGACCCAGCTTGCGACCGGTTTCGGTCAAACGCAGGTCGGCGTTGTCTTCGCGCAGAATCAAACGGTATTCGGCACGGCTGGTGAACATACGGTAAGGCTCACTGGTGCCCATGGTGATCAGATCGTCAACCAATACACCCAGATACGCTTCGTCCCGGCGCGGATACCACTCGTCTTTATCTTGCGCACGCAGCGCCGCGTTGATACCCGCCAGCAAGCCTTGCGCACCGGCTTCTTCGTACCCGGTGGTACCGTTGATCTGGCCGGCGAAATACAGGCCCTGGATAAACTTGGTTTCCAGCGTGTGACGCAGATCCTGCGGGTTCAGGTAATCGTACTCGATGGCATAACCCGGGCGCAGTATGTGAGCGTTTTCAAAACCGGGAATGGATTGCACGGCTTTGAGCTGAATATCGAACGGCAAGCTGGTGGAAATACCATTCGGGTATAGCTCGTTGGTGGTCAAACCTTCCGGCTCTACAAAGATCTGGTGTGAATCCTTATCGGCAAAACGATTCACCTTGTCTTCAATCGACGGGCAGTAGCGCGGCCCAACACCTTCAATGTTGCCGCCGAACATAGGCGAGCGGTCGAAGCCACTGCGAATAATGTCGTGGGTTTCCTCGGTGGTCCGGGTAACGTAGCAGCAGACCTGCTCCGGGTGCTCATCTCTACTGCCAATGAATGACATTACCGGTGCTGGGGTATCACCCCACTGCTCCTGCATGACCGAGAAATCCACCGTGCGGGCATCAATCCGCGGCGGGGTACCGGTTTTCAGCCGGCCCACATTAAAAGGCAGCTCCCGCAGGCGCTTGGCCAAGGCATTGGCTGGGGCATCGCCCGCGCGGCCGCCAGCATGGTTCTGCATACCAATGTGGATAACTCCGCCAAGGAAGGTGCCGGTGGTGAGTACCACGGTTTTCGCGTTAAAACGGATGCCGGTCTGGGTCACCACACCCACCACCTGATCGTTTTCCACAATCAAATCATCGGCGGCTTGCTGGAACAGCGTTAGATTGGGCTGATTTTCCAGCGTGTGGCGAATCGCCGCTTTGTACAGCACCCGGTCTGCCTGAGCGCGTGTTGCGCGAACAGCCGGGCCCTTGCGAGCATTCAATACTCTAAACTGGATACCGGACTGGTCGGTGGCTCGGGCCATGGCGCCGCCCAAGGCATCGATTTCTTTCACCAGATGGCTCTTACCGATACCACCAATGGCGGGGTTACAGGACATCTGCCCCAAGGTTTCAATGTTGTGGGTCAGCAACAGGGTTGCTGAACCCATGCGCGCGGCCGCCAAAGCGGCTTCAGTACCGGCATGGCCACCACCAATGACTATGACATCGAAACGGGTTGGAAAATCCACACTACACCTCGGGAATCGGGGGATAAAATCAGGTGCGGGAGTATACCGCTTCATTGAAGAGATTGCAGTCAGAATGTGCAATTTTTAACCAGATTACGGGTAATCCCAAATCGCTGAGCCATCATCAATCGCGAAACACGACAAAAAGGTCGTTTTATACTCACCCGAGGTTAACGGAAATCGACGGTTTTTCAGTGGCTTGTGAGCAGCTTCTTACAAGTTTTCAAAGGTTTTATCCACAGAAAAAACAGACCAAATTACCCGCTAATAATCACCTCAAACAACTGATAAATAACACATTTTAAATTCTAATCCAGATCTCTTACAGAACTTATCAAACAAGTTATCCACAAAACAATCAAGGCAAATTAGGCCATTGGCGACAATCAAGGCACACGAATCTGTTCCGGACCATCCACAGAGCCTTCGGCAAGGCGTTCCAGCTCTTTTTCCACAGCATTGGAGGATTTCGCAAATCGGGCCAACAAGTTATACAGCACGGGAATAATGAACAGCGTCAGCGTGGTCGCAAAAATCAGCCCACCCAGGATAACCACGCCAATGGCTGCACGGCTTTCCGCCCCGGCGCCGGTGGCAATCACCAAGGGCACCGCGCCAAAAACTGTGGATATCGTGGTCATCAACACCGGCCGGAAACGGAGAATGGCACCTTCCAGAATGGCATCCCGGACTTCATACCCCTGGTCCCGAAGCTGGTTGGCAAACTCAACGATGAGTATTCCGTTCTTCGCCATCAGCCCCAATAGCATGATGATGCCAATCTGACTGTAGATGTTCAGACTGATGCCCGACCAAGCCAACGCTAGCAAAGCACCGGTGACCGCCAAGGGCACAGACAACATGATAATCAACGGATGAATCCAACTTTCGAATTGTGCCGCTAGGACCAGAAAAACAATCACGAACGCCAAGGCGAAGGTGACCAAGATGACCGATGACGATTCCTCGAATTCCCGGGACAAGCCCCGGAACGACACCCGCGCTTCCGGCGGTAAGTTATCCACAGCCAGATTGTTCAAATAATTGAGCGCCGTACCCAGATCGTAACCCTCGGCCAGCGAAGCACTGATCACCACTGCCGGTAACCGGTCAATGCGCTTGAGATCAGGGTTGGCACCAATTTCATCCACAGACACCAGAGCTTTCAACGGGATCAGCTCTCCCCCTGCCCTCGGCCGCATGAATATTTGCGCCAGATCGTTCGGGGTTGCGCGCTGGGCATCTTCAGCCTGAACAATCACATCGTATTCCTGGCCGCGGTCCATGTAGGTAGTAACTTGACGAGAAGCCAGCATGGTTTGCAGCGTCAGGCCGACGTCTTCAACGGTAATGTCGAGGTCGGCCGCCCGATCCCGGTCGATGTTGACCCGTAATTCCGGGCGGGTGAGCTCAAAATCGCTGTCGACGTTCAACAGATTCGGATTTTCTTTCGCCCGCTCAACGATTTCATCACTCCAGGCTTGTACCGATTCGTAGTCCGGGCCTGCCACCACAAATTCCACGGGCTGACTAAACCCTCGTTGGCCCAGTCCTGGAGGATTAATCACGTTGATGCGAACGCCAGAAATGTCTGCAAGCTTTTCACGAATTTCCGAAGTTACCTTCTGCTGCTTTATAGCACGCTCATCCCAGGGCACCAGCCCCATGATCATAAAGGCGCTGTCTTCTTCGTTTCGAAAGCCCACGATGGACAAAAATCGCTCTGCTATACCCTCATCCAGATATTCAAGCAGCTCCTCTTCAGCCTGTTGGACAAAATGATCGGTAAACTCCACGGTGGAACCCCGTGGCGCACCAACCGGCATAATGATCACGCCGCGGTCTTCAGTCGGTGCCAATTCCTGTGGAAGATTCGGATAGATCGCCGCAGCCATAACCAGCCCGGCCACGCCCAACCCGAGCAACAAACCGGATTGGCTTAAGGAAAACCGCAATGCTTTCTCGTAGCCACGGGTCAGACCATTCAATACCCTTTCACTGAACGCCCACAGACGATGCCCTTCTTCCGTTTCGGGGCTGTGTCTGAGCCATTTGGAACACAACATGGGCGCCAGCGTCAGGGCCACCAGGCTGGAAACAATCACCGCTGCGGCCAACGTAAAGCCGAACTCCGCAAACAGCCGCCCGATGTTGCCGCCCATAAACGAAATCGGCACGAAAACAGCCACCAAGGTCAACGTGGTGGCAATCACCGCAAAGGCGACCTGCTTGGCACCGTGATAGGCCGCCAGCAATGGCGGTTCGCCCTCATCAATACGACGCTGAATGTTCTCCAGCATCACAATGGCATCGTCCACCACCAGGCCAATTGCCAGAATCACCGCCAGCAATGTCAGTACGTTGATGGAGAAGCCCAGAAAACCTAAACCGATAAAGGCCCCGATCACCGCAACCGGTATGGTCACCGCAGGTATCAAAGTGGCGCGCCAGGAGCGCAGAAACAGGAAAATCACCAATATCACCAGCGACACAGAGATCGCCAAGGTGATCAGCACTTCTTTGATGGAGGCGCGGATAAAGATGGATTCGTCATAGCTTTCGGAAATCGACACTTCGGGAGGCAAGGTTTCACGAATCGATTCCAGCTCGGCTTTCACGGCGTCGGAAACAGCAACCGTATTCGCTTTCGACTGGCGGATGATGCCCATCCCGATGGCCGTCCGCCCACTGGCCCGAAGTCGACCAACATCGGATTCCACCCCCATGTTTACGTTGGCGACTTCGCCCAGACGCAAAAGATCATTGCCATCCCGGCGCACCACCAGATTACGGAACTCGTCCACTGTGGATAAACGGCCTTCAGCCCGGACCGTGAAATTGCGGGTAGCTGAATCCACCGACCCAGCCGGGAGTTCCACGTTATTGGCGCGAAGCGCCTGCTCTACTTCGGCGACGGTAATGTTTCGTGCCGCCAGCTTTTCCCGATCCAGCCAAACCCGTATGGCGTAACGGCGTTCGCCGCCAATACGAACATCGGCCACTCCATCCAGCACTGAAAAGCGATCACTCAGTACCCGGTCGGCAAAATCACTGAGTTCGGCTGCGTCCCAAACCTCGCTGGTCAGAGTGACCCACATCATGGGGCGCGCGTCGGAGTCGGCCTTCCTGACGACAGGGGGATCGGCTTCATCTGGCAACCGGTTCAGGATGCGCGATACCGCGTCCCGCACATCGTTCGCGGCAACATCGATGTCTCGGGAGGTGTTGAATTCGATGTTGGTTCGGGACTCACCCTGCTCGGTGGAGGATTCAATCGATCGAATGCCTTCAATCCCGCTGATACTGCCTTCAATCACTTGCGTGATCTGGCTGTCCACCACCTCGGCGGCGGCACCGGTGTATTCGGTTGAAACCGACACCACAGGTGGATCTATGTCCGGGTACTCCCGCACCGGCAGGCCGAACAGCGCCGACAAACCAAACACAACGATGAGCAAGCTGAGAACGGTGGCGAAGACCGGGCGCTTGATGGAAATATCGGACAGCACCATGAATCAGGACTCCTGCACAGATTCAAAACGGTTGTCCGGAATCGACCGGTCAGATTCAACCACGCGAATGCGGTTCCCTGAACTCAGCCGGTCTTGCCCGGTGACTACCACAGCATCCTCAAGACTCAGGCCTTCCGTAATCTCCACCCATCCCGGCATGCGATTACCAATCTGGACCGATACCCGGCGGGCAAGGCCATCTTCCGCGACAAACACGTACTTCTCATCACCCCGCACCATCACCGCCTGTTCCGGTAACACCAATGCTTCTCGCTCCTGCAACGTCAGAGAGGCCGACATAAACTGTCCGGGCCGTAACTTGCCGTCGGGGTTGTCGATCAGTGCTCGCACCGCCAAGGTGCGGCTGAGCTCACTGATGCGGGTGGCCAGCTCCACCAATTGGCCGTCAAAATTCTCACCCGGAAACGCTGGTGACACCGCAGATACTGGTTGACCAACCCTGACCTGGCCAACAAAGCGCTCGGGTACTGAAAAGTTCAACTCCAACTGGCCGCTGGAATCCAGCGTGGCAATGCTGGTTCCGGCTTGCAAAAACGCGCCGGGGCTGATGTCCGAAAGCCCAATCATTCCCGCAAAGGGTGCTTCGATGCGATGGTTTTCCAGCCGGACTTGAGCGGCTTCCAATTCCGCCGCCGCTACGGCCACAGCTGTTTTCAGTTCATCCACCTGGGCTTGGGACACGCTGTTGTTGGCCCGTAAACTTCGGGTTCTGTCATACTGCCGTCGGGCATCCGAAAGCCGCGCCTTCAAAACCGCCACATCAGCGCGGGCCTGCCGGTCGTCGAGGCGAAGTAGAACATCCCCTTGTTGAACCGGCTGACCGGGTTTCAGATTCAGCTCTACCACCCGGCCGCTGACTTCCGCCGTCAAATCAACGGAATCGACCGGCCGCAGGTTGGCAACCGCGGAAATCTCATCTTTGATCTGGCGCAGTTGCGGTTTACTGATGTTGACTGTGGTCAGCTTCACTCGCCGATTTTGCCCTTCCGCTACCGGTTGCTGGTTCAGATAAATACCCGCTCCCACCAGCACCATGACGATAACCGCCAGCCCGACCAACCACTGCTTCCACATGCGCTTCTACTACCTGTTAATAAAGTACGTTGGGAGTTATCCACACCCCGGATCCAGAGTGACCTGCCCTGGCCGATTCAGTTCCACTTACCTTATAAGACTCTTCTAGACCACGCTATGTGCGTCATTCAAAACCACTGAGTTTTGCATAATATTTACACACTTAGGATCTACTGCCATCTCCGTCATTTCAGCCAATTGTCCAATCTGACGGTGCGCAAGCGGCTTTTCGTCAATGGCAGCTTTCGCTGAATGCCGTACAACTAAAGGCATCAGGGCCATTGAGCCCTCTAATGCACACGGGAAGGATTGGATATGCCTCAGTACAAAGCCCCCCTGCGGGATATGAAATTTCTGATGAACGACGTGTTCGATTATCCACGTCATTACGCGGGTCTGAGTTCTGGCGAGAACGCCACTCCGGATATTGTGGAAGCGATCCTGAATGAGTGCGGCCGATTCTGTGAAGAAGAGCTGAGCCCGTTGTACCAGATTGGCGACGAAGAAGGCTGTAAGCTGGAAAACGGCGAAGTATCAACGCCGAAAGGTTTCAAAGAAGCGTACAACCAGTATGTGATGGGCGGCTGGCAGGGTCTGTCGGCCCCGGAAGAATTCGGTGGTCAGGGGCTGCCGGCTTCCATGGGCTTGTTCAAGCAAGAAATGATGGGTACCGCCAACTGGTCATTCGCCATGTACCCTGGCCTGTCGCTGGGTGCGATGAACACCATTTACCTGCACGGCAGTGACGAGCAGAAGCAAACGTACCTGGTTCCGCTCACGGAAGGCCGTTGGGGCGGCACCATGTGTTTGACTGAACCCCAGTGCGGAACCGACCTTGGCCAGGTGAAAACCAAAGCCGAGCCTCAGAAAGACGGTACCTACAAACTGACCGGCACCAAGATCTTTATTTCGTCCGGTGATCACGACCTGACCGAAAACATTGTCCACATCGTACTGGCCCGCCTGCCCGGCGCTCCGGCCGGTACCCGCGGCATCAGCCTGTTCATCGTTCCGAAATTCCTACCCACCGAAGACGGCGGCGTGGGTGAACGCAACGGCGTGAACTGTGGCAGCCTCGAAAAGAAAATGGGCATCAAAGCTTCCGCCACCTGCGTGATGAACTTTGATGATGCAACCGGCTACCTGATCGGCCCTGAGAACGAAGGCCTCGAGTGCATGTTCACCTTCATGAACACGGCTCGTATCGGTACTGCCATTCAGGGCGTTGGCCCGGCGGAACTGTCTTACCAGTGGGCGCTTGAGTACGCCAAAGACCGTCGTTCCATGCGCGCGCTGTCCGGCAAGAAAGAACCGGACCAGGTGGCCGATAGCCTGATTCACCATGCTGATGTTCGCCGCATGCTGCTGACTCAGAAAGCCATCGCCGAAGGCGGCCGCGCCATGCTGTATTACGCTGCGAAAACCGCAGACCATATGGTGGAAGCGCATACTGCCAACGATGAAAAAGCGGTGAAAAAGCACGACGACAAGTTGGGCTTCCTGACTCCGATCCTGAAAGGGTTTCTGACCGAACTGGGCAACGAAGCGGCAAACTTAGGGATGCAGGTGTTTGGTGGCCACGGTTACATCCGTGAGCACGGTATGGAACAGATCGCCCGGGATACCCGCATTGCCACACTGTATGAAGGCACCACCGGTATTCAGGCACTGGACCTGCTGGGCCGTAAGGTATTGCTGATGACACAGGGTGGCGCGGTACGTGAGTTCACTCTGAAGGTTGCGAACTTTGCTCGTAAGCATCTGACCAACAGCACGCTGCGTCCGATGGCCGTTGAGCTGCTGAAGCTGACTGCCCAGTGGAACCTGCTGACGGTACGCGTGATGCTGTCTGCTCGCAAAGACCGCGATGTGGTCAGCGCAGCGGCTTACGACTTCCTGATGTACAGCGGCTATGTGTCGATGGCTTACATGTGGTTGCGTCAGGCCGCGGTGGCTTCTGACAAACTGGAGAACGGCGGCGAAGAATCCGAAGCCTTCTACCAGACCAAAATCAACACGGCAGAATTCTACTACGAGCGTTTGCTGCCCCGCGCTCAAAGCCATGCCACCAGCATGCTGAGCCCGACCCGTAATCTGATGCAGATCGAAGCAGATAATTTGGCCTTTACCGGGTAACTCCACCGGTAACCTCTCTCCCGGGTAGGTCTTCTACCCGGGATTTTTTTGCAGAAGCTTATAGCCCGTATTTAGTCTCGATAGCCTGATACATACCACTTTCTTTGATGGCTTCCAGGCTTTCTTGCAACTTCTGAATAACCTCATCCGGGGTGTTCGGGTTCATCGCGAGATACAGTTCAGACTCGTTAAACGAATAAACCGGTTCCAAGCCTTCCACATCTTGCTGTGACGCAAAGTAAGGTCCCGCCAGTCGATCCGAGATCCACAAATCTACCTGGCCCAGTTCCAAACGCTTGGGGTTGATGTCATCACTTTCCATTTGCGAGACTTTATAGCCACGATCCAATAGGTAGTTGGTCATCACATCGTTGCGAAAGCCTCCGTATAACATACCTTTGGTATCTTCCAACTTGTCGATGTCCAGGTTGGTGCCGGCGGCTGCAAAAATTGTCCACAGGTTCTTCGTCAGCGGCCCTACCCATTTAAAATTAGGCGCCCGTTCTTCGGTGTAGGTTGTGCAAAAAATGCCGTGGTTGCGTTTGCTCAGAGCGCGCTTGTAACCGTAATCCCAATTGCGCAGCTTGATGACATGGTCCAGGCCCGATTTATCCAGAATCGCTTTGACCATCTCGGAACAGATACCGTCCACTTCGTTACCGTTATGCTCAAAAGCACGGCCGGTGGCACTCATGTTGTATGGAGGGAAATTCTCGGTATAGATGTAAAGCTTGTCGGAAGCTGACACCGGCGCGGCTCCGCCGCCCAATGCCAGAACGCTCACCAACGCTATGAATTGACCCAATTTACGCACGGATACTCTCCTTAATCATTTATAACCTATTGCCGATCAGTAAAATTCTGAGCGAATATAGGATGTTAGAGGCTAGAGAGTACCCGATTGCCCGTCATTCTTTGAGCACTAAACTGTTAGTTTTCGTAATAGTGCCAGGTTGAGCACGTGCTAGAACGTGACGTTCGCGGATAACCATAGGCGGCGGCCTTCTTCCGCATTCGCGTATCGGTTTCCGTAGCTGCTGCCGTTGTCATATGCTTGATAATCAAGAAAGTCTTCATCCAGAAGATTGTAGATTGTGGCGCTTAACGCAAGATTCTCGGTTGCCTGAAACTTCCCGCCCAGATGCACCAGAGTGACGGACTTGAAGTCCCCCAAATCCGCATAGGAAGGCGCGCCGCGAACCCGCTCTCTGGCACGATAACGCTCGCTTTCGTACTGTGCTTTTACGAACGTTGACCAACGCACTGACGGAGCCCAACGCAACTCGAGATTGGCCATATGCTCCGGCGTGTCGGTAAGCGGCTCGCCTTTATCCTCTCCGGATTTCTGCTCGCTGTCGGTATAGGTGTAGTTCGCTGCCAAGCGCCAGTCCTGTGCGAAAGGCACCGAACCGTGCAACTCCACCCCTTGGGTGATGGCTTCATCAATATTTTTGTCCTGACCAAACACGTCGGCCAAGGGCCAGTTACCTTTATCCACACACCCGGGGCGATTCGGATCCTGTGCATAACTGCAATTCAACAGATCCGGGCCGTCTGCGATCTTGTCTGTAAATTCGTTGTAGAAGACCGTAGCACCAACACGATATCCGGCCGGCTTTTCATACACCACCGCAAGTTCGGTTGACGTGGACGTTTCAGGTTGCAGATCCGGGTTGCCGAACAGGGGAATCGTACCTTGGCCGGTAAATCCGACGACGCCAGGATCCAGCTGTTCCAGGCCGGGTGTTTTATAACCTCGACTGACACCACCCTTGATGGTCAATTCCGGCGTAGAGCTCCAGACCAAATAAGCTCGAGGGCTAAATTGGCCACCAAAAGAGTCGTGGTGGTCGTACCGGCCACCCAAGGTCAGCGCCAGATCATCCGCAAGGAACCACTCATCCTCTACAAACAACGCTTTGGTTTTTTGTTTGAACTCCTGCTCGGCCACACCATCGGTCATCCGGGCATCAAACCATTGGCCACCCACTGTCAGAACATGGTTTTCGATGGGCATGACCAGCTTACTGTCTATGACCCGATTCTCTGCCTCCAATTCACGAGGCGAGCCGGGTGCTTTTCCGGGAACGCCCTTTGGAATAACCCGGCCACCGGTTTCAGTGACGTTTCTCATAATGCTTGTTTCAAGCGTCCCGATCGCAAACCGCCCTGTATGGCCGACGGCAAACTGATCACGGTCGAACTCCAGTTCCGGGCCGTAGCCCCGCGGACCCAGTGTGCCCAGTTGACCTTCCGAGTTGTCGTAGTCCTGCTTACTGGTTTCTATATCAAGCCACAAATCGTGCGAATCGCTCGGGGTAACCGTGAGCCTTCCACCCACCGTATATTGCTCAGACTCGACCGGGCTAGGCCCCCGGGTGCTGACTTCAATGGGGTCACCATTTAGGTCCAGAAACTCCAATTCCGATTCATCCCGCTCAAACCAACGGCCACGCAGTTGCAGGCCAATCAAGTTATCCACAAGGGGGCCGGTGGTGTAGGCACTGTAAGCTCGGCTATCGCCAAAATCCCGGTCTTGGTTCAGGGTGGTTTCCGCGGTCAGAGAGGTGGTCCACTCCGGGCTCACTTTACGGGTAATGATGTTAATCACCCCACCCATGGCATCCGAGCCGTAGAGTGTGGACATAGGGCCTCGAACAACCTCAATGCGCTCGATGGCTGCTGGCGGGGGGAGAAAGCTGGTGGCCGTTTGCCCGAAACCATTAGGCGTTACATTGCCCGCGGTGTTTTGGCGGCGACCGTCAATCAGGATCAGCGTGTATTCGGCAGGCATGCCCCTCATACGGATATCAAAGCCACCGGTTTTACCCGCCGAACCGCTAACATCCACACCTTCTACATCGGCAAGAATATCGGTGAGGCTATAGGCTTGTTTGTTCTGAATCTCTTCATGGCCAATGACAGTAATGCTGGCCGGAGCCGCGGACTGACTCTGCTCAAAACCCGAGGCTGACACCACGATTTCATCCAGCTCGACGGGTTGCGCAAACACTTGCAGCGCAAAACCGGAAGACAAGACTGCAACCGCAGTCGAGAGAATGGAAGTCCTGAACTGCATGAGCCACTCCTTAAGTTGAAAACAAATATCGGGAGCAAATGATAATCTTTTGCATTTAATAATTGCAATAACTTAATTTAAGGAAAATAGTTCAGAAAATCATATATCTATGAAAAAGCCCCGCAGGCGGCCGCTTGCGGGGCGAAAGGCTGTTACGAATTCAGATACTTCGCGTGGAAGCGAAGGTGTTCTTCAATGAAACTGGCAATGAAGTAATAGCTGTGGTCGTACCCTTCATGCCGGTTCAGTTCCAGCGGATAGCCACTTTGTTTGGCCGCGGCTTCCAGCATTTCCGGCTTCAACTGCTCGGCCAGGAAGTTATCCGCTTCGCCCTGATCCACCAACGCCGGCACAAATGTGCTTGCCTTTTGCATCAGCAAGCTGGCGTCGTACTCGGCCCAGCTGGCGGTGTCTTTACCCAGGTAAGCGCCAAAGGCCTTCTTACCCCAAGGGCAATTGATCGGGTTACTGATCGGGCTAAACGCCGAGACGGACTGGAAACGCTCAGGGTTTCGCAGCGCCAACACCAGTGCACCATGCCCGCCCATGGAATGACCCGAGATGGAACGCTGATCACTCACCGGGAACATGTCTTCAATCAGTGCCGGTAATTCGTTGAGCACGTAATCGTACATGCGGTAATGCTTGTTCCAGGGTGCCTCGGTGGCGTTCACGTAGAACCCGGCGCCCTTACCCAGATCGTAGCCTTCGTCATCGGCCACATCGTCACCGCGCGGGCTGGTGTCCGGGGCAATGATGGCCAAGCCCAGCTCGGCCGCCATGCGATGCGCGCCGGCTTTCTGCATGAAGTTTTCATCGGTGCAGGTCAGGCCGGACAACCAGTACAACGCGGGTACCTTTTTGCCATTGGAGGCCTGCGGCGGCAGATAGATAGCAAACCGCATCGAACAGTTCAGGGTCTTGGAGTAATGACTGTACTGCTTGTGCCAACCACCAAAACTTTTATTACTGCTCAAATTTTCAATAGTCATTGCAACCTCTCAATAAAACGGTCGCCGGTGTTATCCACAGGCGACCTGAATTCATTACTTGTCGTAGTGAATAACGGTGCGGATGCTCTTGCCTTCGTGCATCAGGTCAAACGCCTTGTTGATATCTTCCAGCCCCATGGTGTGGGTAATGAAGTCGTTCAGCTTGAACTCACCCTGCATGTAACGCTCAACGATGCCCGGCAGCTCGGAACGACCTTTCACACCACCAAAAGCTGAACCTTTCCAGACTCGGCCGGTAACCAGCTGGAACGGGCGTGTTGAGATTTCCTGGCCGGCACCGGCAACGCCGATAACCACCGATTCACCCCAACCTTTGTGGCAGCATTCCAGTGCAGAACGCATCACATCCACGTTGCCGATACACTCGAAGGAGTAATCCACACCGCCGTCGGTCAGTTCTACGATCACTTCCTGAATCGGCTTGTCGTAGTCTTTCGGGTTGATGCAATCGGTCGCCCCCAACTGACGGGCCAGCTCAAATTTGCTCTCGTTGATATCGATGGCAATGATGCGGCTTGCCTTTGCCATGGTGGCACCAATTACCGCCGACAGGCCGATGCCGCCCATACCGAAGATGGCCACGGTAGCGCCCTCTTCTACTTTGGCGGTGTTCATCACGGCACCCATGCCGGTGGTTACACCGCAACCCAGCAAGCAGACTTCTTCCAACGGCGCTTCTTTGTTCACTTTCGCCAGAGAAATCTCGGGCAGTACGGTGTACTCAGAGAAGGTTGAGCAACCCATGTAGTGATAGATCGGCTCGCCGTTTAAGGAGAAACGGGTGGTGCCGTCTGGCATCAGGCCTTTGCCCTGGGTTTCACGAATCTTCCCGCACAGGTTGGTTTTACCAGAGGTGCAGAATTTACATTCGCCACATTCGGGGGTGTACAGCGGAATGACATGGTCACCCACTGCCACGCTGGTCACGCCTTCGCCGATGGACTCAACAATACCTCCACCCTCATGGCCCAGAATGGTCGGGAAGATGCCTTCGGGATCTTCACCCGACAGGGTAAACGCGTCGGTATGGCACACACCGCTGGCAATCACCCGAATACGAACCTCACCCGCCTGTGGCGGCATTACATCCACTTCTTCAATAGTCAGTGGTTGTTTCGGGCCCCAGGCAATGGCCGCTTTGGATTTGATGGTCTGAGTCATGTTGTGTGCTCCAATTTTTTGTCGGGCTTGGGCAGGTTCTTCTGCCATGTTGATGGGATCATTGTATTATTATTATCACGATAGATAATCCACCATTCAGGCAAATCACCTTTACTGCACAGTAACAATCAGCACATACTTTGCCTGCTGTATCTTGTATCTAAGCTTAGCCAACTCGTAACGCAAGGAACTGAAGATGTTTATCTGGGAAGGGGTCAGTGAATTCGTTGCGGTCGCGGAAGCGGAAAGCTTTACCGCTGCCGCAAAACGATTGGGCATTTCAACCGCGCAGGTGAGCCGGCAGGTCAGCGCACTGGAATCCCGGCTTTCGACCAAACTGCTTTATCGCACCACCCGCAAGGTTTCGGTAACGGAAGCGGGCCAAACCTATTACCAGTATTGCCGCCAGGTACTCGATGGTCTGGAAGAAGCCGAACGGGCCATGACCAACCTGCAACTTATCCCCAAGGGGAAGTTACGGCTAACAGCGCCGGTGACCTACGGCGAAAAGGTGATTGCACCCTTGGTAAACGATTTCGTAGTGCGTTACCCCGAACTGGAGGTGCAACTGAATCTGACAAACCAGAAGCTGGACCTGGTGGGCGGCGGCTACGATCTGGCGATTCGGCTGGGCAAACTGGAAGATTCGACCATGATGGCCAAGCGGTTGTCGTCGCGAACCTTGTACGTGTGCGCTTCGCCGGATTACTTATCCACCTACGGTGTGCCGCATTCGCTTTCGGAACTGGAACGGCACAATTGTTTGCAAGGCAACCTGGATTACTGGCGATTTCAGGATCGGGGCAAGCCCCACAACGTTCGCGTCAAAGGCACTATGAAGTGCGACAGCGGTTGGGCGTTGCTGGATGCCGCCCTGAAAGGTATCGGGATCGTGCAACTCCCCGACTATTACGTTCAGCCATCACTGGCCTGTGGAAAACTCATCAGTTTGCTGGAACATTATCAAGAAGCCGACGACGGCATCTGGGCGATTTATCCACACAACCGACACTTATCCCCAAAAGTCCGCATGCTGCTGGATTTCCTGGACGAATCGTTAAGCTAAAACCTAGTGAGGCGCGCTCGCCTCACTTGCCGATGCAGAACGAGCTGAAGATCTTGCCCAGTAGCTCATCCGGGGTCAGGTGCCCGGTGATTTCGCCGAGCGAATCCTGAGCCGCTTTCAGATCTTCCGCCAACAACTCTCCGGCCCCGTAGCCTTGCAGCTGGGATTGCCCTTGGATCAGTGAGTCCCGGGCACGTTCCAATGCGTCCAGGTGCCGGCGCCGTGCCAAAAATCCGCCTTCAGTGGTGCTGGCAAAACCAATACAGGCTTTCAGATGATCACGAAGGATATCCAGGCCTTCGGCTTCTTTGGCTGCCAGCCGCACAACCGGCGCAACTTGCCCGGATTCGTCACGGATACCCACTTGTTCACCCGACAAATCCACTTTGTTTCGGATCACCGTGACCGGAGCATTCTTGGGTAGCTGGTCGATAAAATCCGGCCAGATTTCGTGGGGTTCGGTTTTATCCGTGGTGGTGGCATCGACCATCAGCAGAATACGGTCGGCCTGACGGATTTCATCCCAGGCCCGCGCAATACCAATCTGCTCGACTTCGTCCGGGCTGTCGCGAAGCCCGGCGGTGTCAATGATGTGCAGCGGCATGCCATCAATGTGGATATGTTCCCTGAGAACATCCCGGGTGGTACCTTCGATGGCGGTCACAATGGCCGCTTCACGCCCAGCCAAGGCATTGAGCAAACTGGATTTTCCGGCGTTCGGCCTACCGGCGATTACCACTTTCATACCGTCGCGCAGAATGGTGCCTTGCTGGGCTTCCGAAAGAATCTTTTCCACACGCTGTAACAGCCCGTCCAGATCGCTGGCGACTTTGCCATCGGCCAGAAAATCGATTTCTTCTTCCGGAAAATCGATGGCCGCTTCCACGTAGATGCGCAGATGGGTGACCGCATCAACCAGGTCATCAATCTGCCGGGAAAACACGCCCTGCATAGAACGCACGGCGCAGCGGGCGGCCTGTTCGGAGCTGCTTTCAATCAGGTCGGCTATGGCTTCGGCCTGAGCCAAGTCGAGCTTGTCGTTCAAAAACGCCCGTTCGGAGAACTCACCGGGGCGAGCCAGTCGTGCGCCCAGATTGCAGACTTCGCGCAGCAACAGATCAAGGATCACCGTACCGCCGTGACCTTGCAGTTCGAACACATCTTCGCCGGTAAACGAGTGCGGATTCGGGAAGTACAGGCCGATTCCCTCGTCGATCAGTTCACCCTGAGTATCCAGAAACGGACCAAAGTGCGCGTACCGAGGTTTAGGGTCAAAGCCCAACATAGCACGGGCAATGGCTGATGCTTTCGGGCCGGAAACCCGGACAATCCCTACCCCGGCCTGTCCCGGCGCGGTAGCAATCGCGGCGATGGTGTCGGTAGCTGGCTGCATAATTTCTTTCCTGACTAGAACTGACAAAGGCTCCACAAGGGAGCCTTTATCGGGTCAGAAATACTAACGGATCAGTATTTCTTGCCTGCGGTTTCCGCTTCAATCTTGCGGGTAATGTACCACTGCTGCGAGATTGAAAGAATGTTGTTCACCAGCCAGTACAGAACCAGACCCGCCGGGAACCAGAGGAAGAACACAGTAAAGATCAGCGGCATCAGCTTCATGATCTTGGCCTGCATCGGATCAGGCGGTGTCGGGTTCAGGCTCATCTGGATGAACATGCTGGCACCCATCAAGATCGGCAGGATGAAGTACGGGTCCATCTGGGACAAATCCTGAATCCACAGCATGAACGGTGCATGACGCAACTGAACACTCTCGAACAGTACCCAGTACAGCGAAATGAATACCGGCATTTGTACCAGAATGGGCAAGCAACCACCCAACGGATTGATTTTTTCCCGCTTGTACAGTGCCATCATTTCCTGAGACATGCGCTGGCGGTCGTCGCCATATAGTTCTTTCAAACGGGTCAGTTGCGGAGCGACAGCACGCATTTTCGCCATTGAGCGGTAGCTGGTGGCAGAGAGGTGGAAAAACACCGCTTTAACCAGCACCGTTAGCAGGATAATGGCGACACCCCAGTTACCCACAAGGCCGTAGAACCATTCCAGAATGATGAACAGTGGTAAGGAGATAAAGAACAACCAACCGAAATCAACGGTGCGGTCCAGATTCGGGGCCAGGGCCTCCAGGCGATCGATGATCTTCGGACCCACGTAGGCAGTTGCGCCCACTTCGGTGGTTTCACCCGCAGCTACGGTGGTTGCCGGGTAAACAAAACCCATTACGTGCAAAGGACCGCGTCTTGTCGTCTGGAACTGGGCCGGTGTTTCAGAATCCGGTACCCACGCAGTAATGAAATAGTGCTGCAGGAACGCCAACCAGCCGTTGGTTACCGATTCGTTGATGCGTGATTCTTTGAGGTCGTCGAAGTCGTATTTTTCATAGGGATCTTCTGGTGTGCTCATCACCATACCCAGATAGGCCTTGATACCCATGCTGGCTTGGGAAGTAGGGTCAGGTGCCTGATCCCGAACAATCTTACCGGTGAAATTACCTTGCCAGGCGCTGTCTGACTGGTTGTCGATCAGGTAACGAACGCCGATTTCGTAGCTATCGCGCTTGAACTCGTAGCGTTTGGTGATTTTGACGCCGGCATCGGTGGTGAAAATCAGATCCAGATTCAGCTCATCGCGGCCTTCTTCGAGCACAAATTCACTTGCTGCCGCTTCGAAGACGGGCGGCTTTGCAGCACTTCGGCCGTCAGGGCCGTCCCGTCCGATCAAACCACTTTCAAGAAAATAGGTACGGTTTGCCGTATTGGACAGCAGTTTTAACGGTTGTTCACTGTTCAGTGATTCATCGTAATCGAGCAGAGAGCTTTCAACGATGTTGCCACCGATACGATCCACTTTCAGGTTATACACATCGGTTTGAACGGAAATGTAGCGATTGCTTACATTTTCATCGGTTGCGGTGGCTTCGGATGCAACGCCGCCCGTTTCCGGAGTGGAAAACTCTTCAGCACCGGTACTGGAAGATCCATTCTCAGGCAACACCATACTGTCAGCAGTCTGGTTACCGTTGGAAAGTGTTTCAGCCTGAACCACCTGTTCGGTTTGCGGCTGATGGTAATCTTCGTTCCAGGCTAGCACCATCAGATAACTGACAATCGCGAGTCCGGCAAACAAAACGATGCGTTGAATATCCATAAACTTAGTGTCTGGTCTGAGTAGTGGATTGGAGCGGTTCAGTTGGGCTAGCTGTCATTTCAGGATGTGTATTCCTGCTTGATTCAGTGCCTGGCACCGGATCATACCCGGCATCCCCCCATGGATGACACCTCAACAAACGTGCACCAGCCAAGTAGCTGCCTTTAAGTGCTCCGTGATGTTGAATAGCCTCGACGGCGTATTGTGAACAGGTAGGAGTGTGTCGGCAATGGCCAGCCATCATGGGACTGATAGCGTATTGGTAGAATCGTATCGGTAACAGCAGAAGTTGGCGCATTACTCGTTGCCTTGAGCGTTAGCATCCGGCTGGGTACTGGCAACTTGGTGATATTTTTTCTTCACCCTGCGCCAAATGTCGTTCAGAGCGGAACGAACATCGGGGTTTTCCAGCTTATTCAGCCCTTGCCTGCCTAGAACGATAATATCGAGGCTGGGTAAGTCCTGCTGCAGTCTGAATGTTTCCCGAACCTGGCGTTTTATCCGGTTTCTTTGAACCGCATGACGCAGGTTTTTCTTAGAGAAAATCAGACCGACCCTGGCATGACCGAGATTATTCGGGGCAGCCAGGATCAGAAAATTCCTGTGCGGAACCTTCAGCTGCACGTCATCAAAGACTTTGCCGTAATCTGCAGGCTTCAACAGCCGAACGGATTTTGGAAACGTCAAAGCCTTCATGAGGCAGAAATCAGCTTACGCAGACAGACGTGCGCGGCCTTTGGCACGACGACGGGAGATCACCTTACGGCCGTTAGCAGTCGCCATACGGGCACGGAAGCCGTGAACACGCTTGCGCTTCAGGACGCTCGGTTGGAATGTTCTTTTCATGATGATGTTCTCACAAATCGTAAATTGAAATTTGTAACTGGCTGCAAAATAGACAGCTGAAACAGGAGCGGCATTCTAGTCAAATCTGAGGGGAAGATCAATCGAAGACTGTCGTGCTGATCAAGTTTTCTGTGTGGGTAGATACCGCAACGATGAATAATAAATGTATTAGGTTCTTTTAAATTTCTTTTAAAGATTAATTATTACTGTTATTACGCACCCTGTTTTCTGTGGAAAAGCCAAAAAAATCCTTTAATGATAGTTTGTTATCGCAATGATAAGGGTTGTGACATCTGTGCCTAAGCCCTGTGTGTAAGATCAAGACGGATTGTGAACAAGTGTCGTTTTGGATTTCGGACCGAGTTATGCCTCGATCGGTGCAGAGCTTTCACACAGGGCTCTACCCCGGCTGTGCACAAGGTTCTGTGTATAACTATTTTTTAAGTCATTTCTGTACACAAGCTTGTAGATATGTCTGTAAGAGCTTGAAAGCATAGTTTAATTGTTTCCACAGGGTGTTCATTACCTAGATGAGCGCTCTTTTACTGAAGGGCCGGGCGGGGTAGAATTCGTGGTCATCTTGAATAGCGGGCGTGAGTTTTCCCCGTTGAGAGCATAGTCGGGTAGTTGGGAGCAGGCGGTCTTGCCTAATAGTATGTGGCATCAATGTCTTGAAGTACTTCGGGATGAATTTCCCGCACAACAGTTTAATACCTGGTTACGACCTCTCCAGTCCGATCACCGTGACGGGTTGTTGATGCTGTTTGCTCCAAACCGTTTTGTGATGGATTGGGTCAACGAGAAATACCTCCGGCGTATAGAAGAAGTATTGAAAGATCTGAACGGGGGACAGGCGCCCCGGGTTCAGATGAAAGTGGGCTCGGCGCCCAAGCCGGACGATACGGTGGCTCGATCGGTTCCTGAAGTGGACGAAACGGGGCAAGCCGTCACCGAAGAAGAAAAGAGTGTTGCGGCCACGGCGGTTCAACGCACCGCCGAACCCAGTGAACCTGTGAATGCTCCTGCGCCGGCGCCTGCTCCGTCGTCATCGGCTAACCAACGCCGATCGGTGCAGGTAGAAGGTGATATCAAACACCAGAGCTTCCTCAATGAAACGTTTACCTTTGATACTTTTGTTGAAGGTAAATCGAACCAGTTAGCCCGTGCCGCATCCATGCAGGTTGCCGAAAATCCGGGGGGCGCATACAACCCGCTGTTTCTTTACGGTGGCGTTGGTTTGGGTAAAACCCACCTTATGCATGCCATCGGCAATGAAATTGTGCGCCGTAATCCGAAAGCCAAGGTCGCCTATCTGCGTTCGGAACGGTTTGTGGCGGATATGGTCAAGGCGCTGCAGTTGAACGCCATTAACGAATTCAAGCGTTATTACCGTTCTGTGGATGCGTTGTTGATTGACGATATTCAGTTTTTCGCCCGCAAAGAGCGTTCGCAAGAAGAGTTTTTCCACACCTTTAACGCGTTGCTGGAAGGCGGGCAACAGGTGATCGTCACCTGTGACCGTTTCCCGAAAGAAATTGTGGATATGGAAGAGCGCCTGAAATCCCGATTCGGTTGGGGATTGACGGTCATGGTCGAGCCGCCCGAGTTGGAAACCCGGGTAGCGATTCTGATGAAAAAGGCCGATCAGGCGAACGTAAAACTGAGTAGCGAAGCCGCCTTTTTTATTGCACAGAAAATACGTTCAAACGTCCGAGAGCTAGAAGGTGCGCTTCGTTTGGTGATAGCGAATGCTCACTTCACGGGTTCCGAGATCACTCCGCCGTTTATCAGGGAGAGTTTGAAAGATCTGCTTGCTCTGCACGAAAAGCAGGTCAGCATGGATAACATCCAAAGAACGGTTGCCGAGTATTACAAGATTAAAGTGTCTGATCTGTTGTCCAAGCGGCGTACCCGAACAGTCACCCGTCCGCGGCAAGTGGCGATGTTGCTCTCTAAAGAATTGACCAACCATAGCTTGCCCGAAATCGGGGATGCCTTCGGGGGGCGCGACCACACAACCGTTCTGCACGCGTGCAAGAAAATCCGAGAACTGCAGGAAACCGACCCGGGCATCCGGGAGGACTACCAAAACTTTATGAGATTACTGACCACCTGATGCGAAGGGTGGCAAGTTAATAACATTCACTTCCGATAACTGAAGCCGAGTGCCATGAAACTGACAATCAGCCGTGAATCCCTGCTTACTCCGCTGCAAAGCATTGCTGGCGTTGTGGAAAAGAAACAAACCATGCCGGTTCTGTCGAACGTGTTGTTGGAAGCCGAAGACAACACTTTGACCCTCACTGGTACTAACATGGAAGTAGAGCTGGTTGGCCGGGTGACACCGGTGCACGTGGACCAACCGGGCAGAATTACGGTTCCGGCACGCAAGCTGGCCGATATTTGCCGGGCTTTGGGGGATGAAGCGCCGATCGATCTGGCTCAGGAAGGCGACCGGCTGCACGTGCGCGCCGGCAACTCGCATTTTACCCTGTCGACCCTGCCGGCTGAGCATTTTCCGAACGTTGAAGACGAGCCGGAAAGCTTCCGTCTGGAACTGCCCCAGAAAGAACTTGGCCGCATGCTGGATGCCACAGCCTTCGCAATGGCGCAGCAAGATGTTCGGTACTACCTGAACGGACTTTTGCTGGAAGTGGATGCTGGTCACGTTCGTACCGTTGCGACCGACGGTCACCGGTTGGCGTTGGCACACTTTGATATGGCGACCGGCTGTCCGGAATCGCGTCAGGTGATTGTGCCGCGCAAAGGTATCTTGGAACTGGCTCGTTTGCTGGACGATGACGAGTCGCCGGTTACTCTGGTGATTGGAGACAACCATTTGCGGGCAACCGTGGGCTCTTACACCTTCACCTCGAAATTGATTGAAGGCAAATTCCCGGACTACAACCGCGTTATTCCGCGTGGCGGCGACAAGGTTGTCATGGCTGACCGTGCCACCCTGAAAAACACGCTGCAGCGTGCAGGCATTCTTTCTCATGAAAACATTCGTGGCGTGCGTTTGAATCTCAAACCCGGGCAACTTGAAGTGTTCGCCAACAACCCTGATCAGGAACAGGCCGAAGATGCACTGCCTGTGGACTATCAGGGCGAATCCCTTCAGATCGGTTTTAATGTAGGCTACCTGATCGATGTGATGAATGCGCTCAGCGATGCTCAGGTGAAGGTAACCTTATCCAACCCGAACAGCAGCGCATTGATCGAAGCCGAAAATGATAACGGCTGTATGTACGTTGTCATGCCGATGCGTTTGTAATTATTGCGGGAGATGTTGATGGGACCTGTAGTGAATGGAATCAAGGGTGCGTTCAGGATTGGCCAAACCTTGAGCGTTCTTGGCCGTACCGGGTTGAACTGGGTTCGGGGTGATCGCCCCCCTACTCCGAAGCTGTTGCGTCAGACCTTTGAAAATCTGGGTTCGACCTACATCAAGCTCGGGCAGTTCATTGCCAGTTCCCCGACTTTCTTCCCGAAAGAGTATGTTGAAGAGTTTCAGTTCTGCCTCGACAGTACTCCGAATCTGCCGTTCAGTGTGATCAAAAAGATCATCCGGGACGAGCTGGGTCGGCCGATCAATGAGGTGTACTCGGAGATTGATCCGGTGGCTTTGGCCTCGGCGTCCATTGCCCAGGTACACGCTGCCAAGCTGATCACCGGTGAAGATGTGGTGATCAAGGTGCAGAAACCGGGTGTGGAAAACATTCTGCTGACCGATCTGAATTTCCTGTACCTGTCCGCCCGTATTCTGGAAACTCTGGCGCCCAAGTTGTCCTGGACTTCTCTGTCCGGGATCGTGGATGAAATCCAGAAAACCATGATGGAAGAATGTGATTTCATCAAGGAAGCCAACAACTTGAAAGTATTCCGGGAATTCCTGGAAAGCACCGGCAACGAAGACGCCACAGTACCCCGTGTGTACGAGCACGGCAGCAGTCGCCGGATTCTGACGATGGAACGTTTTTACGGTGTACCGTTAACGGATCTGGAGAGCATTCGTGGTTATGCCAAAGATCCGGAACGCACCCTGATCACGGCCATGAACACCTGGTTCTCGAGCTTGACCCAGTGTGAGTTTTTCCACGCGGACGTACACGCAGGAAACCTGATGGTGTTGAAAGACGGCCGGGTTGGGTTTATTGATTTCGGTATTGTTGGCCGAATCAAACCAGACACTTGGCAAGCGGTGAGCGATTTTATTTCCGCGATTATGGTGGGTAACTTCGAAGGCATGGCCGATGCCATGATTCGGATTGGTATTACCCATCGGGAAGTACAGGTTCAGGATCTGGCCGCGGACCTTCAGCGTTTGTACAAGCAGATGGACCGTATGGTGCCGGATGAAAGCGCTTATCTGATGGACCAGGCCGAAGACGACGTAAACCACATATTGATGGATATGGTCAAAGTCGGCGAAAATCATGGCTTGCACTTCCCTCGGGAGTTCGCGCTGTTGCTGAAGCAGTTCCTCTATTTCGACCGCTATGTTCACATCATGGCACCGGAAATGGATGTGTTTATGGATGATCGGCTAACCATGCTGCATTAACGAGCGAAGAAGCATAGCTTCTTGTACACTAAGGCAATGCTGGTGATCAGCATTGCCTTTTGTTTTTTTAAGGCTTCAAGTTTCCATCTGATATTGAGATTCCCTCCTCTATGGCGCTTGTGAAACTCCAGACTCAGTGGTTTCGAAATCTGGAGCCTGAACCGATTTGGTTCTCCCCTTCTTTTAATCTGCTCTACGGTGCCAACGGCAGCGGAAAGTCTAGTGTCCTTGAAGCCATCGGGTATTTGGGGCTTGGCCGTTCCTTTCGCATCTCCCGGCATCAGGCTGTGGTTTCTCACGGACAGAACAAACTCACGGTGTTCGGTGCCTTGGACGCAGGACTCGATGAACATGGAGATGAAGGTGCTGGAGCGGTGGAGCATCGTGTTGGTATCTCGCGCGACATTGTCTCGAAAGAAACCTCATTGCGAGTAAATGGCGAAGCGGTTCGTAGCTTATCGTCGTTGGCGAAACGGCTACCGGTTTCGGTTATTGATCCGGGGGTTTTCGATATTGTTGCGGGAGGCCCGGGTAAGCGCCGGCAGTTTCTCGATTGGTTAGTGTTCCACGTGGAACCTTCGTTTTCATCTATATGGCAACAATGTCAGAGAGTGACATCACAGCGGAATCAAACGCTCAGAAATGGTAGAATCGATGAGTCGTTGATGAGGGTATGGGATAATCAGTTTTCCGTGCTTGCTGAATCCCTCAGCGACACCAGAGCCGCGGTTTTCCACAGCTTTAAAAGTGCCTTTGATGAAGTGCTCAAAGAGCTGGATGCAGGATGGACCGAAGGCCTTAAGCTCGAGTTTTATCCGGGCTGGGATCGTAGTCATTCTTTAGTGGATGTACTGAAGAATCATCGCGAACAAGAACGCCGAATGGGGCATACCCTTTATGGCCCAAACCGCGCTGATATTCGCCTGAAAATGGGCGGTCGTCCGGTGGCAGAAACTTTCTCCCGCGGACAACAAAAGACCCTGGTCATTCTGATGAAGATTGCCCAAGGCAAGGTTTTGAGTGACTTGGGTAAACAGGTCACTTTTTTACTGGACGATATTAATGCCGAGCTGGATGTCCGTCATCGGATCATGTTGGCCCGGAAACTCCAGGATTTACGTTGCCAGGTGTTTATTACGTCCATCGAACATCCGGAACCGGACGTGTTGTGGACGGATGGACAAGCGCCAGAATACAGAATGTTCCACGTGGAACATGGAAAATTGACGGAAGAATAAACTGGGTAAGATTGCAGCAGATCCTTTTCGTACTGCTGAATCGATTACCGGGTATCACCTTCAGGAGTCTCGTTAATGAGTGAGTCGAATTACAATTCCTCCAGTATCAAAGTCCTAAAAGGGCTGGATGCGGTGCGTAAACGCCCGGGCATGTACATCGGTGATACTGATGATGGCACCGGTCTGCACCACATGGTCTTTGAATTGGTGGATAACTCCATCGATGAGGCTTTGGCAGGTCACTGTTCTGAAATCGGTGTACTGATTCACCCGGATGAGTCCATCACCGTTCAGGATAACGGTCGTGGTATCCCTGTGGATATTCACGAAGAAGAAGGCGTGTCTGCCGCGGAAGTGATCATGACCGTCCTGCACGCAGGCGGTAAGTTCGATGACAACTCCTACAAGGTATCGGGCGGTCTTCACGGTGTGGGTGTTTCGGTTGTAAACGCCCTCTCCTCCAAGCTGACTTTGACCATTCGCCGTAACGGCATTGTGTACGAGCAGGTTTATACACACGGCGTACCTAACGCACCTTTAGGGGAAGTCGGTGAAACCGATGCCTCTGGTACCAAGGTTCACTTTATTCCATCACCAGAAACCTTCACTCAGATTGAATTCCATTACGACGTCTTGGCCAAGCGCCTGCGCGAATTGGCTTTCCTGAACAGCGGTGTGCGCATCCGTTTGACCGATGAGCGCTCGGGCCGTGAAGAGGTGTTCGAGTACGAAGGTGGTCTTCGTGCCTTTGTTGAGCATTTGAATACCAACAAGACCCCGATTAACCAGGTGTTTCACTTCAACCGCGAACGCGAAGACGGGATTGCAGTCGAAGTGGCGATGCAGTGGAACGATGCGTTTCAGGAAAACCTGTACTGCTTTACCAACAACATTCCACAGCGTGACGGCGGGACGCACTTGGCGGGTTTTCGGGCTGCCCTCACCCGCTCTTTGAACAACTATATTGACCAGGAAGGCCTGGGTAAGAAAGCGAAAGTGGCGACCTCTGGCGATGATGCCCGGGAAGGCCTGACTGCGATCGTCAGTGTGAAAGTACCTGACCCCAAGTTCTCTTCCCAGACCAAAGACAAGCTGGTGTCTTCGGAAGTGAAAACGGCGGTTGAGCAGGAGCTATACCAAAGCTTTGCCGACTATCTGCAAGAGCACCCGAACGAAGCCAAGTTGATCGTCAACAAGATGATCGAAGCGGCCCGGGCGCGTGAAGCGGCACGAAAAGCCCGTGATATGACCCGCCGGAAAGGCGCTTTGGACATTGCCGGGTTGCCCGGCAAGCTGGCCGATTGTCAGGAAAAAGACCCTGCCCTTTCCGAACTGTTCATAGTGGAGGGTGATTCTGCGGGTGGCAGTGCCAAGCAGGGGCGTGACCGGAAGACGCAGGCCATCCTGCCTTTGAAGGGTAAAATCCTGAACGTTGAGAAAGCGCGCTTCGACAAGATGTTGTCTTCCGCTGAGGTTGGCACTCTGATTACGGCACTGGGTTGTGGTATTGGTCGGGAGGAATTTGATCCCGACAAGCTGCGTTACCACTCGATCGTCATCATGACAGACGCCGACGTGGATGGATCCCACATCCGCACTCTGCTGCTCACCTTCCTGTTCCGTCAGATGCGTGAAATCATCGAACGCGGCCACGTGTTTATTGCCATGCCGCCGCTGTACAAGGTCAAGCGTGGTAAGCAGGAGCAATACCTGAAGGATGAGAAAGCCAAAGTGGCTTACCTCACTCAGACCGCTCTGGACGGCGCTCAGTTGTTTGTGAACCCGGATGCTCCGGCGATCAAGGATTCCGCACTGGAAACCATGATCAAGGACTACCAGGCCGTGATGAATATGATCGAGCGCCTGTCCCGCGCGTATCCGGCCAAGGTACTGGAACAGATGGTGTATAACGACACCCTGACCTTTGAGCAGCTGAAAGACGAAGCCGCCGTGGCCGCTTGGGTTGGCCGTTTGGGTGAAGGTTTGGAACTGGATACGCGTACCGGTACCAAGTACACCTTCTCGGTGACCCGTGATGAAGAGCGCAACCTGTTCTTGCCGAAAGTCACCGTATTTATGCACGGTATCCCCTACGAGCACGTGTTCGGCCACGATTTCTTTGAATCCACGTCTTACAAGGCGATTGCCGATCTGGGCGAAACCCTTGAAGGGCTGATCGAAGACGGTGCCTATATCCAGCGTGGTGAGCGCAAGCAACCGGTTCTGTCCTTCGCAGGCGCACTGGCGTGGTTGATGAAGGAAGCGCAGCGCGGGCTGAACATTCAGCGCTACAAGGGATTGGGCGAGATGAACCCGGAGCAGCTTTGGGAAACCACCATGGATCCCGAGAGCCGCCGGATGATGAAGGTCACCATTGAGGATGCCATTGCGGCAGACCAGATCTTCACGACCTTGATGGGGGACGATGTGGAGCCCCGCCGGGAGTTTATCCAGACCAACGCACTGGAAGTGACCAATCTGGATATCTGATTCGTCAGAACCTCCGGTAAAAAAAACGCTGGCCTCCGAGAGGAGCCAGCGTTTTTTTATTGCAGGAGAACATCGAGCCTGGATTTTACTTGGAGGACTGTGCTCTCTTCCGCTCTTTTTCTTTCTCTTTTTCAATCAGGTGCGGAGACATGACCTCTTCCAGCGTATGACCGGTTAGGCGCCGGATGGTGCGCCACAGGTACCAGAAAATCAGCAGCATCATCACCATGGAAGGAATGGCAATCATCGGGTAACTGACCAACGTCATACGCCCCAGCTCTTCGTTGAAGGCTTGTGTCCCGGCCGGGCTCACCACAATCCATTTGGCCAGCACGTAGTTCATGATGGAGGAGAATAGAAAGGTACCGGCGAAGAAGTAGCTGGCTTTCAACAAGCGGTTTTCGAACTCGTCCACACTGCCCCGTTCTTCGAGAGATTGGTGGATCTTATCCACATCCAGAACATTGGGGTTATACAGCAGTGTTCTGACCAACGGGTACTTGGTTCGGGTAGAGATCAACACTGCCAGACCGATTACCGCCGGCACAGCCGCTTCCTTGATGGCCAACCAGCCGGCATCCAGTTCGAGCAACCCGATACCGCCAGTCAGGGCGACACTGATCAGGCCCAGCAGCGCGATAAAGTTCTTCTTGCGATAGCGGATCAGTTCAAACAAGCCCCAACTCAGGGGGAATGCCAAACCGATGATCAGTGCGTTCACGCTGCCCAGATGTTCATCGCCGCTGAACTTCATCAGAATGACTGAAGGGATGACAATACTGACCAGAAGATCAATCCACGGGCGTGGTTGATGATCCGGAATACTCTGGGGATTCGGGGTGGACATGATTACCGCCTGATAAATAAGTCAACGAAAAGATAATGCGTAGCTACAGCCACAAAGGGCTTCGGCAGTATACGACGAATTGAAAGGCCAGGGTAACCGCCCTATTGAGTGGCCCCACCTGGTTCTGCGGGGTATTAAAACGCCGGACAATCGCCCGGCGTAATGAGTTAACAATGATTCGCTCAGGCACCGGTTTCTTTGAGGCATTCCTCAACGATGCTCAAGCCCTCTTCCAATACCTCATCCTCAATCGTGACAGGCATCAGAAAGCGCAAGGTGTTGCCAAACATGCCGCAACTGAGCAGGATCAAGCCTTTCTCTTTGGCTTTCTTGGTAATCGACGCCGCGAGATCCGGAAGTGGTTTGTGTGAATCTTTGCTTTCCACAAGCTCAAAGGCTGCCATCGGGCCGAGGTTGCGGACATTATCAACGTGGGCGAACTGACTTTGCCATTGCTCGAACCGCTTTCTCAAGGTGTCGCCCAGGCGTTGGCTCTTGCCCAGAATGTCCTCTTCCTCGATGACGTCGAACACCGCCAAAGCTGCCGCACACGCCGTTGGGCTGCCGGTGTAGGTACCCCCGAGCGAATTAGGGCCAGAGGCGTCCATTACTTTGTCGGTGCCAACCACCGCGGAAATGGGCATGCCGTCGGCCATGGATTTCGCCATGGTCATGATGTCTGGCTCAACCCCACTGTGTTCAATCGCAAACAGCTTCCCGGTGCGGCCGAAGCCACTTTGAACCTCATCAACAATCAACAGGATGTCGTTGTCATCGCAGAACTGTCGCAGCGCTTTCAGAAAGCTTGCCGGTGCGGCGTAGAAACCGCCCTCCCCCAATACCGGTTCGAGCACAATCGCTGCGGTATCCTGAGCCGGTGAGTCCGTTTTTACGGTCATCATCAGGCCACGCAGAGCGTCTTCTTCGGATACGCCGTGGTACGGAACGGGATACGGCGCACGGTAGACCAGGCCTGGCATCGGGCCGAACGAGGTTTGGTAGGGAGCGGCTTTGCCGTTCATGGCCATGGTGAAGAAGGTGCGCCCGTGATACCCGCCATCGAAACAGATGACGTTGGGTTTGCCCGTGGCCGCGCGGGCAATCTTGACGGCGTTCTCCAGTGCCTCAGCGCCGGAGTTGGCCAGCATGACCTTAGCGTGGCCGCGAACCGGTGTGACTTCGCTTAGCTTTTGAGCCACCTTCACATAGCCCTCGTAAGGCATAACGGTCTGGCACGTGTGCATCAGTTTATCGAGCTGCGCTTTGACGGCATCCACCACTTTCGGATGGCGATGGCCGATATTGAGAACGCCAATGCCCCCGGCGAAATCAATCATTCGTTTGCCATCGGCATCCCACAATTCGGCGTTCAACGCGTGGTCGGCAAATTGCTCATTGGGGCTAGCAGCTCCCGCGGCCACGTAACGCTCTTTCAGTATTTGCAGTTCCTTGTTGCTCACGTGTTCATCCCCCTGGTTCAACGCAATGAATGTCTACCTTCAGTGTAGGAAGTACGCCGCCAGTACACAAACCGACCACGGGCACAGGCCTGCATTCTGAAGTACACTCTGGCGGTACCTGAATAACTTTATCCACAGCCCGAACACTATTTTTCCTATGAGTTTAAGGATGCTCTGTGCGCGCATACGCTGATAACGATTACCCCGCCGACCACAAACCCGACTGGAAGCTCA
Source organism: Marinobacter sp. MDS2 (assembly GCF_030718085.1). Classification (NCBI taxonomy): domain Bacteria; kingdom Pseudomonadati; phylum Pseudomonadota; class Gammaproteobacteria; order Pseudomonadales; family Marinobacteraceae; genus Marinobacter; species Marinobacter sp. MDS2. Next base: position 1,867,176 of record NZ_JAVAJF010000001.1, read on the forward strand.
TTGCCGGGCTTTGGCCTTATCTGGCCGAATATCGGGGGCGGGTGGCATTGGCGCTGTGCCTGTTGGTGCTGGCGAAACTGGCCACTGTCGCCACGCCGGTGGCGCTGAAATACATTGTGGATTATCTGGATCAGACCCAGGCAGCAGATGTGCTGCTGTGGATACCGGTGCTTTTGGTGTTGGCCTACGGTGGCCTGCGCTTTGGCAGTACGTTGTTCAGCGAATTACGCGATGCGGTGTTCGCACGGGTGGCCGAACGAGCCATGCGGCGAGTCTCGCTGCGGGTGTTCGAACACTTGCACCAGCGCGAGCTGGGGTTTCATCTCGATCGTAAAACCGGCGGGCTGGCCCGGGACATTGAGCGCGGCACCAACGGCATCAGTTTTTTGCTCCGTTTCACCCTATTCAACATTGTCCCTACCCTGCTGGAAATCGTGATGGTAGCGGCCATCTTGTTGGTGGTGTTTAACGTCAGCTATGTGTTTGCGATTCTGATCGCGGTGGTGGTGTACGTGGTGTATTCCATCAAAATAACCGAATGGCGTACCCGCTTTGTGCGTGAAGCCAACGCCCGGGACAACGAATCCAATTCACGGGCTATCGACAGCCTGCTGAACTACGAGACGGTGAAATACTTCAACAACGAGCGTTATGAGGCGCAGCTCTACGATCAGGATCTGGATAACTGGGAGCAGGCGCGTCTGAAAAACCGGTTGTCGCTGGCAGCGCTGAATACCGGGCAAGCGCTGATTATTGGCGTTGCACTGGTTGTCATCATGACGATGGCGGTTCGGGAAGTCGCCAGCGGCGAGATTACACTGGGCGATTTCACCATGGTGAACGCCTATTTGTTGCAGCTGTTCATTCCTCTGAACGCTCTGGGATTCGTGTATCGGGAAATCCGTCAGGCTCTGGTGAATGTCGAACGCTTATTCAAACTGCTTGGGGATAAACCGGCGATTCAGGATGCGCCCGGCGCGAAGGATCTGGTTGTGGATAACTCCGACGTCCGTTTCGAGCAGATTCACTTTGCCTATCGGCCGGATCGGCCCATCCTTCAGGCCGTAAACTTCTCCATTCCGGCTGGCCATACCGTGGCCGTGGTGGGGGCCAGTGGTGCAGGGAAATCGACCCTCGCCCGTTTATTGTTCCGCTTTTACGATGTGGATAAAGGGCGCATCAGTATCGATGGTCAGGATATCCGGACCGTGACTCAGGCCAGTTTGCGTTCGGTGATTGGCGTGGTGCCGCAGGACACGGTGTTGTTCAACGATACCCTGTACCAGAATCTGGCATACGGCCGCCCCGACGCGAGCGAGGAAGAAGTGCACCAGGCCGCGCGCATGGCGCATCTGGATAACTTTATCCACAGCCTGCCGGAAGGTTACAACACCAAGGTGGGTGAACGGGGCCTGAAGCTGTCCGGTGGGGAGAAACAACGGGTGGCCATAGCTCGGGTGATTCTGAAAAACCCGCCCATTCTGATTCTGGATGAAGCGACGTCATCATTAGACTCATTGTCCGAGCAAGCCATCCTGAGCGCGTTGAAAGAAGTCAGCCAGCAACGCACAACCTTGGTGATTGCCCACAGGCTTTCAACGGTGCGGGACGCCAACACCATTCTGGTGATGGATAGCGGCCAAATTGTCGAGAGCGGCAGCCACAACGAGTTATTAGCACAGGGTGGCTACTACGCTAACTTATGGGAGCAGCAACACAGAAGTGACGATAACGCCGAATCAAGCCAATGAGCGGGAAGCCCCGCCAAAACTGTGCGGAGCCATGGATGGCGGAGCTCAAGCGCCACAGGGAAGTGCCGAAGGAGCGTGTTTTGGAGGGGCTTCCCGCTCATTGGCGTCTCGGAACCCCGTTATCCATAAGCCGAAGCGCCAACCCTGAAGCGCGAACCACCCGCTGGTTAACTGCTTCGCTGAGCACCTGAGCATCGCCGGTGATCAGACTGAACCAATGCCGGGCCCGGGTGATCCCGGTATACACCAACTCTTTCGTCATGACCGGGCTGAGCCGATCGGGCAGCACCAGGCAGGTGTGGATAAACTCCGACCCCTGAGACTTATGCACAGTCATGGCGTACACCGTTTCCAACTGCTGCAAACGGCTGGGAGCAATCCAGCGAATGCCTTGTGTGCCATCGCCGCTCGGGAACGCCACCAGTCTGCTCTCTATGGGCTGGCCGTTGGCGTCTTTATCCCAGGTGACCCTGAAGGTAATCCCGATATCTCCGTTCATCAGGCCGAGGTTGTAGTCATTACCGGTAATCAGCACCGGCCGGCCGTGGTACCAGGGGTGTTGTTCCTTGATCAGATGTTGCGCACGCAAATGCTCTTCCACCCGTTCATTCAAACCTTCCACACCCCAAGGGCCGCGGCGCAAGGCACACAGAATCTGAAAGTCGTTGAAGGCCGCCAGCACCTGCGATGCCAACGCATCCCACTCCTCGCGGGGACTGTCGGCAGTGAGCCTATGGCCATTCATCATCGTCAGATAGTGGTGATAGCCGACCGGAGCCGCGAGTTCTAAGTTATTCACAACCCTACCCTGCCCGGCATTGCGAAACGCCTCCGGTGTCCCGGTGATCGCGTGCTGGCAAATTTGCTGCAGTGTGGTGTCAAGATCGGGCTTTGGCGTGTCGCCGTTGAGCCAGATCACGTCATCGAAGCCGGCTTTCCACATGTTCTGGCGCATCGAGTTATCCACAGCACTGTTGTTAACCGCTTCGGATAACGCGCGAATACCGCTGCCCTCCTCAAAACGGTAACTCTTGCGCAGCATTGCCACGGCCTGGTCCAAGGCGTGCCCCTTGGCGTCGATCAAGGACTCCGGCAATGGTGTACCGGTCATGGCCGCCAGCCAGGCCGACGTGTCGGGTGTGTAATGGCCTTCGTAGGCGCGCTGACACAACTCGCCCAACACAGCACCTGCATCCACCGAGGCTAGCTGGTCTTTGTCGCCTAACAGAATCAGTTGCGCCTGAGCTGGCAGAGCATCGAACACCGAGGCCATGAGATCGACATCCACCATGGACGCTTCGTCGATCACCAAGATATCCACCATTAACGGATTGTCCTGGTGATGGCGGAACTTGCGGGTGTCTGGCCGGCTGCCCAGTAGGCGATGCAAGGTAGTCACCTTGGTTGGAATATCATCTTGATATAGGCCGCCAGGTAGCTCGGTCAGGGGCAAATCGCTGACCGCGCCAGCAATGGATTCGTTCAGGCGCGCAGCGGCTTTACCCGTTGGCGCTGCGAGGCGAATGCGGTATTTGCGCCCGGCTCGTTCCGGCGATTCACCTGCGATGGCTTGCAATGCCGCCAGCAGCTTCACCACGGTGGTGGTTTTGCCGGTGCCGGGACCGCCGGTGATCACCGAAAAGCGGCTGCGAGCAGCCAGCGCACACGCCAGTTTTTGGTAATCAATGTCTTCGCTTGATTTGAACAGCGTGTTCAATGACTGGGAAAGGGTGCGTGCTGCAGGTGAGTCGGGTTCTGCCACCGGTGATGGCAACGCCAATCGCTGTTCAATGCCCTCGGCTATTTTTTGCTCGTAACGCCACAGCCGACGCAGGTAGAGCCGGCCGTCGGTCAGAATCAGCGGAGAGATACGGCTGCCGTCACTGACCGAGAGGGATTTCGACAAGGCTGATACGCAATCCTGCAGTGTGATTCGGGCCAGAAGATCCGCCGGTTTCAGGTGCTGCAATTCTGACTGTTCAGCTGAAATCGAGTTATCCACAAGAGTCGTAGCCGCGGCTGACGGTTCCTCCGGCGGCAATGACAAGGTGGCATCGGCGTCGGCCAGCAACGTGGCCAGATTAATACACACATGGCCGCGGCCCACTTGGTGGGAAATCAGTGCCGCTAGCAGAAACACCAAGGGCGGCAGTGATTCCCCCTGCTCTTCGGACAAATCCCGAAGCAAGCGGGCAAAACCCAGATCCAGCGGCCGAATCCATTCCGCTTGCTGCCAGTGTTCGAGCAAGGCATCGACGTTATCCACATGGGCTAACAGTCGAGAGTTATCCACAAAGGGTTTTATCGGCTCCACGGTGGTGTCGTCGCCCAAGTCCATGGTCATTTGCTGGTCATGGTTACGGGTACGGCTCATGCGGCCACCTCCCCTGAAACGGTGTCGCCATCAAACAAGGCATCCAGTTGCTCGATCAATGCTTTTGGTGGTTTGTCGGTGAAAGCGCCGCCGCTGGCCGAGTTAACGCCGCGCAGGAACAGATACACGGCGCCACCGATGTGCTGGTCGTAGTCGTAACCGGCGATACGGTCTTTCAACAAGCGGTGCAAGGCCAACAGATAGAGCACGTATTGCAGGTCGTAACGCTTATTCAGAATGGCGTCTCCCATGGCTTGGTCGGTATAGGCGCTGTCTTCTTCACCCAAGGTATTGGATTTGTAGTCCAGCACGTAATACTGCCCGTTGTGTTCGAACACCAGATCGATGAAGCCTTTGATCATGCCATTAAAGGTGTTGGCCTGAGCCTGGGGGCGGTCGGCCCCGTTCAGGGTGTGCGCTTTCACCAACCGGTCGAGTTGTTGCACATTGACATTGCGGCTCTCGAACCAGAATTCCAGTTCCGGGCGCAGGCTGCTTAGTTGCGCCAGGCTCACCTGTTCCTCGCCCGAGCGTTGTAGGTTAATGGGGCGGGTGATCAGGGCCAGGATCCAGTTCTGCAGGGGCTCGACCCACTCGCTCCAACCGCGGGTACTGCAGCGTCGTGTCAGTTGCTCGTGCAGTTGTTCTGGGTTATCCACAACCCACTGGAAACCGTGATGGGTGCACCACTCCAGCAGTTCGTGCAGGAAGGTGCCGGGGCCGGCGCCTTTCGGGAAGTGGTGATGGTTGCGGGCGACCGATTCGGATGCGGTCTCTTCACCATCATTATTGTGCGCACTTTCTTCCAACAGGTTCTGGGTTTCGGCATCTTCGACCTCGCCGGTGAACACAACGCCGGTGCCGGCCATGCCGGTGTATTCGATCGACGAGTAACTGGCTATCCACCAGTCTTCTTTGGCCTCCCGTCCCGACACCAGTGCCGGGCCGAGCGCTTCCGGATTCTGTTCGGTGTAGAGCGTGTCGTCCGGTTCCGGCAATGGCATTACGGTGATTTCCGGCCTGCCCTCGGCCAGTGTGTTCAGGTTCTGGCTGAGACTGTCGGCACCGCTGCCGGAAATCAGATAGCCCAGCCCGCTTTGCTGCCAGTTATCCAGGGCGGCGGCGCCCACCCAGGTAGCGAACCTGGCCCGGGTTAGCGCCACGTAGATTTTACGAATGTCTTCGCCCAAGCGTTCCTGATCCGCTTTGGCAACGTCGTCGGCACTCGGGTCGAACACGGTGATCAGTGTGTTGTCGCTGTCGTGATAGCTGACAAAAGACTGCTTTTCACTCTGGGCCCGGAAGGCGGTGCCAAACGGCAGGAACACCAAGGGATATTCCAGACCTTTGGACTTATGCACAGTAATGACTTTCACCAAGGCCGCATCGCTTTCAAGGCGCAGGGTGCGGTGCTCGTCTTCTTCATCGGCGGCGCGCAAAATCTGAGTGAAGTGATGCACCAGAGCATGTTCACCGTCCAGCTGCAGGCTGTCTTGTTGCAGCAATTCGGCGATGTGCAGAATATCGGTCAATCGGCGCTCACCATCGGGCCGTTGCAGCAAGCGCCCGGGCACGTCGAAATCCATCAGGAAGCTGCGCAGCATGGGCAGTACGCCTTGCGTGTGCCACTGCTGTTGATAACCGATAAACCGCTCAATTTCCCGTTCCAGCGCCAGTTCATCGCTGAGCAGCTGGTTCATCGCCTGCCAGGATTGGCCCAGTGTCGGGGTCGCCAGCGCAGCACGGATGTAAGCCAGTTGCCGGGGTTCGGCAAAGGCTCTCAGCCAAGACAACACCTCCTTGGCTTCCGGTGAGGTCAGTACCGAGCCCCGGTCGGACAGATACACACTTTTGATGCGCCGGCGGCCCAAGGCATCTCGTACGGCGGCGGCTTCATTGCGGTTGTTGACCAGAACAGCAATGTCTTGCGGGCTGACCGGTTCCAGATCACTGGAGTTGTCCGGCAATACAAAACCGGCCTTTCCGGCCTGACCCAGTGTGAGTAAACGGGCGATTTCACTGGCACAGGTTTCGGCGATATCGGCGGTGGCGGCGCCTTTTGTGATGGCTTTGGGGCTGTCGTCTTTGTTGGTTTCGTCCGATTCGTGGGTCCAGAACAACAGGCTCGGTTGTAGTTCTTCCTCTACTGACCACACCCGCTTGGTGCCGTTAGCAGCGACACCCTGAAACGGCAGCGGCGAGGTATCGCCTTGGCCAAACAGGAAGGCGCCGTCGCGGCTGTGTTGGTCGCTGTATTCGAACACCCGGTTGACGGCAGACACCATGGTTTCAGCCGAACGGAAGTTTGTCCCTAAGGTGTAGGTGCGCTCTTGTACCCCCAGGCGGGCTTGCAAGTAGGTGTAGATGTCCGCACCCCGGAAGCCGTAAATGGCCTGCTTGGGGTCACCGATCATCAGCAGGCAGGTATCCGGATGGTTCTCTTCAACCCGGTAGATGCGGTCGAAAATCCGGTACTGAACCGGGTCGGTGTCCTGGAATTCGTCAATCAGCGCCACCGGAAACTGGCGACGAATGGTGGCAGCTAACTGATCGCCTCTTGGGCCGTGCAGCGCATCATCGAGCCGGGTCAGCAGGTCGTCGAAGCCCATTTCCGAGCGCTTTTGTTTTTCATCTTCCAGCCGCTGGGCAATCCAATGACTGGCGTGGCGCAGGATGTCGGATTTCGCACTGGGTTGGTTCTGGCCGAATTCGATCAGCTCCTCGATGGCATCGAACGCCGGATGATGAGGAGCCGGGTCATCGCCTTTCAGGATGTTCTCCAGCCCTTCGGGAGTCTGGTTCTTGAAGCCCGCGGCGGAATCCAGCTTCTCCGGCAGCAAGTCGTTGGAGCCGGCCCAGTCCACCAGGGTGTCCCACACTTTCAGCATGGCGTTCTTGCTGCCACCGTGCAGCCGTTTGCTCTTGTTGAGAGCGTTCAGCAGGTCGGTGACTTCGCTTTGCCACTTGGCCCAGTCGTAGTGTTTCAGCGCGTTTGATTGATTCTCTCTGTCGGTGACTGCTTGTTCGATAGCGCTGTGCACATCCGTAGGCGGCGTGCCCAGGCTTTGCGGATCGCCGATCAGGTTACGGACGGCAGCACGCAGATCTGTTGGCGTTTTCCAGTGACTCAGGGCTTCATCCATCAGCGCCGGTGGCAGCGGGTAAACAAACGTGCGCCAGTAATCCCGGGCGACTTCATCCAGGAGTTCGTTCTGGTCGGTTTCCAGGGTGAGCTTGAACAGGCTGCCACTGTCGAAGGCGTGCTCGCTCAGCATGCGGTTGCAGAAGCCGTGGATGGTGGACACCGCGGCTTCGTCCATCCATTCTGCAGCGAGCAGCAGTTTTTTGCGGCAATCGGGCCAGCTGGCCGGGTCCGGGTAGCTGTCGTCCCGCAGCTTGTGGATAAGTGCTGTTTCCGGCGAAGGCTCAAGGTTGGCGGCGTGTTCGGAAAACACCTCGGCGGCCTGGGTGAGCCGGGTTCGGATTCGGTCCCGAAGTTCTTTGGTGGCGGCTTCGGTAAAGGTCACCACCAGCAAGTTCGGTGGCAACAGATCTTGCAACGGGCTTTGCTCTGTCTGACCGTGGCCCAGCACCAAACGCACATACAGAATGGCGATGGTGAAGGTTTTGCCGGTGCCGGCACTGGCTTCAATCAGCGCGCTGCCGTTCAGGGGCAACGCTAACGGGTCGAGATTGGGGTTTCGGTTGCTTGGTTGCTCTGTCATGCCATCTTCTCAATCTGTTCAGCCGCGGACTTGCCCTGCTCGGTTTCCCACAGGGGCACATACAGGTCGTGCAGGAGCGCTTCAAATTCGCCACTGGCCAAGAGGGATTCCGGGGTTTCGAAGGCGCCCCGAAGGTAGCCGGTGTCTCTGCTCAACGCGGTGGTGTAGGCGTTCTCGGCTTCCTCAATGGCGCGCTCGTGATTACCCACGTATTTCTTGCTGCCGTAATAGCTGGTGATCCAGGCGAAGCCGGCGTCACTGTGAATCGGCAAGGCCCGGGTGGTGGCCTCCATCCAACGTTTCAGCACCGTATCAAAGTGCTGTTTGGCCGTGGCGATGGCCATCGGGGCGAAGGTGAACTTGCGGTCTTCCTCCTTGCCCAGGATCAGGGTGGTAAACGGTTGGCCACCGAGCTGCCCGGCCAGATGAATCAGCCAGTCTCGCATCAGGTTGGCGTAGCGCACTTTTTTGCTGTAGCCGGAGCCGGTCAGCAAACCGGAGCTGGCCACCACCAGTCGGCACAGGTCGCCGTTCGCATTTCGGCGCAAGCCGTCAATCAGGTCGGCTACTTCCACTGCTCCGGTGGTGTTGTTAAACGCGTAGTTGAAGGCCAAGGGCTCCGCTACGGCTTCGGGCCATTCTGCCAATGCGCTTTGGTAGCGTCCGAACAGGTTGGGCAAACGCCCGGACAACTCGCTGCGCAGACGATGTTCGGTGACACCCATACCCAGATCGCCGCGCCGAGCCATGCGGTCCAACGTGGTTTCCAGCCGCTCGTGCAGTTCCTCTTCGGTGCCGGCTTTGAGCAGGCCTTGCTGAATCAGTTCGTTATCGAGGCGCCAGCGGTCCAGCCCGTTCAGGTCGAAGTTTTCGTTGTCGGTGTCTTCTTCTTCCACCTCTTCGAAGCGCACTTGCAGGCGGCGCTGGTAGAAGGTTTCGATGGGCTTTTTCAGAAAACCGGCCAGATCGTTCAGGCTGATGGGCTCTTCCGGGGCCTGGTACGGCAACGGGGTATACGCCTGTTCGCCGGTTGCCGCGCCATGGGCACTGCGCCATTCCCGTTCATAAGTGAACAGGTTGCGGCTTTCCAGAACCTCAGCCAATGGCTTGGCGGCCTCTTCCGGAGTGTTCTCTACCCCATTGGATTTGGGGAAATAATCGCGGCTGAATGGCTGTAACGGATGTTGGGTGGTCAGCGCGGTCGTCACCTTTTTATCCGGCTGGCCAGCTACGCTCCACAGACTGTCGAGATGGTCCTGAAGTTGGGCCACCAATACCGAGGGCGGCCGCTCTGAGTCGTCCTTGATGCTGCGCCCTACCCAGCTGATGTACAGCTGCTCACGAGCCGACAGTAAGGCTTCGAGAAACAGGTAGCGATCGTCCTCACGGCGGGAGCGGTCACCGGGGCGGTAATCCTGCGCCATCAGATCGAAATCCACCGGCGGTCGGGAGCGGGGGTAATCGCCGTCGTTCATACCCAGTAGGCACACCTTGCGGAAGGGTATCGCCCGCATCGGCATCAGCGTGGCAAAGTTGACCTTGCCGGCCAGGAAGCGCTGGTTCAGACCGCCTTCGTCCAAACCGGACAGTAGCACGTCTTTGACGATGTTGAGCGGCAGTGGTTGCTCGTTCAACCCGGCCGCCAGCGTATTTTCCAGCCATTGCTCAAGATGTCTTCGGAAGCGGTTAAGCAGCAACAGGTCACTGCCTTCGACCTTGTGGAAAAACTGCTCCAGCATGCCCGAGAACAGGGTTTCCCATTGCTCAGGGGTACGCTGGGTTTGCAGCGCCTGCCACAAGGTTTCCAGTTGATGCACAAAGTCGCTCAGCCGGCCCGCCAGATCCGCTTGCAAGCCGCCGATTTCGCCATAGGGCTCTACGCCCGCCCAAGGGTCGTCATCGCCCATGCCGTAGCCCAGCAGCATCGACCTTAAGCCGGATTGCCAGGTGTTGCGGTCCAGTTCTGCCGGTAAGTCCAGACTTTCCCGGTGCTGGCCGTGCAGGCCCCAGCGGATGTTGGCGCCTTCCACCCAGCGCCGGGCCAGTGGGATGTCGTCTTCGGTGATGCCAAAGCGATCACGGATGCCGGGGACTTCCAGCAGGCTGATGATCTCGCTCACGCCGAACCGGCTGCGGGGCAACGACATCAGGGTTTCCAGGGCAATCAGCACCGGTTCGTGGTGGCGCTGACCCTGGTCGGAAATGGTGAACGGGATGTGGCGTTTGCGACCGGGCTGATAACGGCCGAACACCGCCTGAATATGCGGTGCGTACACGTTGATGTCGGGCACCATCACGATGACGTCGCGGGGCCGGAGGTTCGGGTCGGCATTGAACGCGGCCAGCAATTGGTCGTGCAGTATTTCCACCTCGCGCTGGGGACTGTGCGCTTCGTGGAAGGCGATGGAATAATCCCGGGCCAGGTCCAGCTCCCGCGCCTGCTCACGGATTTCCTGCAGCGGTGTCAGGTTGTAGATGTCATTCTGCAGCTGGTTCAACAGGCTGGGTGTTTCGCCGTTGCCGTGCTCGGAAAAGATGTCGATCTTCTGGTCCGGCGTCTGGAAACTGCTGCGGTACTCGTCCGGGTTGTCGAATTCGTCCAGCAAGCGGATGTAGTCTCGGCCTTGTTTACCCCAAGCGGCCAGTAGCGGGTTGGCGTGCTGGTGTAGCTGATCTTTATCATCAATCTGCGACAGCATCGGGTGCGCCAGACCGCGCTTGCGTTTGGCGCGGAGCAATTCCCGATCGCTGATAATGTCCGCCCAATAGAACTGACTGGGGTTATGCACACACAGCACCACCTGGCTGAAACGGCTGAGCACGTACAAGGCTTCCAAAGCTTGCCGAGGTAATGAAGACACGCCAAACACCACAATGCGTTTGGGTAACCGGCTGGGGTCGGCCGGCGTGGTGATGCGCTGGCCCTGTTCCATAAAACGGGTGTGGATATGTGATCGGCTGGTGCCGGCGGCTTCGCCCACATCGTCAACCAGCTTGCGCCACAGCAACGGTTGCCAGAGGGTTTCCGGAGTCAGCGGCTTTTCTTCGCCTCTGGGCGTGATGAGAACATCCCTGCCCTGCTCCCAGGCGGCCAGCCAATCGGCGCGGAAGACCTGATACTGGTCGAACAAGTCCGCGACTTTTTCCGCCAGTTGGAAATTGCGCAGGTCGGTATCGCTGCCATCCAGAAATCGAGCCAGCGGCGTGAATGCGTCGTCCTGCCCTACCAGCTCGGGCAGCAGCCGGTACAACCGCCAGACCAACCGGCTTTTATCAAAGGGCGATTGCTCCGGCACTTCGCCTGCCGGTAACACCGCCCGGTAGGCTTGCCAGATAAACCGGGCCGGGAACAGAAAATCCATGCCGGCAGCGATGCCCAGCCCGCCTTCTATGCCATCAACGGTGCGTTTTTCTGACAGTGCCAGCTTCAGCCACTGGGCAATACCGTTACTCTGGACCAGAAAGGTTTCGCTCTCCAGAGGCTGGAGCGGGTTTTGCCGGCAGATGTACACGACCGCCCGGCGAAGATCTTCCAGATGGTTGGCGTGAATGGCGTGAAAGCCGGGTTCAATACTGTTGGTGTCAGGCATACCAGTGTTATCTTGATTCCGGAAAATGGGTCAGGGTGACAGGTTACCCCAAACCCGAGTTGGTTTCGTCAGGCAGGATATCCCTTTAATGCGACAAGTGCGGTCGTATCCAAAAACAGCGGATCTCGAGAACCCGCTGTACTACCTGGAAAACATGAACACCTTGGTTGATTGGGTGGCCGAACACCACGGCGACCTGCTGACCGAAGGCGAGCGCGCCCGGCTGGAAAGTTTTCGCCAGCTGCCGTTAGCGGCGCGAGCTTTATTAACCCGAATGGTTATGCGCAGCGGTGAATTGTTTCGTGTGGATAAGTTGAATTACCCGGAACTGCCGCAGCCGGAAACCGAAGCCGTGGCCGAGCTGCTCGATCAGCAATGGCTGGACCCTGCCCCGTTGCTCGGCCTAGACGAAGTGTTCCGGTTGTTTACGCTGGCGGAATTGCGGCTGTTGTACGGGGATTGGCTGGCGCACAACGGTTTGCCCAAAAACCTGCCCAAAGCCCGGTTACGAGAGGCGCTTGCTGACGCGGAGTCTGAACCGAAACCGGTTGATCGATGGTTCGATCAATCTGTGCCGCAGGTGGTGCAAGTACAGGGCATGGCTTTGTTCGATCGTATTCGGCTGATGTTCTTCGGCAACCTGCGCCAAAGCTGGACCGACTTCGTGCTGGTAGAGCTGGGCGTGCAGCAATTTGAAACTGTGCCTTTTACCCCCGAATCCCGGGCCTTTCAGCATCGGGCCGAAGTAGACAGTTACCTGCAAATGCATCAGTGCCGGGAGCGCTTGGATGCCGGCGAGGCGGCTGACGAGGTTTGGGCGGCTATTCCCGACCCTGTGGATAACTCGTGGCTGACCAGCCGCCGGAACCGGCTGTTGTTGGAACTGGGCCGACAGGCCGAGCGGCAGGATAATTCGGAATTAGCCTTGCAGGCTTGGGCCGCCAGTGGGCACCGGGAAGCCAGGCTTAAGCAGTTACGATTGCTGGAGCGTTTGAAGCGGTTTGAGGAGGCGTGGGACATTGCCAGTCAGTGGCAGAACGGTGAACTGAGCGATGCCGAGGCCCAGGGGCTGGAGCGCATTCTGAAACGGCTGGCACCGAAAGTGGGCGAGCCGAAACCTCAGCCGCCGCCTAAACGGTTGATTCGGGAGTTCACGGTTACTCTACCGAAACCTGATACCGGCTCGGTCGAACACGCGGCTGTGGCGTATCTCAGTACCGAAAGTGCTCCGGTGTTCTATGTGGAAAACACCCTGATCAACGCCCTGTTCGGCTTACTGTGTTGGCCGGTGATCTTCAAACCCATCGCCGGCGCCTTCTTCCACCCGTTCCACATCGGCCCGGCGGATCTGACCCGGGACGATTTTGTTGCCCGCCGACAAGCGGATTTCGACCAGTGCTTTGCCTGGCTGGAAACCGGAGCCTATCGACAGCGAATCTTTGAAACCTACAAAGCAAAACAGGGCATTGCGAACCCGTTTGTCGCCTGGCCGGTGATCACCGAAGAGTTGTTGGCCTTGGCGATGGATTGTATACCCGCGCAGCATCTCAGGGTGTTGTTTGATCGATTGCTGACCAACGTAAAAGAACATCGCAGCGGTTTCCCCGATTTGATTCGTTTTATCCCCAACGCGGAAGCGCCCGAGCACCGGTATGAAATGATCGAAGTGAAAGGCCCTGGCGACCGGTTGCAGGATCACCAGCGCCGCTGGCTCGCCTTTTTTGACCAGCACGGTATCCCGGCCAGTGTGTGCTATGTGCGATGGCAAGACACCGGGAATCATTCATGAAAGTAGCCGTGCGAACCCTGTGCGAGTTTGCTGCCCGCCACGGAGATCTGGACTTCCGCTACACCCCGGCGCCCAGCGCGGAGGAAGGCATTGCGGGCCACCAGGCGATTCAGGATAACCGCGGCTACGGCTACAAGAGCGAATACTCACTTACTGGTAACTGCCTGGGATTAGAGCTTTCTGGAAGAGCAGACGGTTATAACCCGCACAACGACCGGCTGGAAGAAATCAAAACCCACCGGGGTGATGTGTCGCGTATTCGCGAGCACCAACGGGCGCTGCATCGAGCGCAATTACGAGCCTATGGAGCACTATTATGCCGACAGGAACAGCGCAAAAAGCTGGAGTTGGCACTGGTCTATTTCGACATTGGCAAGAGCAAAGAAACCACACAAGTGGAAACCGCCGGTGCTGATGAGCTGTGGCAAGAACTGGAAGCTCTTTGTTCGATCTATAAAGCCTGGGCCGAGCAGGAAGAACATCACCGGGAACAGCGCAATGCCCTGCTGGCCGAGTTGACCTTCCCGTTCCCGGACTTTCGCCCGCGCCAGCGGCAACTGGCGGAAACCGTGTATAAGAATGCCGCGAAAGGTGAAACGCTGTTGCTGGAGGCACCCACCGGGTTGGGTAAAACCTTGGGCACCTTGTTCCCGGCCTTGATGGCGATGCCCGCGGCCGGGCAGGATCGGTTGTTCTACCTCACCTGCCGCAACACCGCCCGGCAACTGGCGCTGGACGCTGTGGATAAGTTGCGTTCGGCCCAAGACCCACTGCAGCCATGGCCGCTGCGCACGTTAGAACTGGTGTCGAAAGACGACGCTTGTGAACACCCGGACAAAGCCTGTCACGGCGAGTCTTGCCCCTTGGCAAAAGGCTTTTTCGACCGGCTGCCCGATGCACGAGCTGAAGCTGTTCAAAGCAAAAGCGCGCTGACTCAAGAAGTTTTACAGAAGATCGCGTCAGGTCATGACATTTGCCCGTATTTCCTGGCTCAGGAAATGGCCCGCTGGAGCGATCTGGTGATCGGCGATGTGAACCGGATGTTCGACCAGTCTGCGCTGCTCCACGGCTTGGTTCGCCAAAACAATTGGCGAGCCAGTGTGCTGGTGGACGAAGCCCATAACCTGGTGGACCGTGGCCGGGGCATGTACTCGGTACGTTTGGACCAGCAGCGTTTGTTGAAGGTTAAGAAAACCGCGCCGAAACCGCTGAAGTCGGCTTTGGACCGAACCGCTCGCGCGTGGCAAAGCCTGATTCGCGATCACGGTGAGCAAAGCCAGCCGGTGTTTCTGACTACCCTGCCCTCGCAGTTATTAGGGGCCTTGCAGGCGATGGTATCCACAATCACCGATTACCTCGCCGACAACCCGCCGGACCTGCCGTTACAAGAAGTGATGTTTGACAGCGTGGCTTTTATGAAGCTGGCAGACAGTTTCGGCGACCACTCACTGTGTGAATTTCAGCGCAGCGGCCGGGGAAGAGCCAGCTTAACGCTGCAGAACCTGATTCCGGCCGATTACCTTCGCGAACGCTTTGCCGCTGCCCACTCGGTTCTGCTCTTCTCGGCCACCCTGAGCCCCGGCGTGTACTACCGGGACCTGCTGGGTATGACCGAAGCAACCCGCTTTACCTCTCTAGCCAGCCCGTTCAGTGCCGAACAACTGCAGGTGAACTTCACCCCCGGCATCAGTACCCGACAGGTGCACCGGGAAGCGTCGTTGGAACCCATAGCGGAGGTGATTGCCAGCCAGTTCCGGCAACGCCCGGGCCATTATCTGGCGTTCTTCAGTAGCTTTAAATACGCTAAGGAAGCCAGTGAAACGTTGGCGGCCCAAGCGCCGGATATCCCCCAGCGCAGCCAGCGGCCCGGCATGACCCCGGAGCAGCGGCGTGAGTTTCTGGCTGAATTCCAGCAGCCCAATGGCAGCGTGGCGTTCGCGGTATTAGGCGGGGTCTTCAGCGAAGGCATTGATCTGCCGGGGGACCAGTTGATCGGTGCCTTCGTCGCCACCTTGGGCCTGCCGCCCTTCGATGCCTGGCACGAAATCCTGAAAACCCGGCTACAGCAGCGGTTTGGTAACGGCTACGAATACACCTACCTCTTTCCCGGCTTACAGAAAGTCGCGCAAGCGGCGGGACGGGTTATACGAACACCGGACGACCAAGGGGTGATCTGGCTCATTGATGACCGATTCCTAAAGCCATCGGTCAATCGGTTGCTGCCGGGTTGGTGGTTCCCGGAACCTCGTTAATCTTGTTTTGTTTTGTAACTCTTTGAAATAAATCCGGAGTTTCGCCATCCCGCTATTGAAAGTTTAGGTTGCATGCTTACAATTCGTCAGCTTCTCACGCGTCCTTCACTTATCCCCAAGGCAGACACTGCAGATGAATAACACGGATCTTGTTTTCCAGAGCTATGGCCGTTGTTGTCGAACCGAAGAGTTTTTTGTCGATTTCTACGACTTTTTCATGGCCAGTTCAGAAGCCATTCGCAAACGCTTCGCGGACACCGACATGTCGGCCCAACGGCATCTCCTTCGTCACGGGGTGATGCAAATTATTTTGGTGGCCCGAGGTATGCCCGACCGTAAACTTCGGGATTTGGGTGAAAGCCACAACCGCCATAACTACGATATCTCGCCGGAATGGTACGACTTGTGGGAAGAATCGTTGCTGAAAACCGTGCGCATGCACGATCCGGAGTACAGCCCGGAGCTGCGGCAAGCCTGGAAAGAGGTATTAAAGCCAGGTATTGATTTGATTCGAGGGGCCTACTGAGGCGCTTTGGATTGGCAAACGTTTAAAAACCCTGCAGTTAGCCGCTGCAGGGTTTTTTCTATCAATCAGCCGAACTGGAAGAACGCCAGTTTGTTGCCGTCGGGATCACGCACATAGGCACCGTAGAACTGGTTCGGGATACGCTGCCCCGGCTCACCATCGCAGGTGGCGCCCAGTTCAATCGCTTTCTTGTGGAAACGGTCGACGGCTTCTTTTGAACCCGGCTGAAGGGCCAGCATGTTGCCGTTGCCCGGGTTGTTCGGTTCACCGTTGTGCGGTGTGCACACCGCTAACATGGGTGAGCTCATGTCCTTGCCAATAAATGCAATGCGGCCCATATCCAGTAGTACTTTTGCGCCCATGTCTGCCAGCAGGTCGCTGTAGAACTGCTTGGCTTTGTCCATATCGCTGACGCCCAGAGTAACGTATCCGATCATCTTGAATCTCCGCTTGTTGTTCTGTCGGGTATAGCGCTGTTTCGAACTGCTACACTAACCCATTAATCAGAAGGAGTGTATGCATTGAATAACCGGTTCAGGCGCATGTGTCCGGGTGTCGTCGTTTTTCTTGTTACCCTTTTAACGTTGAGCGGGTGTGCCCTGCCCCCTTTAAGCGATCGCCCTGAAAGCCAATCCCTTCCCGCGCAACAAACCTCACCAGCTTCTCGCGCCTGAATCACCGGATGCACAATAAATCCTTCAATGCCGACAACCAGGCGGCGATTGTCGGCGGGCGCAATATAGCCAATGAATATTTCGGCGCGGGCTCGGGCGCGTTGTTTGCGGATCTGGATGTGCTCGCTATTGGCCCGGTGGTGAATGAATTGTCCCGGGATTTCGACCGTTACTGGGCTAGCGCCTCCGCTTACCCGGCGTCACTGATTTTGCCCAAGGCGAGCGAGGACGATCTGGCACAGGTGGTGGAAACCGCCCGGGAGTGCGGTGCCAGCACCGAAGCCAGTCAGTACGTGTGTGCGGTGGTTGAATCCGAATTTCTGAAGAATCTGTTAGCGGGCGATCTTGAGTTTGTCTGGTGGCCGGTGTCGATGGTGAGCGATGACCCGGCGAAAGTGCTGGGAGAAAACCCCGAAAAAGGCTTGATGAGCCGCCAATTGGCTGAAGCCATGGGTGACCCGAAGCACTCAATTACCTTGGTGTCGCCCTACTTCATCCCCACCAAAGCCGGGGTGGAGATGTTCCAGCAATTGGAGCGCCAGGGCGTACAGGTGCGCGTGCTCACCAATTCGCTGGAAGCCAACGATGTGGCCATGGTGCACGCCGGTTACGCCAAATACCAGAAACCGCTGCTGGAAGCCGGTGTGCAGCTGTTCGAGTTGCGCAAGGTGCCCGGAGAGAAGCCCGTGGAGCGCTCGTTACAGGACAACCTGATGGGCAGCTCGTCTTCCAGCCTGCATGCCAAAACCTTCGCGGTGGACGGAAAACGCCTGTTCGTGGGCTCGTTCAACTTCGACCCTCGCTCAGTTCATATCAACAACGAACTGGGGTTTGTGATTGAAAGCCCGGAACTGACTCAATTGATGGAAGATCACTTTGAGGAACAGGCCCGGGTAACCGCCTACGAGGTAGTGCTAGATGAAGACGGCGATTTGCAGTGGATAGAACGCAATGGCGATGAAGAGGTACGACACAGCCACGATCCGGGCGTTGGGGTGTTTAAGCGGATGATGGTTTCGGTGTTTTCGTTTTTGCCGATTGAGCATTTGCTGTAGGGGCGCGTTTTACACAACGAATGGTTACTCGATTACGCACATAAATTCACCCACTACTCGATATTGATGTGCATTGTCTTCGTTCAGTTCAAGCGTTTCGAAGTTTTGATCGTATGAGTTCGGCTTTAATTGAATCCGCTTATGGAGCCAGCCGTGTGCGTTTTCAGTTTTAAAGCTTTCGTAGACTTTTACTGTGTAGCGCGAACCGAAGTCAGCGTCGATGCTGTCTGTGCATTCCACCAAAACGGTTTTGCCATTTCGGCTACCACCGCGATCGGGGCGGAACAGGCATAAAGTACCATTAGGGATAACCCGATTCATTGATTCGCCGATCACCCGGCAGGCAAACATTCCTTCCCGTACTTGAATGCCGCTGGGTACGGCTACCCAATCTTTGCCCTGTGCGTTCTGTAGGTCGCTGAATGTGCCTGCAGCTGCTTGTAGATCAAACAAGGGCACAGCATTGACGTAGGGCTTGAGGTCCACCACTTCTGAGGCTCTATTTTCTACTTGGTTGGGAGTGCGAAGAGGGATGTGTTGTTTGAGATATTCCCGAAGCGCCTTATCACAGGCATAAACGAAGGTGCCGCGAATTCCCCGAAGCATGATGGTTCGGTAGATATTGATGATGTATTGCTTCAGTTCCTCCGGGTCTTTAATGCCCTGACCACCGGTGCGGTCGAAATAATTGGTCTTATCGATGACGATGGACTGGGTCTCCGTATCGAAACGGATCTCTTCTCCGAATATGATGCCGGCGTAGTTTAGGTCGTAGCCCTGTGTCGTGTGGATGCATCCGACTTCGTTGTGAGAGCCTTCTTTATTAATCCAGTCGGTATTGGTGCTGTTCCAGCGAAGCTGAACGCCATCGACAACAATGTCATACGCTGTGCTGTCCTTTTTCGAGATCCAGGGCCATGAATAGCCGGCGATCAACCGGGATAGACCGACCTTTGTTTCTTTCTCGTTGATGGCCTGCACCATATCGCCGAGAGATTCGAACACCTCGAATTCATAGTTGTTGGCTCGGAAGACTTCCTCTTCTCCAACACGTCCGTTGAGCAGATTATCAACAAACTCAACGTATGGCTGACCGGCCTTTACACGGAACTGAGAGAGTAGCGAGTGCTTCACTGAATCCTTGGCAGCTTTAAGGCGCAGAAAAACTTCCGTATCGGCGTCCGAAGGCTTGATCGATTGCCCTTGGTCATAGAAGAAAATGGCTTTTGCAGATTGCTGGCATACCCAATCAACTTCGCTGCAGCTGTGTTTGTCCATACTCAATGCAGCACAGGTTTTGTCAAAGCTGCCAAAGTAGGCTCCAAGGTTTTTGCGCTTTCGCAAGCGATGGGATTCGTCCACCAACACGATGTCGTAGTGCTGTTTCGCGAGTTCAGATGGGCTGATCACCATGCTGGGACTGAGGCCTGAGACGTGTTTGAAGGCCTTCTTCAGTGTGGTTCGGAAGGATGTCATCGGCACTACCAGGGCCATTTTCGGCTTGGGAGTAGCTTTTCGTAATTTGGCAAGTAAAGACTGAATTTCTGCTTCGTCTTCGGAAAAATCTCGAAGATCAACGTGATGATTTTCTGAGAGAAGCAGTTTGAATAGAAATATCGCCAAGACGGATTTTCCGGTACCTGCACCACCTTCAATAACGATGTTTTTAACACCAGGGTTTAGCAGTTCATGCATGATGGTAAGCAGCCCCTGACGCTGATCGAACGACAGCGATTTATAGGGGGAATATTTGAACACATCGGAATTATCGAGGTGATCCAGAGTACGGGAT
Source organism: Marinobacter sp. MDS2 (assembly GCF_030718085.1). Classification (NCBI taxonomy): domain Bacteria; kingdom Pseudomonadati; phylum Pseudomonadota; class Gammaproteobacteria; order Pseudomonadales; family Marinobacteraceae; genus Marinobacter; species Marinobacter sp. MDS2. The sequence goes on from NZ_JAVAJF010000001.1 coordinate 1,886,704, forward strand.
ACCACTCCTTTGGCGATCAAGCGATTCCAAACTTCTCGGAATACTTCGTTGTAGAGCGCGTCACGTTGGTAATAGTTGTGATCGGCGAGCCCGAGATTGCCGTTCAGCAGAGTGTATTTGCCATCTGCTGCCATATACTTAATGAGCAGTGATTCAACGTCCAGCGTAGCCGATTTGTTGAAGTATTCACTGGTGATCAGGTGGACAGCTGTTAGCAGTTGTTTTTCGTCGTGTTTCAGGTGGGTGCTCATGCGGGTGAGCGTGTCTGTGGTTTCGCCGATGTAAGCACGTCGGTGTTTTTCATCACTTAGGACGTAAACCAAGGGCCAGCTATCCGCTGCAAAAGCGTTGCTACGTAACTCGCTGATAGCGTCTTTGTTGAATGGGTAACGCTGTACTTCTACCATCGACGATTGACTCATAGCTCCGTGTATTTTTTGGCCGTTCCTTTAGCCTTGCTAACGGGGTACTTCTGTTCGTTCTTGGTAATCTTGTCGAGGACGATTTGTTCCAGATTAAGGTCGTAGCTGTCGGCCAGCAACAGGGCATAGGCAACAACATCGGCCAGTTCCTCTTTCACTTTCTCTACATTGGCTTGTTCGGGAGATTTCCAGAGAAACAGTTCCAACAACTCTGAAGCCTCAATACTCAGAGCCAGTGATAAATCTTTTGGGTTATGGAATTGTTTCCAATCTCTGTCGTCACGGAATCGACGTAGCCGGGCCAGTGCTTCTTTCATAAACGCCCTCCTTTCTGTTCTGATTAAAGATAATTGCCAGAACATTAGCAGACTTACGAAAGATACAGAAATGCTAACCCGAAAAGGGCTGTGGAGTGATAAAAACGAGGGAGAAGAACAACAGAAAAGCGGGAAAGTGGTCGGCGTGGCAGGATTCGAACCTGCGACCCCTTCGTCCCGAACGAAGTGCGCTACCAAGCTGCGCCACACGCCGATCAACGGCCGGTATTATACGGATTACCGGCCGTTTTGCTAGCCCCTTCCCTGGGGAAATACCTACTTAAAACTGCGCGTTAGCCTGTTTACCCGGCGGTGGGTAGCAGGGAAATATCGGCAACGCGCAGGAACAGGTTGCGAAGACGGTTGAGCAGCGCCAAACGGTTGTTTTTAACCGCTTCATCATCTGCCATCACCATCACTTCGTCGAAGAAGTTATCCACAGGCTCGCGCAGGCTTGCCAAGGAAGTCAGAGCGGTGGCGTAGTCGCCTTGCTCGAACAACGGCAACACTTTCGCGGCTTGCTCTTCGACTTTCTGGGCCAGAACCTTCTCGGGCTCATCCTGTAGCAACGCGTTGTCGACGGTTTCGCCGATGCTGTCGCCGCCTTGCTTGGTCAGGATGTTCGATACCCGCTTATTGGCGCCGGCCAACGCCAATGCTTCGGGCAGCTGGCGGAACGCTTCAACAGCTTTCACCCGGCGATTGAAGTCCAGCGGGCAGGTCGGGCGACGGGCGTGCACGGCCAGATAGACTTCGGCACTGATGCCCTGCTCGTCGTAGAAAGCCCGGAAGCGTTCGAGCATGTAGTTGACCACGGTGCTGGCGGTGTTCTCTTCGGTCAGCACTGAGAAGTTCTCTTCCGCCCATTCACACAGGGTCTGCAGATCCAGCGGCAGTTCGCGCTCGATGATGATGCGCAGCACACCGAGGGAGGCACGGCGCAGGGCGAACGGGTCACGGGTTCCGGACGGCGGCTGGTTGATGCCAAACAGGCCGACCAGTGAATCGATACGGTCTGCAATGGCAACGGTGCAACCGGTCAGCGTAGTGGGCAGGTCGTCACCGGCGAAGCGGGGCATGTACTGCTCGTTCAGGGCCTTGGCCACGTCGGCGTGCTCGCCATCGTCGGTGGCGTAGTAGCTGCCCATGATGCCTTGCAGGTCGGTGAACTCCAGCACCATTTCAGTAACCAGATCGGTCTTGGCTAACATGGCGGCGCGCTCGGCCAGGGCTGGGTCACTGTCGATGGCTTCGGCGATCTTTTTGGCCAGTGCAGCAACACGTACGGACTTGTCGTAAATGCTGCCCAGCTTTTCCTGGAACACGATGGGCTTGAGCGCATCGATACGTTCTTCAAGCTTGGTTTTGCAGTCGGTTTCAAAGAAGAAGGCGGCGTCTGACAGGCGCGGGCGAATGACTTTCTCGTTACCGGCAACGACCTGAGCCGGATCTTTACTTTCCAGGTTGGCGACGGTGATGAACAACGGCAGCATCTGGTCGTTGCTGTCGACCACGTGGAAGTATTTCTGATGCTCCTTCATGGAGGAAATCAGGGCTTCGGCAGGCACTTTCAGGAAGCGCTCGTCGAAACGGCCCATCAACGGCACCGGCCATTCGTTCAGGGCGGTGACTTCGTCCAGCAGATCTTCGTCAATGACGGCAACCCCACCGGCTTCGTTCTTGGCCAGTGCGTTTACGCCAGCCCGAATCTGCTCACGACGCTCGGCGAAATCAGCCAATACGTAACCTTCTTGCTTGAGCACGGTTTCGTAGTCGGCCGGAGTCGGGATGATCAGTTCTTTCGGGCAGTGGAAGCGGTGGCCACGGGTTTTGTTGCCCGGCTTCAGGTTCATGATCGGGGTGTCGATCACGTTGTTGCCGTACAGCATGATCAGCCAATGCACCGGGCGCACGAATTCGGTGCGGTGGGCACCCCAGCGCATGCGCTTGGGAATCGGCAAGGCCGACAGAGACTGGTTGATCAGTTCGGGCAGCAGTTCCACCGTGGGCTTGCCCTTTTCAACGGTACGGAACACCAGCCAGGCACCTTTGTCGGTTTCCAGCGTGTCCAGTTGATCGGGGGTAATGCCCAATGAGGTGGCAAAGCCGGTCAGAGCGCGGGTCGGGTTGCCGGCATCGTCAAAAGCGGCTTTGACCGCGGGACCGCGTTTTTCCACAGACTTGTCGGGCTGGGCATCGGCGAGATCCCGGATGCGCACGGCCAAACGGCGTGGCGCCGCGAAGGCTTCAACGGCGCCAAAGGCAACGCCAGCGTCTTCAAGGCCTTTGGTGATGCCTTGGGTGAAGGCATCAGACAGGCCTTTGAGGGCTTTCGGAGGCAGTTCCTCGGTGCCCAGTTCGACTAGAAAATCCTGTGTAGCCATTATGCTTTCCCCTGTTCCTGCTGTGCCTTTTTCGCTTTTCCGGACTTCTTGCTTTTGGCTTTGGCGTCAGCCGCATCGGCCGCTGCCAAAACCTCTTTGCGGAGGGCTTCCGGGGCCAACGGGAAGCCTTGCTTGCGGCGGCTTTCAAAATAAGCCTGAGCCACGGAGCGAGCCAGGGTACGTACACGCAGGATGAAACGCTGGCGCTCGGTCACAGAAATGGCGTGACGAGCATCCAACAGGTTGAAGGTGTGGGAGGCCTTGAGTACCTGCTCGTAGGCAGGCAGTGGCAGGCCGGCTTCGATCAGGCGGGCACTTTCCCGCTCGTACACGTCGAAGCTGTGGAACAGGAATTCGGTATCGGCCTGCTCGAAGTTGTAGGTGGACTGTTCCACTTCGTTCTGGTGGAACACATCGCCGTAGGTGACTACGCCATCCGGGCCGTTGGTCCACACCAGATCGTAAACGCTGTCGACGCCTTGCAGGTACATGGCAATGCGCTCAAGGCCGTAGGTCAGCTCGCCGGTAACCGGGTAGCATTCCAGACCGCCCACCTGCTGGAAGTAAGTGAACTGGGTGACTTCCATACCGTTTAGCCAGATTTCCCAGCCCAGACCCCAGGCGCCCAGAGTTGGGGATTCCCAGTTGTCTTCCACAAAGCGGATGTCGTGTACCAGAGGGTCCAGGCCCAAAGCACGCAACGAATCCAGGTACAGTTCCTGAATGTTGTCTGGAGACGGCTTCAGAACCACCTGGAACTGGTAGTAATGCTGCAGGCGGTTCGGGTTTTCACCGTAACGACCGTCGGTTGGGCGGCGGCTGGGCTGCACGTAGGCGGCGTTCCAGGTCTCGGGCCCGATGGAACGCAGGAATGTGGCCGAGTGGAATGTGCCGGCGCCGACTTCCATATCGAGAGGCTGAAGTATCACGCAGCCATGCTGCGCCCAGAAATTCTGCAATGCCAGGATCAGACCCTGAAAGGTCTTGATGTCTGGCGCGGAGTTATTGGTTGCCTTGTCTGTCACGACGATTGCCTGCTGGTCAGTCTGTGTGTGGCGCCCCGTTTTAACGGAGCACTCCGAAATTTGAAAACGCGCATTATACGCTGGCTGGCGCCGCTTTTCTAAGTGCCATTCCGCGTATTGATTTGTTCTGGATCCATCAGAAGAACGTGAGCCCCACGTGGAACAGTTTCTCGACGTCCCGGATTCTGGATTTATCGACCAAGAACAAAATAACGTGGTCGTTGGGTTGCACGCGCAAATGGTCGTGTGCGATCAGCACCTCGCCATGGCGCACGATGGCACCGATGGTGGTGCCCGGTGGCAGATGGATTTCATCCAGACGTCTGCCCACCACTTTCGAGGACCGGTGGTCGCCGTGGGCAATGGCCTCGATGGCCTCGGCGGCGCCGCGGCGCAGGGCGTGCACGTTGACCACGTCGCCTCGGCGCACGTGGGTCAGCAAACTGCCGATGGTGGTTTGCTGGGGCGAGATGGCCACGTCGATGACGCCGCCCTGAATCAAGTCCACGTAGTCGGGGTTGTTGATCAGAGTCAGTACTTTGCGGGCGCCGAGACGTTTGGCCAACAGCGAGGCAATAATGTTGGTTTCGTCGTCGTTGGTGACGGCGCAAAAGACATCGGTATTCTCGATGTTTTCTTCCACCAGAATGTCTTTGTTGGCGCCGCTGCCTTCCAGTACCACCGTTTTGCGCAATTTTTCCGACAACATCACGCAGCGTTCGTGGTCCCGCTCGAGAATTTTCACCTGGTAGCGACTATCAAGCGCTCGTGCCAGTCGGTAACCAATGTTGCCGCCGCCACAAATGAAAATGCGCTTGTAGGGCTTCGACAGCGGCTGCAACTCGCTCATCACCGAGCGGATGTGGTCAGTGGCGGCAATGAAGAACACTTCATCGCCGTCTTCGATCACGGTATCGCCTTTCGGAATGATGGCGCGATCTTTCCGGAAAATGGCGGCAACCCGGGTGTCGATTTTAGGCATGTGGGTGCGAAGATAGGAAAGCTCACGGCCGACCAGGGGGCCACCTTCAATGGCTTTGATGGCAACCAGCCGGGTCAGGCCTTTGGAAAACTCCAACACCTGAAGTGTGCCGGGGTACTCGATCAGCCGGGTGATGTGTTTGGTGACCAGCTGTTCCGGGCTGATGATGACGTCGATCGGAAAGCCCCGGAGTTTATCCAGATCTTTCTCGCTATCTTTGTTGTAAAACAGCGCGGGGTTGGCCAAATAGGAGCCCGCGCGAACCCGGCAGATGGTGGTCGGGGTTTTGTGCAGAAGTTTGGCCACCTGGCAGGCCACCATATTGGTTTCATCGCTGTTGGTGACGGCGATCACCATGTCGGCGTCTTCGGCATTGGCCTCGTTCAGAACCGCCGGATAAGAGGCCTTGCCGTGCACCGTGCGAATGTCGAGACGATCTTGCAATTCCCTAAGGCGCACGCTGTCGCTGTCGATGACAGTGATGTCGTTGGCTTCATTGGCGAGGTGTTCGGCCAGTGTACCGCCGACCTGGCCAGCACCGAGAATCAGGATATTCATGCGTCAGGTTTCTCCAGCACGGCGTAGAAAAAGCCGTCATGGCTATTGGGGTCCGGCAGCAAATTGCGGCCGGCATCCATATCCAGGCCCCAGCTCGCTTCGATGGGAATCAGCTGCGCGTGTTCTTGCTGCTTCAGGAAGCGCTGAATGATGCGATGGTTCTCTTGTGGAAACACCGAGCAGGTGGCGTATACCAAACGGCCTCCGGGTTTCAGAATAGACCACATGGCGTTCAGCAGGCCAAGTTGAATGCCGGCCAGCGGCACAATGTCTGATTCCCGACGCAGCAGCTTGATGTCCGGATGCCGGCGGATAACGCCGGTGGCGCTGCAGGGCACGTCCAGCAGGATGCGGTCGAAGGCCTGGCCGTCCCACCACTGTTCGATGTCTGCGGCGTCGGCTTGTAACAGGCTGGCGGACAGATCCAGCCGGTCGAGGTTTTCCTGTACCCGTGGCAGGCGGTCGGCTGATTCGTCGATGGCGACTACTTCAGACAGCTCGGCGCAGTTTTCCAGAATGGCGCAGGTTTTGCCGCCGGGGGCGGCGCAGGCATCCAGTACACGTTGGCCGGGCTGCAGATCCATCAGGGTGGTGCACAGCTGGGCGGCTTCATCCTGAACACTCACCGCGCCGTCTTCAAACCAGGGCAAGTTATCCACAGGAACAGGGCGCTCCAGCTGAATACCAAGCGGGGCGAAGCGGGTGGCTTTGGCGCCAATGCCGGCATCGGTCAGTAACTTCAGGTACTCGTCGCGGCTAAAACGCAGGGCGTTAACGCGCAGGGTCATCGGTGCCTGGGTGTTGTTGGCATCGAGGATGGCTTGCCAGTGGTCGGGCCAGTTGTGGCGCAGTTTCTCCACCATCCAGACAGGGTGGCTGTAGCGGCTGCTGTCGTCGCCCGGCTCTGGCGCCCCTTCCCGCTCGGCCGCTCTTAATACGCCGTTGACCAGTCCGGTCAGGTGGGGCCGGTCCAATGCGCGGCAGGCTTCCACGGTTTCATTGAGCACCGCGTAGGTGGCCTGCTCACTGAAGCGAAGCTGGAACAGAGCAACCAACATCAGATGGTGAATCACCCGATCGGATTTGCGAATGGGTTTTTTCAGGCGTTGATTGAGTTCACCGTCCAGCCGGTGAAACCAGCGGCAGGTACCGTAGCAAATGGCCTGCAGCTGCGGCCGCTGCTCGGGAGGCAGTTGGCTCAGAGCGTAGGGCAAGCATTGCGACAGCGATTGGCCGTTTTCGACCGAAAGCAGCACGTCGGCGGCGACGGCGCGGAACGGCAAGGCGTCATATAACATGATCAGTTCAGCTCCTGTGCAGGCATCAGCACGGGTTTACCGCCGTTTATCAAATCGTTCACGCTCAGGGCACGGGTGCCGGGCAGTTGCACTTTGGTCACTCGCAGACTGCCGGTGCCGCAGGCAATGTCGATGCCTTCGCGCTCTCGGCGAAGCACCGTGCCAGGCGCCTTGTCGCTGCCCTGTTCCAGTGCCTGTGCCTGATGCAGGCGGATGCGCTGATCGCCCAGATCGGTGAAGGTGCCAGGCCAGGGGTTGAATGCGCGGATCAGTCGTTCGATGTCCGTGGCGCTGTTGTGCCAGTCAATGTGGCCTTCTTCTTTGGAAAGCTTGTGGGCGTAGCAGGCTTCGTTGTCGTTCTGGGGCTCGCCGCTCAGCGTGCCTTGACTCAGTTTTGCCAACGCCTCCACGACCGCTTCGCCGCCCATATCCGCTAGCCGGTCGTGCAGGCTGCCGCCGGTATCGTCCGGGTGAATCGGGGTGGCGGTTTTCAGCAGCATGTCGCCGGTATCCAGACCCACATCCATCTGCATGATGGTGATGCCGGTTTCGGCGTCACCGGCGGCAATGGCCCGTTGAATCGGGGCGGCACCGCGCCAACGAGGCAGCAGCGAAGCATGGATGTTCAGGCAGCCGTGGCTCGGTATTTCCAGAACCGTTTTTGGCAGAATCAGGCCGTAGGCCGCGACAATCATCACGTCCGGTTTCAGGGCGGCCAGCTCTTGTTGCGCCGTTTCGGGCTTCAGGCTCTCAGGCTGGAACACAGGGATGTTGGCATCCAGTGCCACTTGTTTTACCGGGCTCGGCATCAGTTTTCGGCCCCGGCCCGCGGGCCGGTCAGGTTGACTGTAAACGCCTACAACAGTGTGCCCCGCCGCAAGGATGGCTTTCAGGGCGATGGCAGCGAAATCCGGAGTTCCGGCAAAAACAATGCGCACGTTGGTGTTATCTCTGTGTCGTTGAATACGAAAAAACCGGGTCGTAACCCGGTCCTGAATTCGGTATGCAGTTGAGCGGCATGATCCGGCTCGGAATCAGGCGCTCTGCTTGTGGAGTTTTTCCAGCTTCTTGCGAATACGGTTGCGCTTGAGAGAGCTGAGGTAATCCACAAACAACTTGCCGTTCAGGTGATCCATCTCGTGCTGGATGCAAACCGCGAGAAGGCCGGTGGCTTCCAGTTCAAAGTCTTCACCGTTCCGGTCTTTAGCCGTAATCCGGACATGTTCGATGCGTTTTACATCTTCGTAAAAACCGGGCACCGACAAGCAGCCTTCCTGCATGGCTTCCAGATCGCCATCCAGTACTTCCACTTTCGGGTTGATGAACACCCGCGGCTCGCTCTTGTCTTCGGACAAATCCATAACGATGATCTGCTTGTGCACGTTCACCTGTGTCGCGGCCAGGCCAATGCCGGGCGCATCGTACATGGTCTCGAACATGTCGTCGATCAACGTTCGGATCTCGTCGGTTACCTCGTCTACCGGCTTGGCAATGGTGCGAAGGCGCGGATCGGGGTACTCAAGAATATCTAGAATCATAGTGCTCTGGCTTCTCTGAAATGCGACAGCGTACTGCGCAAATTTTCTTCACAAATCTATTATGAAGCATGTGTGATGAGGGTATTATCCGATAAATTACCGATTGAGTACAAACTGATCAGTTAATAGTAGGATTCTATCGATTATTCTGCAGAATTTACTGGAAGAACAAAAGATAACATCACAAATCCCTATACATCTTCTATAGTAACGGGAATAACAGTGTAACAAGCTGCGGGTGATCTGTGGTGACGTTACCGAACGCTAAGATTCAAGGCACGCGATCAAGGATACAGACGATGAGGAAATTGTTGTACGCTCTGGCGGCTACCATGCTGCTATTTACCTCTTGGGCCCAGGCACAACCCGAGTTCAAAGCTGATCATCCTGAGCGTTACACCGTCGTCAAAGGGGATACCCTTTGGGACATTTCAGGGCGTTTTTTGAACAACCCTTGGTACTGGCCGGAAATCTGGCACGTTAACCCACAGGTAGCCAACCCTCACCTGATATACCCGGGCGATCGTCTGGCGCTGGTTTACATTGATGGTAAGCCGCGCATCACCAAGGTTGCGTCCGGCGATGTGAAACTGTCTCCCCAGATCCGTTCCGAAGCCATTGATACGCCGATTCCCGCGATTCCACTGGATGCGATTGCCAGCTTCCTGACCGACACCCGCATCGTCAGCCCTGAAGAAATCAACGGTGCGCCTTATGTGCTGGAAGGCGAAGACGGCCGGATCATCACCGGTGCGGGTGACAAGATCTATGCCCGTGGTGAAAAGCCTGCAGATCGGGTGGGCGTGTTCCGCCGCAGCCAGGAATTTGTTGATCCGGATACCGGGGAGTTTCTGGGGCTGGAAGCGCGCAGCATCGCTCGAGGTAACGTGGCGGCCGAGAACGGCGACGTGTTGACCGTTAACCTGACCCGCTCCAGCGAAGAAGTGCGCATTGGCGACCGCTTGTTGGTGAGCGAAGATCGCCGTTTGACCACCAACTTTATGCCCAGCTCGCCTGATGAGGAGATCGAAGGCAAGATGATCTCGGTCGATGGCGGTGTGAACCAGATTGGTCAGTACAATGTGGTGGCCATTAACCGCGGCGCCCGTGAAGGCATGAAAGCCGGTAACGTGCTGGCGGTGATGAAAGCTGGCAACCGTGTTCGTGACCCGATCACCGGTGAGACCATTGAGCTGCCTTCCGAGCGGGCCGGTTTGCTGATGGTATTCCAGGTGTATGAAAAGATGAGCTACGGGTTGGTTCTTAAAGCAACCCGTTCGTTGTCGGTGGGTGACAAGGTCGTTAACCCCTGACACTTCCCTGCCCGCGTCGCCAAAGCAGGCGGCGCGTGGTGGTAGCAGTACCATTGAATGGCTGGGCTGGAGCGCCCGGCCATTATTGTTTTCAAGGATGAAAAATGTCGGAACAGGAATTTCTGCAGTCTGAGGCTGGCCGTTGGCTGGTGCTTTCGCTTCTTCCCCGGTTTGGTGTGCGCGCTCGTGAACGGGTGCAGTCTAACACCGACAGTCTGGTTGATACGCTTGATCTGAACGCCGCGACCCTCAAAGCGTTAGGCCTCGGAACAGAAGCCATTGAACTGGTTCATGCCTGGCAAGCGGGGGATGTCCATCACCCCAAAATCCAGCACGCGCTCTGGATTCATCAGGCGTGCCGGCAACATGGCATCGCGATGATTGGCCAGAGTCACCCCGATTTCCCGGAGGCGCTGCGGCAGATACACAGTGCGCCGCTGGTGCTTTACCTGTTAGGCGATAGTCGGTTGTTGTTGCAAGATCAGATTGGCGTAGTGGGCAGCCGCAACGCTACCCGGCAAGGCTTGGACCACGCCCGTCAATTCGCCGCGGAGCTGAGCAAGCGCGGTTTGCTGATCACCAGCGGCCTGGCGCTGGGGATCGACGGCGCGGCCCACGCCGGTGCGCTGGATGCGGGCCATCCGACCATTGCCGTGGTGGGGTGCGGGCTGGATCGGCTGTACCCCGCGCAGCATCGAAAACTGGCGCACCGTATTGTGGATAACGGTCTGATTGTGTCGGAATACCCGCCGGGTACTCAGGCCCGGGCCGCCTATTTCCCCCAGCGAAATCGCATCATCAGTGGCTTAAGCCGGGGTGTACTGGTGGTGGAGGCAAGTTTAAAAAGTGGGTCACTCATTACGGCGAGAACCGCTCTTGAACAGGGCCGCGAGGTATTCGCCATTCCCGGTTCAATCCACAGTTCGGTGGCCAAAGGTTGCCATCAGCTGATCAAGCAAGGCGCTCGACTGGTGGAAACCGCCGATGATGTGCTGGAAGAACTGGGCACCTGGTGGTCGATGCAAGAAGCAACCGCACCGGTGTCTGTCCCTACCGTTGCGAAACCCGATCTGGACAGTCGGGAAATCGCGGTATTCGAGGCTTTGGGGTATGATCCACAGTCTACCGATGCACTGAGTCTTGCTACCGGACTGCCGGCCGATCAGTTGATGCAGTCGCTCCTGCTTCTTGAGTTGGAGGGGTTGGCGTGTTCTGCCCCGGGCGGGTACTTGCGGCGAGGCTGACCGGTGCATTTCCATTGTTTGACCTAGCAGGTTGTACGATTTCGTTATGTCGCCAACGTCGTCCTTGAATGCCTGGCAACTGCACTGTGCCCGTCGCACCGTGTTGTCTGGCGGAGTAATTGCTTACCCCACCGAAGCGGTCTGGGGCTTGGGGTGTGATCCCTGGAATCTTCAGGCTGTTGAGCGCATCCTGGAGCTGAAACAGCGGCCGATGGAGAAAGGCATGATTCTGGTGGCATCGTCCATCGATCAGGTGCGATTTCTTCTGGACCCACTGCCCCGTGTGTTGCAATGGGAAGCCGAACAGCACTGGCCGGGGCCCATCACCTGCTTGATTCCGGATGTTCTTGAGCAAGTGCCGGAATGGGTGCGAGGCCAGCACAGCACCATCGCGGTGCGAGTGTCGGACCACCCCTTGGTACAGGATTTGTGTGAAGCGACCGGGATGCCATTGGTTTCAACCTCGTGCAACCCGGCCGGGCGCGCGCCTGCGCGCAACATCTGGCAAGTGCGACGTTATTTCGGAAAGGAACTCGATCGCGTGATACCGGGCGCACTCGGGGGCAACCGCAATCCCAGCCGTATTATCGATATCCTCACCGGAAAACAGTTTCGTTAGGAGCAAGCATGTCACAACAGCCGGATTCTCAGGTCGTCAAAGCGTATTTACTGGGCCTTCAGGATCGCATTTGCCAGCGATTGGAAGCGTTGGATGGTCAGGCTTCCTTCATCGAAGACAGTTGGGATCGGCCGGAAGGTGGCGGCGGAATCAGCCGGGTTATCTCGGACGGCAAGGTGTTCGAAAAAGGCGGGGTGAATTTTTCGCACGTGATGGGCGACACGATGCCGCCCTCGGCCACGGCCCACCGCCCCCATCTGGCTGGTGCACCCTGGCAAGCAATGGGTGTGTCTCTGGTGATGCACCCTGAAAACCCTTATGTACCGACTTCCCACGCCAACGTTCGATTTTTCATTGCGACCCCCAAAGACGGTGCGCCAGTGTACTGGTTCGGCGGTGGCTACGACCTGACTCCCTACTACGGTTTTGACGAAGACTGCGTGCACTGGCATCGCACCGCTCGCACTGCTTGTGAGCCGTTCGGTGAGAACGTTTACGACCGATTCAAGCATTGGTGCGACGAGTATTTCTACCTCAAGCACCGGGACGAACCTCGTGGTGTCGGCGGTCTGTTTTTCGACGACCACAACACCGGCGATTTCGAGCGGGACTTTGCCTTCATGCAATCTGTGGGCGACAGTTACATTGAGGCCTATGAGCCGATCGTGAAGCGCCGAATCGATCATCCCTGGGGGGAACGCGAGCGCGATTTCCAGCTCTATCGCCGCGGGCGCTATGTGGAATTCAACCTGGTGTATGACCGTGGCACGTTATTTGGCTTGCAGTCGGGTGGCCGGACAGAATCGATTCTGATGTCGCTGCCGCCGATGGTGCGCTGGGATTACAGCCGCCAACCGGAGCCTGGCAGCGAAGAGGCCCGGCTGACGGATTACTTCCTCACGGACCGAAACTGGTTGGAGGGTGTTGATGAACAATGAACTCTACGCGGTGGTCGGAAACCCGATCAACCACAGCAAGTCGCCGCGAATTCACAGCTTGTTTGCCCGGCAAACCGGTGAGCCGGTGGAGTACACCGCCATTCAGGCGCCGTTGGACGATTTCGCCGGAACCGTAAAACACTTCTTTGAAGGCGGTGGTAAGGGGCTAAACGTTACTGTGCCGTTTAAAGAGCAGGCATGGACCCTCGCCGAGCACCGAACTCCCCGAGCGGAGAAGGCTGGAGCAGCCAACACACTGTATCTGGATCAAGAAAATGACCTTGTGGCCGATAACACAGATGGTGTCGGCATTGTTCGCGATCTGCGTGACAACCAGAAGGTGGAACTCAAAGGTGCGCGAATTCTTGTGTTGGGTGCTGGTGGTGCGGTACGCGGCGTGCTTGGCCCGATATTGGCGGAACAGCCGGCGGCACTGACCCTCGCTAACCGAACCGTTGCCAAGGCAGAGGCGTTGGTCCGCTTGTTTTCCGATGAGGCGGCCGCTGTCGAGTTGTCTGCCTGTGGTTTCGAGCAGCCGACACAGCCGTTTGATGTCATTATCAACGGCACCAGCGCCAGTTTGCAGGGGGATTTGCCGCCGGTTTCTGGGCATGTGATCGGGTCCGATACGGTGGTGTACGACATGATGTACTCTCTGCAAACCACCACGTTCAATCAGTGGGCGCTGGATAACGGAGCCCGCCGGGTTTACGACGGGCTGGGCATGTTAATCGAGCAAGCGGCCGAAGCGTTTCAGGTGTGGCGGGGTATCCGCCCGGAAACCGCTCCGGTTGTGGACGAACTTAGAAACGACTGAGCCGGGTTGGATAATCCCGGCCATAAGGGAAGGTCATGGATATTCTGACGCTGGTCGGGCTGTTCGCCGGAGTTGTGATTGTGCTGCTTGCCATGTTGGCAAACGCATCGATCACAACCTTCCTGAACCTGCCCGGCCTGGCCATTGTGTTGGGCGGCACCTTCGCGGTTACGTTGATCAAATTCCGTTTGCCCACCGTTGCCAGTGCGTTCCGGCTGGCGGCGAAAACAGTATTCACTGATCGTCTCCCCCGCCCTTCCTCGTTAATTCTGGAAGTGGGGGAGCTGGGCCGTAAGGTACGAAAAGAGGGTATTCTGGGGCTCGAAGAGCACGAAGCCAGCGATGACTTCCTGAAAAAAGCCATCTCCCTGTGTGTTGATGGTCATCCACCGGATCTGGTGGAAGAAGCATTACTGCAGGAAAACCAGCAAATTGCCGAGCGCTATGAAGTGGCCGAGCGGGTATTCCGGGGGATTGGCGAATCCGCCCCGGCCATCGGCATGCTGGGTACCCTGATCGGTTTGGTGCAGATGCTGAATACTCTTGATGACCCTTCCACCATCGGGCCCGCCATGGCCATCGCTCTTCTGACCACTCTGTACGGGGCTTTTCTTGCCCAGTTGATTGCCCTGCCCCTGGCGGAAAAGTTGCAGCTGAAAGCCGAAGACGACGCCCGCAACCAATTGCTGATCATCACCTCCATCAAGAGCATTATGCGCGGTGAAAACCCAAGGGTGATGACCGAGTTTCTGTCTTCCTACCTGCCCCCCGAGCATCGGACCGGTCTTGCGCCTGAAAAGGAGGCATAAGGATTGTTGCTGCCCCGGCCTCGCAAACGGCAAAAAGCCAAAAACGGTGCGCCAGACTGGATCGTCACCTTTGCCGATCTGGCGACCCTGCTCCTGACCTTTTTTATTCTGCTGCTGTCGTTTGCCGAAATGGATGTGGAAAAGTATCGGGCCATGGCAAATTCCATGTCGGTGGCGTTTGGTTCCCAAAACGTTATTGGTGAAGGCATCGGGGGCTCGCCAATCACTTTGCTGGAGTCTGAAACGGTATCGCTGCCGGAACCATCGGAGACCTTGCAAGACCAGCCCGAATTCATTGACGAGCGAGCCGAGGAGCCGGAAATCCGCCAGATCCCGGGCGGGGTTCTGGATCTGACCTCAAGACTGGTGCGAGAGCTGGAACCGGAAGCCGCGGCCGGTAGTTTGCAAGTCAATTACGACGAAGATCAGGTGGTTATCCGCTTTGCCGAGGAAGCCACGTTTCGGTCTGGAGACGCGGCCATCAAGCCTGACATGATTCCCATTATTGAACGAGTTGTGACGGTATTAGCCGGCTGCGAGGGCGATGTGGTGGTGTCCGGACACTCGGATGACCGCCCTATTTCCAGCAGTAAATACCGTTCCAACTGGGATCTTTCTGCGGCCCGGGCGGTGTCGGTGGTGCATGAGCTGGTGATGAACCGGCAAATTCCAGCGGACCGGGTGATGGCCGCCGGGCGTGCTGAAACCCGCCCGTTGGCGGCCAACGACAGCCCGGAGAATCGAGCTTTGAACCGCCGTGTGGAGATCTCCATTCGGAATCCCGAATGCTATGCGCAGGAATCGACTGGAGACGTTTCTGTCGAAATACTACCCTGACCCGCATTGCCTTATGCTTGCAGCGTAGATCCTCATAGTACTTTCATATAACTGACACAGTTTCAAAACCTTATACTGTGCGGCCTAAACATTTTGAATCCAGTAGGAGTGATACCAATGAGCGGACCGGATAAACCGAAAGTCCTTGACGAAGTGTGGAGTGACGAGCGGGTAAAAAGCTTCCTGGACCTGGAGCCCTATGACAAGACGGTGCAAGCGGACCACTTTGTCCTGTTGCGTGCCTATGAAGCCATGCGCGCCGAGGATTTCGAGCGCTTTGTCGGATTCTTTGTCGCCGCTGGTCGTAACCTGGATGCCACCGACGAGCACGGCGAGACCATGCTGGACCGAATCTCCAAGCATGGCCGCAGCGGCGATTACGCCCGCGCACTGGAAAACGCAGGCGCCAAAGCGCCAGCCGGAAACTGAGTTCCGGCGGACGTTATTCTGAAGCTTCGAGGTATTCGTTCTTCAGCTTCACGTAGTTGGCAGCGGTGTACTTGAAGAAGGTTTTTTCTTTGTCGCTCAACGCTCGCGCTTGTTTACAGGGTGAGCCGACATAGAGATAACCGGATTCAAGCCGCTTGCCCGGCGGCACCAGTGTGCCGGCCCCGATGATCACTTCGTCTTCAACGACGGCTCCGTCCATGACGGTACAGCCCATGCCCACCAGCACCCGGCTACCAATGGTGCAGCCGTGTAGCAGCGCCTTGTGGCCCACAGTCACATCGTCACCGAGAATCAGCGGCCAGCCACCCGGATTAAAATCACTGGCGTGGGTGATGTGCAAAACCGACCCGTCCTGAATGCTGCAGCGGTCGCCAATGCGGATTTTGTGCATGTCACCGCGGATCACGGTCATCGGCCAAACGGAGCAATCTTCCCCCATTTCGACGTCGCCGATTACCACGGCACTCTCGTCTACCCAGGTACTTTCACCAAATTTTGGTGTGCTACCCTTGTGAGTTCGTACATTCGCCATTACATATACCTCTATAACGTTTCCCGGAGGTTGGGGGCGCGTGTGGGATAGGTCTTTCCAAAACTGTGCGGAGCCATGGATGGCGGAGCTCAAGCGTCACATGGACGTGCCGAAGGAGCGTGTTTTGGAAAGACCTATCCCACACGTGCCGTGCACCAAAGTGTGATATCGGGAAGCTACCCTAAACATGAACCGCTGAGAAGGGGACCTATGAATAACCCGCTACTGACTGACGATCTGCTGCCGAAGTTCGAGCACATTCGCACCGAGCACATGGAAACGGCGATTGACCAGATTCTCAGCAAGAATCGGATGAAGATCCAATCGCTGGCCGAACAGGAAGACCCGACTTGGGATACCCTGATGCAGCCCATGCAGTCGATGGAAAACGACTTGACCAATGCCTGGTCCGTGATCTCCCACCTGAACGGCGTGATGAACAACGACGACCTGCGTACGGTGTACAAGAACTGTCTGGAAAAGCTGACCGAATACAGCACCGAAATCAGCCAGAATGAAGCCCTATGCAATGCTTACAAGAAGCTGGCGGCACGGGACGATTTTAAAGATCTCAGTGAAGCCCAGCGCAAGTCCATCGAGAATACCCTGCGCGACTTCCATCTGGGCGGTGTCGATCTGCCGGAGGACAAGAAAAAACGTTACGCGGACTTGTCCCGGGAATTGGCTGAGCTGTCGAACAAATTCAGTGACAACGTATTGGACGCCACCCAGAATTGGTTCAAGCAGATTACCGATGTCAGCGAACTATCGGGTGTGCCGGAAACCGCCATCGACGGTGCCAAGCAGGCGGCCCGACAGAAAGAGCTGGATGGTTACGTGATCACGCTGGATTTCCCCAGTTTCTACCCGATCATGACATACTGTGATAACCGTGAACTGCGCCGGGAAGTATACGAAGCCTTTGTCACCCGCGCCTCGGACCAAGGCCCGGATGCGGGCACCTGGGACAACACCCCGGTGATGGCTGAAATTCTCAAGCGCCGTCATGCCTTGGCGCAGTTGCTGGGCTTTAACAACTACGCCGAGCGTTCATTGGCCACCAAAATGGCTCGCAGCGTAGACGAGGTGCTGGAATTCCTGAACCAGCTGGCGGAGAAGTCCAAGCCGCAAGCCGAGAAGGAATTTGCCGAGCTGAAGGCGTTTGCCAAAGACGAGCACGGTGTCGATGATCTGCAAGCCTGGGACGTCGGTTATTACAGCGAAAAGCTGCGCCAGAAACGTTACGACATTTCTCCTGAAACCCTGCGCCCCTGGTTCCCTGTGGATAAAGTGGTACCCGGTTTGTTCCGAGTGGCTGAGAAGCTGTTCGGTGTTCAGATTGAAGAAAAACCGGACGTTGAAACCTGGCACGAAGACGCCACGGCTTATTGCATCAGCCGTAACGGTGAGCCTATTGCCTGGTTCTATCTGGACCTGTTCGCCCGCCAAGGCAAACGCGGTGGCGCCTGGATGGCCGATTGCCGGGTACGCTGGCGCAACATGCGCGGCCAGCTGCAATTGCCGGTTGCCTTCCTGACCTGTAACTTCACCCCGCCAGTAGATGGCAAACCGTCTCTGCTGACCCATGATGAAGTGACCACCCTGTTCCACGAGTTCGGTCACGGCTTGCATCACATGCTGACGCAAGTTGAAGTTATGGATGTCTCCGGCATCAACGGCGTGGCTTGGGACGCGGTCGAACTGCCGTCCCAGTTCCTGGAAAACTGGTGCTGGAATCCGGAATCTCTAGCTCTGATTGCCAGCCACCACGAAACCGGAGAACCGCTGCCGGAAGATCTGTTGCAAAAGCTGCTGGCAGCGAAAAACTTCCAATCCGGCATGGGCATGGTGCGCCAGTTGGAGTTCTCGTTGTTCGATTTCCGCCTGCACGCGGAGTTCACCGACGAAGCTCCCACCAACCCGCTCGACATGCATCGGAAGGTACGTGAAGACATTGCCGTGGTTCAGGCGCCGGAGTTCAATCGTTTCCCGAACGGTTTCTCTCACATCTTCGCGGGTGGCTACGCAGCGGGCTACTACAGCTACAAATGGGCCGAGGTCTTGGCAGCGGATGCCTTCTCATTGTTCGAGGAAAAAGGCATCTTCGATCCGGAAACTGGCAAGGCGTTCTTGCAGAACATTCTGGAAAAAGGCGGCTCGCAGGAGCCCATGGAGTTGTTCAAAGCCTTCCGCGGCCGTGAGCCTCAGGTGGATGCGTTGTTGGAGCAATCTGGCATTACCGGCGAAGTAGCCTGATACAATGAAAGCTGGCCGTGCTGATGCGGCCAGCTGGTTAATCTGGAGTTGAGTTATGCCGAGTCCAAAACGTTTTATCGCCGGTGCGATTTGTCCGCGCTGTGCGGAGATGGACAAGATCACGATGTTCACGGACGACAAAGGCGATCAGGTGCGTGAGTGCGTGGCCTGTGGGTATACCGATGCCCTGTCTGAGGTTGAGCAGCCAGCGGCTCCTGAAATTGAAACCCGCGTGAACACTCGGGGCAATGAGGACGACCATACGGTTAAACAGGTGGTGTTTTTTAAGGCTGGTTCTGAGGACTGATTTGCTTGGGCGACTGGCTTTGTAGCCTGGTTGTTTGGGAGATGGTCGGGGTTCGGGAGAGGGGGCCAAAACGGAAAACGTGGTTTTCCTGATAGTTTTGGTCCCCTCTCCCGAACCCCTTTTTTGTGGCCTTTTTAAAATCGCTTGGGTGCTTGAAGCGTTTTCAGGAAAGCATCAAAAAGAGCTTTTTCGTTCTCTTTAGTCTTTACCCCAGAGATTTCTCCAAAGATTAACGTTCGGGGTTGGTGGGGGGTGTCAAAACTATCAGGGAAACCACGTTTTCCGTTTTGACACCCCCCACCAACCCCGAACCACCCCGCAGAAAAGCAGGCTACTTACAAAGTTAGAGAACCATAGCCGCCAACCAGCCAAAGCCAAGCAATGGCAGGTTGTAGTGCAGGAAGGTCGGAACAACCGTATCCCAAATGTGGTTGTGTTGACCGTCTACGTTCAGACCAGCCGTTGGCCCAAGGGTAGAATCGGAAGCCGGGGAACCGGCATCACCCAGAGCACCGGCGGTGCCTACCAAGGCAACGATGGCCAACGGGCTGAAGCCCATTTGCAGGGCCAGCGGAACATACAAAGCCGCAATAATGGGAATGGTGGAGAACGACGAGCCAATACCCATGGTAATCAGCAGGCCCACCACCAGCATCAGCAGGGCCGCGAGCGGTTTGTTCTCGCCAATGGCGGCAACCGAGCCTTCGACCAGATTGGCGATGTCACCGGTTTCGCGCATCACTTCCGCGAAACCGTTGGCGGCGATCATGATGAAACCGATCATCGCCAGCATCTTCATGCCTTCGGTGAACAAGTCATCCGCTTCCTGCCATTTAACAACACCCGACAGGTTGAACAGCACGAAACCTGCCAGCGCGCCCAGAATCATAGAGCCCAGCCACAGCTGCACCACGAAAGCCACTACGATGGCGATCAGTGCCATAACCAGGGTTTTCGGGCTGTATTTTACGTCCACCCGCTCGGTTTGGCTGATCAGTTTGAGGTCGTAGCCACGACCGCCGCGATAACTGAAGAACACTGCGATCAAAAGGCCCACCAGCATGCCCAGCGCAGGTAGCGCCATGGCGGACATGACATTCAATTCACTGGCATCGACACCGTTGTCTGCAACGTTAGCGAGCAGGATTTCATTCAGGTAAATGCCGCCGAAGCCCACAGGCAGGAACATATACGGCGTGATCAAACCGAAGGTCAGTGCACAGGCCACCAGGCGGCGGTCCATGTGGAGTTTGGCCATCACGTACAGCAACGGCGGGACAACCAGCGGGATAAAGGCGATGTGGATCGGCAGGATGTTCTGGGAAGACATCGCAACGGCAACCAGCAGGCCGATAATCATGAAGCGAATGCCGGTGGCTGCGCCCCCTTCGTCTTGTTTGCCCACCAGAGCGAGAGCTTTGTCGGCCAAGGCGTGGGCCAGACCGGATTTACCGATAGCGACAGCGAAGGCGCCCAAGGTGGCGTAGGACAAAGCGACAGTTGCCCCGCCGCCCAAACCGGCATTAAAGGCATCAATGGTGGACTCGAGGGACATCCCTGCGACAAGGCCACCAGATATGGCGCCGACAATCAGGGCAACAACAACGTGGATGCGGCACAAGCTCAGTACGAGCATGATCAGTACCGCGGCAACAACGGCATTCATGGCAAACTCCGGCTGAAAACTGAAGGTTAGCTGGCACCTTCAGGGCACCAGCGGTACGAAAAGTGGGCTAATGTGCAGGAAATGGCCGTGCCAGTCAAAGTGGTTATGTAATTAATCTTTCGCCTCTACCCGGGCAAACCGGGGTACTTCTTCTCCGGCCACCTGGACGGTTTCGCGGAACATGCTGAGCGGACGTACCCATAAACTGTGGTCTCCGTACAGGCAGCGGTAGACCACGAGCGACTCTTCGGTTTCGCTGTGCTTGGCTACGCCGATGACTTCGTAATCGCGCCCCTTATAGTGGCGGTATCGGCCTGGTGAAATTGTCTGCGAGGATCGGTTCATCAATGTTGCCCCGTGCGTAGTGAGCTATGCTCAAAGTGGTGCATAAAATTCAGCCAGTAGAACCCTAGTATCCAGTTGGCCGATGAGCAATGGTAGACGTGTTGTGAGAGCGATTCTATTTATTTTACTAGGCCTGATCAGCCCGGCGGTTTTTTCAGCGCCTGTAGCTTTTCAATGGCTAGAAGTGCCGTATGGCGAGCTGTCTCTCGACGATGTTCGATCCGCTCCTGCAAGTCAGTGGCAATCCGTATCGGAGGGCGAGACGTTGAACCGGGGCTTCAGCGACAACGACTTTTGGTTAAGAGTCTCTTTGCCTGTGGATAAGCGCAATCGACTGTTAACTATTGGCTATCCGTTACTGGATGAGGTGTCTGTTTACTGGATGGTTGGTGAGCAAGTCATCGAAACCCACCACACCGGCGATAAGCTTCCGTTCAATAGTCGCCCGATCAGCCATCGTAATTTTGTCTTTTTAGCCCCTACCTCTACTGATCCCTTAACCGCTTGGGTGCGTGTGCACACGGATGGTTCGGCTCAGATACCGGTCTCAGTAATGCCCTCTGGCGAGTTTTTGGCCAAGGAACAGGCGTCGTTTGGCTGGCAGGCCATGTTTGTCGGGGTCGTTTTGGCGCTGGCCCTGTACAACTTCTTTCTATTTACGATGGTGCGTGACACAACCTACCTGTGGTACGTGATGACCGTGCTTTCCACAAGTCTGGTTCAGCTGAACTTCAACGGGCTGTTGTTTCAGTGGCTGTGGCCAACCCTGCCGTGGCTGAACGAATTCGTAACCGCTCCGTTAGTGGGCGCCGCTTTAATTTTCGCGCTGACGTTCACGATCAAGTTTTTGTCTATAAAACAGTTCAGCCTGGCCAGCTATCGTCTGCTTTGGGTGCTTAGATTACTGTCGTTTTTAATACTTGGGTACAGCATTTTCGTGTCCTACCACTCCGGGATTGTTCTGGTGAGTGCGCTGGCCGCTATCGGTACACCGATGGTTTGGCTGATGGCGCTGAGGCTTTGGAGTAAAGGTCAGGCATTGGCAGGCTATTACGTGTTGGCCTGGACGCCTCTTCTGGTGGGGCATCTTGCGTTAGCCACCAGTAAATTGGGGTTGATGCCTCGAAGCTTGTTTACCGAGATGGCCCCGCAAGCCGGGGTGGCGATTGAGGCTGTGTTGTTGTCACTGGCTTTGGCTTACCGGATCAATAGAGAGCGTAAGAAACGCCAGGAAGCGCAGGATCATGCGTTGGTGGTTCAGCGCGAGGCCAACCTGACGTTGGAAACCCGGGTTCAGGAACGGACCGAAGAACTGCAAAATGCGAATCAATTGCTTAAGGCAGCGAGTTTGACGGATGGCCTGACCGGCGTCGCCAATCGCCGACGATTTGATGAAAAGCTGGGTGAGGAATGGCAGCGTGCCGTTCGGCACAAACAGGAACTTAGTTTGATCATGGTGGATATTGATCACTTCAAAAAGGTCAACGACACCTTGGGGCACTTGATTGGCGATGATTGTCTGGTGGCGGTGGCGAGTGTCATCGACAACGAAGTGCAGCGTTCAATTGATTTGCTTGCCCGCTTTGGTGGCGAGGAGTTTGTGGTGCTTCTGCCGACAACCGGTAGCGAAGGAGCCGGGGTGGTTGCCGAGCGTTTGAGGACAGCGGTTGAAGGCTCCCCGGTGAAGGTGAGTGATGGGGGTGCGCCGGTGAACCTGACCATCAGTCTGGGGGTTGCCACCCTTCTGGCCACACAAGGCGCTGATCCTCAAGAGCTGATACGGCGCGCGGATGAGGCGCTGTATCGGGCCAAAACCGGTGGCCGCAACCGGGTGGTTGTCTGGTGTGATAGCCAGCCAACCACCGTTAGTTGATCGTCAATTCTTGAGCTTGTAACGGCCCGGGCCGAGAAAGATAACCGCTAACGCAGAGAACAAGAAGAAACCTTGCAGCTCCAGTGACCAACCGCCGTTACTGCTGAGCGAGAGCAGCTGATGGCTGTGTACCAATGCAATGGCCACAACCATGTTGAAGACAACGATGAGCGCACCGATGCGGGTCTGGTAGCCCAGAATGATCATCAGGGGCGCAAGAATTTCGCCGATGTAAACGCCATAGGCAAGAATGGTTGGCAAATTGTGGCTGGCTAACTGGCCTTCGATAAAGCCGACGCCGTTGAGCAACTTAGACACCCCGTGGAACAGCAGAAGGCCGCCAAGCGTGAGTCGAATAATCAGTTTTCCCAGGTCTGCATTGTCCAACACGAGCGTGTATCTCCTTAATTATTTCAACCAGTAAGGTGCGTTTCGGCGTTCAGTTTAGCGGGTTGTCGGATAGCCGGAAAGGAACCGGGTGAATCTGGATTGGCTGGTGCATTGCCTGAACGGCTAAAGCAGTCCCGGCCGGAGTGAAAACTGAATGTGATTGCGATCCAGAAGATGCTCCCAAAACTGGCGCATCCAGTCCCAGGCCCGGTTGTTGACCTGATTTACGAAAGGTTCGAGATCAAGGCTGTAATAATCGGGCGTACCAGCGATCTGCAGTACCGTGATGGTAATGGCGTCATCCAGCTCATTGGCAAAGGGTTCGCCAATCAATTCATGAACCAGCAAGTTGGCTCGCGTGGCTTCCAGATCAATGAGTTCGCTGGCGCGGATGGAGCGGTTGTTGTCGTGCATCTCCTCCATCAGGCGGTGGCACATGTAGGCGCGGATGAGCAACCCGTCCAATCCGTCGTATTGAACCAGTAATACCGAAGGCTGGGTGAAGTATTGCGTAGCGCCGTCGATGAACGGTTTGAACAGTTCCCTGATCCCGGCTTCCTGAGCGCATGCGTCTACGCACTCGATCAGGCGCGGGGCCATTTCGATGTACTCGATGGCGAACTGGAACAGGCTGGTAGCAGGATTCGAACCTCCGACCACAATAGAAGCTGGCAAGCGGTTTACCGTTTCTTTCATCTGGCGCAGAAACGTGCCGGAGCGAGCCTCCTTACGTCGAGCATGATCAATAATCTCGAGAACTGCCTGTGGTGTCATTGCAGGAGATGCCGCTTTGTGTACGAGTTGAGGTCGCAAGGCCCCTCCTTGGTTCTACCAAGAGCAACCGGGAGCAGGTAACCGGGTGGTTTAGCCCCGATATGCCTGCCGTTTCTCGTTATTGTAGCCAAAATTCACGAGAGTGCTGCCGTCGAATGCTAAATAACGTTATCACCGGAGCTGCGTGAATTGGCCCTAGTGGGGCTGAAACCAGCGGTCGTGGCGCGTGTAGTGCCAGCATAGCCAACCCATACTGACGGCCCGCGCCAGCATCAGACTGATCAGGGACAACCACAGCCCGTGGTTGCCCAAGCCGGTTGTCAGCCACCACACCGGAAGAAACACTCCGATGGCCGAAAACAGCATGGTGTTTTGCATCTCCCGGGCGCGGGTAGCGCCGATGAAGACACCGTCCAGCAAGAACCCCCAGACCGCCGCGAAAGGCAGTAACCAGAGCCAGGGTAAATACTGCCAGGCGGTGAATTGCACCCCCTCGATGTCGGTCAGCAAGCTGATCAACCAGCGGCCGCCAAGCACGAAGGCGATGGTAAGCAGCAGGGCACCCCAGATGGACCAACGCAGGGCGCTACTGAATACGGTTTTGAACCGCGCCTTGTTGCCTTTGCCGATGGCTTCGCCGATCAATGCTTCGGCGGCATTGGCAAAACCATCCAGAGCGTTGGAGATCACCAGCAGAAAGGTGATCAAGACCGCATTTGCAGCAAGAATAATGTCCCCTTGCCGGGCTCCCTGAGCGGTAAAAAAGGCGAGCACCAGCAGCAGTGCGATGGTGCGCACCATGATGAAACGATTGACCTGAAGAATGCGCAGGTAATCGGACAGTTGCCCGAACAGCTCTTTGGTCAGCGTTTGCCCGTCGGGCATGCGTTTGAGCACGATGGCGAAGCCGATGGCGGTAGCGCCGTACTCGGCCAGAACGGTGGCCATGGCAACACCACGGCTGTTCCAGCCCAGCACGGTCACAAAGAAGATATCCAGAATAATATTGATGCCGTTGGCAATGATGAGCATCACCATCGGGCCACGGGGATACTGGGTGCCAATCAGCCAGCCCACCAACGTGTATTGGCAAAGAACAGCGGGCGCACTCCAGATTCGAATCGAGGCGTACTCAGCCGCCAGCTCGGCCACCGATGGGCTCGGGTTCATCAAATGCAAACCGAGCGCAATCAAAGGCTGATGAAACAGAATCAGCAGCAGGCCAATGCCCACCGCAAGCATCAGCGAGCGCAGCAACAGCGCGACCTGGGCAAAGGAATCCCGTTGCCCCCAAGCTTGGGCGGCCAGTCCGGTGGTGCCCATGCGCATAAAACCGAAGGTCCAGTACAAAATACTGAACAGGTTCGCCCCGACAGCAACCGCACCCAGATACTCGGGGTTATCCAAATGACCAAGCACCGCGGTATCCACCAGGCCCAAAAGCGGCACCGTGAGGTTCGTCAGCATCAACGGCCAGGCAAGCAGCCAGAGGCGCTGGTCTGTGGCGCTGAAAATCTTGTTATGCAATTTGCTCATTAAAACGGGCCGTTTATCTCATTTAGGTTTAACTGGATTTTTAGTGTTTTGCTAATCAGTGTCTACACTGAGCAGTGATGTATCCATAAGCAGGCTTTCACTCGCGGACGTTTTGGTGTTGCGAGCACCGGAACCGACCGCCGAGGGATGACGCAAAATCCGACAAGAATAACACTCTGTGGAGACACAGTATGCGCGTGCATGCCAAGCGGGCACTTGCCCTAGTCACTGGTCTGTTGCTACCGGGTATGGTCATGGCGGACTGGACCATGAACATGACGCCGGGTGTAACCGGTACCAGCAATCAGATATTCAGCCTTCACATGACCATCCTATGGATCTGCGTAGCCATCGGCGTGGTGGTGTTCGGGGTTATGTTCTGGTCTATCTTTGCCCACCGCAAATCCCAAGGCTATAAAGCGGCCAACTTCCATGAACACACATGGGTGGAAATACTTTGGACAGCCATTCCGTTTGCGATTCTGGTCGCCATGGCGGTGCCGGCCACGGCAACGCTCATCGAAATGTACGACACCACCGAATCCGAGGTCGATATCAAGATCACCGGGTATCAGTGGCGTTGGCAGTACGAGTATATCAATGATGACTTCGGTTATTTCTCCAGCTTGTCGACCCCTCGTGATCAGATCGAAAACCGTCAGACGAAGGGGGAGAACTATCTGCTGGAGGTGGACAAGCCGCTGGTGATACCGGTCGGTAAGAAGGTTCGTTTCCTGTTAACGGCGAACGACGTGATCCACTCCTGGTGGGTGCCGGCGTTTGGTGTGAAGAAAGATGCTATTCCGGGCTTTATCAATGAAACCTGGACCCGTGTGGACGAACCCGGAATTTACCGCGGGCAGTGCACCGAGCTGTGCGGCAAAGATCATGGCTTCATGCCCGTGGTCGTTGAAGCTGTACCCGAAGAGGAGTATGTGGCCTGGGTTGAGGAGCAAAAACAAGCTGCGGAAGCTGAACGGCAGCTTACTCAAAAAGACTGGACGCTGGATGAATTGATGGCTCGTGGCGAAAAAGCCTATGCCAGTGCCTGTGCAGCTTGCCACCAGCCGAACGGCGCAGGTATGCCGCCAGCGTTCCCCGCACTGAAAGGCAGCCCGGTCGTCACCAGCGACATGGCGGCACACATCGATATTGTGGTGAACGGGGTATCCGGCACCGCGATGCAGGCCTTTGGCGGGCAGTTGAGCGAAGTAGACCTGGCGGCGGTCATTACCTACGAGCGTAACGCGTGGGGTAACAACACCGGAGAGATGGTCACGCCGAAAGAGATCTTCGACTTCAAGAATAAAGAGTAGTTGACGCCAGATAACAACAATCACCAGCCATAAAAAACGGCGGTAACGGGGGTTTTCATGAGTGCGGTTGCAGATACCCACAACCAGGAACATCACCACGGCCCGGCCAAAGGCATCAGCCGTTGGTTGTTGACCACCAACCATAAAGATATCGGGTCTATGTACCTGATCTTCAGCTTCGCTATGTTCCTGCTCGGCGGCAGCATGGCGATGGTCATACGAGCGGAATTGTTCCAGCCGGGATTGCAGATTGTTCAGCCCGAGTTTTTTAACCAGATGACCACCATGCACGGGCTGATCATGGTGTTCGGCGCGGTTATGCCGGCGTTCGTCGGTTTGGCCAACTGGATGTTGCCACTGATGATCGGTGCGCCCGACATGGCGTTGCCACGGATGAATAACTGGAGTTTCTGGCTGCTGCCCTGTGCCTTCCTGATTCTGGTGTCCACACTGTTTATGGAAGGCGGCGCACCCAATTTCGGCTGGACCTTCTATGCGCCTTTGTCCACCACCTACGGCCCCCCGAGCACTACCTTCTTCATTTTTGCCATTCACATTATGGGTGTGTCATCCATCATGGGGGCCATCAACGTGATCGCCACCATCCTGAACTTGCGCGCGCCGGGCATGACTCTGATGAAAATGCCCTTGTTCGTCTGGACCTGGCTGATCACGGCATTTCTGTTGATTGCCGTAATGCCGGTACTGGCCGGTGCGGTCACCATGATGCTGATGGACATTAACTTCGGCACCAGCTTCTTCGATGCCTCCGGCGGCGGCGATCCGGTGTTGTTCCAGCACGTGTTCTGGTTCTTCGGGCATCCCGAGGTGTACATCATGATCTTGCCGGCGTTCGGAGCCGTTTCCCATATTGTGCCGGCTTTCTCTCGTAAACCACTATTTGGATATGCCTCCATGGTGTATGCCGTGGGTGCCATTGCAGTGCTCTCGTTTCTGGTTTGGGCCCACCACATGTTTACCGTTGGCATCCCGCTGGCGGGGCAACTGTTCTTTATGTACGCAACCTTGTTGATTGCGGTGCCCACCGGGGTGAAGGTGTTCAACTGGGTGACCACCATGTTCCGCGGTTCGTTAAGCTTTGAAGCCCCCATGCTGTTTGCAGTGGCTTTTATTATCCTGTTTACCATCGGCGGTTTTTCCGGCTTGATGCTGGCGATTGCACCGGCTGACTTCCAGTACCACGACACCTATTTCGTGGTGGCTCACTTCCACTATGTGCTGGTACCGGGCGCTATCTTCGGTATCTTCGCTTCCGCCTATTTCTGGTTGCCCAAATGGACCGGCAACATGTACGACGAAACGCTCGCCAAAACCCACTTCTGGCTGTCGTTTGTCGGCATGAATCTGGCGTTCTTCCCGATGCACTTCCTGGGTTTGGCGGGCATGCCACGGCGGATTCCGGATTACGCGCTGCAGTTCGCGGATTTCAATATGGTGTCCAGCGTCGGGGCCTTTATGTTCGGCGTGACGCAACTGTTGTTCCTGTTCATCGTGGTGAAGTGTGCCCGTGGCGGTGAGAAAGCACCGGCCAAACCGTGGGACGGTGCCGAAGGTTTGGAGTGGACTGTGCCCTCGCCTGCGCCTTATCACACGTTCACAACACCCCCTGAAGTGAAGTAACCGGGAGTTTTGTCATGGCTGATCAGCAGCAAGGCAAGCGCAGTAACAGCCGGGTCATTGCCTGGTGCATGGCCGGTGTGGTGGGCATGTTCGCGTTTGGGTTTGCCCTGGTTCCCTTGTACGACGTGTTCTGTGACATCACCGGAATAAACGGCAAAACCAGTGGCCGCTACGAAGCAGGCAGTAGTGAACAGGTGGATCAGAATCGGACAGTCACCGTTCAGTTTCTGGCCAGTAACGGCCCTGGTATGAGTTGGGAATTCCGGCCGGTGGTGCGCAGTGTGAAGGTGCATCCCGGAGAGCCGATGACGGTGAATTTCTTCGCGGCCAACCCTACCGAACGTGACATGGTCGGGCAGGCAGTGCCCAGCCTGTCGCCCTCGGAAGGCACCTTGTATTTCCACAAAACGGAGTGCTTCTGTTTTAACCAGCAGCCACTGCAAGCGGGGGAAAGCGTGGAGATGCCGCTGGTTTTCATCGTGGACCCGGAGCTGCCGGAACACATTACCAAACTGACGTTGTCTTACACCCTGTACGATCAGGGTAAGCCTGTGGAAGTTTCTGGCCCGGCAGCGGCAGACACAATAACCAACAATAACGGCTAAGCCATCGGAGAGAACTATGGCGGATCACCAGACCTACTACGTTCCCGAACAGAGTAAGTGGCCCATTGTCGCCACCGTTGGCCTTGGGGTTACCCTCTACGGTGCCGCATCCATCATGGTCAATGGCAATCAGGGTGAAAGCACCACCGGTTCTTGGGTGATGTTCTGGATTGGCGCACTGATTATGGCCTACATGCTGTTCGGTTGGTTCGGCAGTGTGATTCGGGAAAGCCGGGCCGGCTTGTACAGCGAACAGATGGACCGTTCGTTCCGCTGGGGCATGAGTTGGTTCATTTTTTCCGAGGTGATGTTCTTTGCCGCCTTTTTCGGGGCACTGTTCTACGTGCGGGTGTTTGTGGTGCCCTGGTTGGGCGGCGAGGGTGACAAAGGCAGTACCAACATGCTGTGGGAAGGTTTTCAGGCCAGTTGGCCACTGGTCAATAACCCCGATCCTCAGGCGTACCAAGGCCCCAAAGAGGTCGTTGGCCCTTGGGGCTTGCCACTGCTGAATACTATCTTGTTGGTGGCATCCTCCTTCACCGTCACCATTGCCCATCATGCGTTGAAAGCCAGCAATCGCGCCAAGGTGAAATTGTGGCTGGGGCTGACGCTGGTGCTGGCGGTCGTATTTTTGTTCGTTCAGGGTTATGAGTACGCCCACGCCTACAGCGACCTGGACCTGACTCTGCAGTCGGGCATCTACGGCAGCACCTTCTTCATGCTGACCGGGTTCCACGGCGCCCATGTGTTGCTGGGTACCATCATGCTGACCATTATGCTGATTCGGATTGCCAAAGGGCATTTCACCGCCGACAACCATTTTGGTTTTGAGGCGGCCGCCTGGTATTGGCATTTTGTGGATGTGGTTTGGTTAGGGTTGTTCGTATTTGTTTACGTACTTTGAGCGCCGGAGTTGATTACGGTGTCGGGTTGAGGGTAATCGATCCGGACCAGAGCGCGATCACCAGCAGGACGAGCAACATCACACTCAAGGCAACCCGAACCGCCAGGGAATTCACCACCCGCCGGGTTTTGCCGCCGTCGTGGATCAGGAAAAACAGACCGCTGAACAAGCTCACGATGACGGCGAACAGCAGTACGACGATGGCAATTTTAAGCATGGGGCATCCCGTTGTTATTGATTGTCTTGGCAGTGGCCGAAGTGATTCCGCTTCTTGCCTTCTCTTCACTATAGCAAAGCATGGGTAGGCCGTTTTGATGGATCGCCGATGGCATTTTGATTGGCGTCTGCTGATTTTTAGCGGCTTACTTTTGCCACTTCTTTTGAGCTTGGGCGTCTGGCAACTGGACCGCGCTGGTGAAAAGCAAACCCTGCTGCAAGCTTGGCAACAGCGAGCCAACGACACGCCTTGGGCAAGCGTGGTTACAGGCGATCTGCAGCCGGGGTTGCCGGTCTACCTCACGGGGTTTTACGACAAGCAAAGCTGGTTGTTGGATAACCGTACCCGGGATGGCGTACCCGGTTACGAGGTGCTGACTCTGTTCCGGCCCCTTGAAGGCCCCCCGGTAGTGGTTAATCGAGGTTGGATACAGGGCACTCGAACCCGGGATACCTTGCCGGCGATTGAAACCCCGAATGAACTCCTGACCTTGGAAGGCCGCTTGGCTGAGTATCCGGAACCGCCGGTTCTGGCCGAGGTAAAATCATCCGGGACCGGCTGGCCGCGACGAGTGCAAGCGTTGCCGAAAACCGATGTTGCCGAATTCGTGCGTGAGCCGGCGCCGATGACCGTTATGCTTTCGGACCCCAAACAGCCCGGAGCCTACCGGGCCGACCGGGTTCCGGATGTGATGGGGCCACAAACTCATTATGGATATGCCGTGCAATGGTTTGCGCTTGCGGCAGTGCTGACTATATTGACTGTAGTAGCGAGTTATAGGCGTAGCGAGACATAAAACAACAAAGAAAGACTGAAAGGCAGGAGCCGACAATGACAACGACAACGGCTGACTCCATGAGTGGTCGCGAAACCGCGAGCCCGGAACAGATTCGGCGTGGCCGGCGCACGGCGATCCTTCTGTTTGCCGTGGGCTTTGGGCCTATGGTGCTGGCGACCATCATGTTCTACACCGGTTGGCTGAACCCGGCAGGACACACCAATAATGGTGAACTTTTGCAGCCGGTTGTGCCGGTAAAGGCTTTGAATCTCGAAACCCGCACCGGTGAGCCGCTGGTTGATCGCTTCGGTGCGGATCAGGTCGATCCCCAATGGCTGATGCTGGTTGCAGCGGGCAATTGCACCGAAGAATGCGAGCAATTGTTGTACTTGGCGCGACAGGTCAATATCGCCCTCGGCAAAGAGGCTCCGCGAGTCAGCCGTGCTGCCTGGTTGGGTACAACGCCCGCAGCGTTGGATGTGCGCTGGGCTCAGGATTATCAGCGCATGGAACGGCTAACGTTAATGCCAGGCACAACACCGGCCTGGCCGGATGGCGTTAATCCTGACGCAGAGCCTCGTATCCTGCTGGTTGATCCGTTTGGCAATGTCATGATGCATTACGGCACCGAGCACACCGGCAAACAGATGCTCAAAGACATCAAGCAACTGCTGAAGCTATCGCAGATTGGCTAACCGGGAGGGCGATGCGGTGAACCAGACTTCAACAGACGTCTTGGCCCGAAAGCTGGCGATTTGGTCAACATTTGCCTGTGTATTGGCGGTAGTGGTTATCATGCTGGGTGCCTGGACGCGATTGGTTCATGCCGGCCTTGGCTGCCCGGATTGGCCCGGTTGTTATGGTTTTTTAACCGTGCCCCAAGGCGAAACCAACATCGCGATCGCGAATGCCCGCTTCCCTGATACCCCGGTAGATGTCGCTAAAGGTTGGCCAGAAATGATCCATCGATACGCCGCCGGTACCCTGGGGCTGGTGGTTTTCGGGTTGGCCATTGCTGCCATTCGCCATCGTCGTGAACACATACCATTGCGCTTGCCGTTGTTCATTGCGGGCTTCATCGTGTTGCAAGGCGCTTTTGGCATGTGGACGGTCACGCTGAAGCTATGGCCACAAGTGGTGGCCCTGCATCTGTTGGGTGGCTTTACCACGCTCAGCCTGCTGCTCCTGCTGACGTTAAGGCTACGCAAGTGTGCCGGTATTCAGACATTATCGGCAGGGCGGGTGGCGTCAAGCCTCAGCAAGATGCGCCCTTGGCTCTATGGCGGTTTGATATTGGTTGTCCTGCAAATCGGGCTTGGTGCCTGGACAGCCGCCAATTACGCGGCGGTCGCCTGTACGGATTTGCCAACTTGTCAGGGCCAGTGGTGGCCGGACGGGATGGATTTTCAGCACGGATTCGATATTGCGCAGCAGGTCGGGCCGAATTACCTGGGCGGGCAACTGACGGATGACGGTCGTGTTGCCATCCATGTTACCCATCGTCTGGGCGCTGTGGTTGTGCTGTTCTACCTCGGTCTGATGCTGCTACGGCTCTGGCGACAACGGAGTGGCAGTGGGCTGGACCACAGCATCTTGCTAGTGGCGTGCGTACTGGCGATGCAGTTCAGTCTGGGCCTGGCCAACGTCTGGTTTCATATTCCGCTCGGCATTGCCGTGGCTCATAACGCCATGGGCGCCGGGTTACTGCTGTCGATGATCAATCTGATTTGGCGGCATTCTCAACTACCGCACTCGAAAACAGCGACAGCATCCCACACAACAACCATAACTCGGGAGGTAACGGCATGAGCGAAAACGTGAAAGCACTGCCGGTGCAAGAATCGACAGGCTCAACAACACATATCTCATGGCGGGATTATCTGGAACTCACCAAGCCACGGGTGGTGGCGTTGATGATTCTGACCTCTTTGATCGGTATGTTGCTGGCAGCACCGGGGGTGCCGGGCTGGGGCGTACTGTTGTTCGGCAACCTCGGCATCGCTTTTCTGGCCGGTGCCGCGGCCGTGGTCAATCACGTAGTGGATCAGAAAATCGATACCGTAATGGCCCGAACCCGAAAGCGCCCGGTCGCGACCGGCCGCATAGCGCCCTTCGATGCCCTTCTGTTTGCCGTGGTGCTGGCCGCCGTCGGGATGATTGTGTTGATGTGGCAAGTGAATGAGCTTACGGCCTGGCTCACACTGGCGTCGTTGGTCGGCTATGCAGGCATTTATACCCTGTTCCTGAAGCGCGCAACGCCGCAGAACATAACCATCGGCGGCCTTGCCGGGGCGATGCCACCCCTGCTCGGTTGGACCGCGGTCACCGGTCAGGTGGAAGGCCATGCGCTGCTTTTGGTACTGATTATATTTGCCTGGACTCCACCCCACTTCTGGGCTCTGGCCATTCACCGTAAAGAAGAATATGCGAAAGCGGGCATCCCGATGTTGCCAGTCACCCATGGCAACAAATACACCGAACTGCACATCGTGCTGTATACCGTCATGCTGTTGGTGGTCAGCCTGCTGCCTTTTGCCACCGGCATGTCCGGAGGCATATATCTGGCGGGGGCTCTGGCCTTAGGTTTGCGGTTCCTGCAATATGCCATTCGCTTGCTGAAAGGCGATGACCGCCGGGTTGCCATGGATACCTTTAAATACTCCATCGTGTATCTGATGGCGCTGTTTGTGGTGCTGCTGGTGGATCACTTCGTTTTTTTCTGAACAGTGGGCATGACACTCATTTGACAGGGAGGCCCTATGGGGCGTTCGCTACGGATTACGCTGATTGCGTTGTTTTTGATCGTTGCACTGATTTTTGGCCTGACCTTGGGGCGGCAGGTGTTTCTGGCGAACAGTGAGCCCACGCCGGCGCCAGACCTGAGTGAATACAACACCTACGTTTACGAGCAACCCCGTGAGCTGGTGGAATTTACCCTGACGGATGAACAGGGGAATACCGTGACCCGGGAAGACTTGAAAGGCCGGTGGAGCTTTGTGTTTGTCGGTTACACCAACTGCCCGGATATCTGCCCTGCGGCCATGGCGAACCTGCGGCAAACCGACAAATTGTTGCCTGCGGAGCTGCCGCAGCCGGATTACCTGCTGGTGACCGCAGATCCGGAACACGACACCCCGGAAAAACTGAAAGCCTATACCGGCTTCTTTGGTGAACATTTTCACGGCCTGACCGGTGAACTGGATACGCTCAGGGCGCTGGCGAAAAGCCTGAGTGCGGTCTTCGTACACCGTGAAGTGGACGGTCAGCTGCTGGTGGACCACAGCGGTCATTTTGCGTTGTTAAATCCGGATGGCAAGCTTCAGGCTCTGATTCAGCCCCCGCACAACCCGCAAGAACTAGCGGAAGCGTTTGAACGAATCTACAGCTGGGCCAAGGAAAATCACCCCAGAGCAGCGGGCGCCTGATCCCGTGTGTCCAAGGTCTGACTGACAAACCCCATCGTCTGCCATACACTGCCCGGCTGTAACTTTTTAATGCTTAGCCGGGTAGTATCCATGACATCCTCAAGTGTTTCTCCCAAACAGCTGTTCACTGTCCTGTTGGCTGGTGGGCTCGTGTTGTTGGTGGTGCATACCTTGGGCCGGTTTATTTATACCCCGTTAATGCCCTACCTGGTGGCGGACGATCAGATAAACGCCTCCCAAGGTGCTGCCATCGCGACATGGAATTATCTGGGTTACCTGATGGGAGCCATGTTGGCGATACGCTGGCACCGGATCGACCAGATCCGCTTCCTGTTACCTTTGTTCATGCTGGTGCATGTCATCACGACCCTGATCATGACCCAAACCGATGATCTCACGCTGATGTCGGTGGTTCGCTGGCTCAATGGGGTGGCCAACGGCGTGATCTTCGTACAGGCCCCGGCCCTGATTCTGGAATGGTTGGTTCTACGAAACCGCGCGTCTCTGAGCGGGCTGGTGTATATCGGTGTGGGTACAGGGCTGCTGGTATCCAGCGGGTTGGTGACCGGCCCCGCCGATTTTCTTGACGGTGCGCAGCGCTGGTGGCCTGCCCTGTTGGTATCTATCCCGTTGGGCTGGTGGGGCGTTGTGCAACTGCGAAAGCTTGATGTGCCCGTTCGCGACCAAGACGATTCCGGCAAAGCCATCACCACCACGCCGTTGCTGGATCGCGCCAGTGTGCCGCTGTTCCTGAGTTACGCCGGCGCCGGTCTGGGATACATCCTGCCCATGACCTTTTTGCCGCTGCTGGCGAACCTTGAATTGCCGGCCGACCATTTCCTGCAAGACGGCACCTGGATGCTGGTGGCCATCGTGACCATTCCTTCGCCGTGGCTCTGGAACAAACTCGGTGCCGTTATGGGTGATCTCCGAGCGTTAAGACTGAATTTTATCATCCAGTTGGCGGGCGTACTGGCCGCAGTCGTATGGCCGGGCGCCGTTGGTTTGGTGTTGTGCGCGGTGCTGGTGGGTAGCACCTTTGTTGGGACGGTTCTGCTCACTCAAAGAACCGGCCGAGCGTTGCACCCGCACCAAGGGCCAAGGCTGTCGGCTGCGATGGTGGCGCTCTATGGTTTTACCCAAATGGTCGGCCCCTGGTTAACCAAGCAGTGGCTGGATGCCGGTGGCACGCTGTTGTCGGCATTCGGTATTGGTGTGGCGGCGCTGGCCTTTGGCTTGGTGTTCGCGTTCTTTGTGCCTCGTCCGGAGGTTTGGCATTCTCGGTCTTGAGTCTGGCGTAGCCAACTCAACCGTTGTTCAACCATGGTAATCTTTAAACATATCTCATCGTTCTGCAGGGTGTGGGAGGGGTTTTGAATTTTGGGTCGAACAAAGGTGTCTGAGCGAAGCGAGTTCTTTTTCGGCCCAAAATTCAAAACCCCTCCCGCACCACCCCCAAACAAAAAGGCTAAACCCAACAACGCCCCATGCTCCCAATAGAAACCATACTCCCAGAGCTAACCCAGTCCCTGACCCAAAGCACCACAGCGTTGCTACAAGCCCCCCCAGGAGCCGGTAAAACCACCCGAGTGCCCTTGGCTCTGTTGGATGCACCATGGCGGGATGACCGGAAAATCCTGATGCTGGAACCCCGGCGGTTGGCGGCCAGATCGGCGGCACGGTATATGGCGAAACAGTTGGGAGAAGCCCCGGGGCAAACGGTCGGCTACCGGACCCGGCTGGATACCAAGGTTTCTGCGAACACCAAGATTGAAGTGGTCACCGAAGGCATTCTGACGCGCCTGATTCAGAACGACCCCATGCTGGAAGACTACGCCGCTGTGTTGTTTGATGAATTTCATGAGCGTTCCCTGCAAGCCGATCTGGGCTTGGCATTGGTGCGGGAAACCCAGCAGGCGTTGCGGGAAGATCTGCGGATACTGGTGATGTCGGCGACTCTGGATACCGCGCCAATCGCCAAAGTGCTGGGCGATGTGCCGGTGATCAGCAGCGAAGGCCGGGCGTTTCCGGTGGAGGTGATGTACCGACCTCTGCCTCGCAATGGCCGGGTGGTGGATCAGGTGGTTGAAGTGGTGCAGGAAACCATGGCCGAGCAGACCGGTTCGGTGCTGGTGTTTTTGCCGGGGGCCGGGGAAATTCGGCGGGCTGCACAGCAATTGCAGGGGCAGTTACCCGCCAATGTTCTGCTTGCTCCGCTCTACGGCAATTTGAAATCCGAGGAACAGGACCGCGCCATATCGCCTGCCCCCGAGGGCTCGCGCAAGATTGTGTTGGCCACCGCCATTGCCGAAACCAGTCTGACCATTGAAGGCGTGCGGGTGGTGATCGATGCTGGCCAGCAGCGCCGGGCGGTTTTTAACCCGAACAGCGGTATGACGCGCTTAGTGACTGGCCGGGTCTCGAAAGCGTCAGCGGAACAACGTAAAGGCCGGGCCGGTCGTATCGAGCCCGGTGTGTGCTACCGGCTGTGGAGCGAATCCGAACAGTTCGGGCTGGCGGATTTTACCCCGCCAGAGATTCAAGAAGCCGATCTGGCCCCTTTGGTGTTGGAGTTGGCCCAATGGGGTGCCCGTTCGCCCGAGCAGGTGGCGTGGATCGACGCACCACCCGTCGCTCACTGGCAGCAGGCTGTGACTTTGTTGCAGTGGCTGGAATTGCTGGATGCCGATGGTGCCATTACGGACCACGGCAAGGCCGCGCGAGCGTTGGGTATGCACCCACGGTTGGCGCACATGGTGCTCAGGGGGCGCGATCTCGGGCTCGGGCAATTGGCGGCTGAATTGGCCGCGCTGCTGGAAGAGCGGGATTTGTTGGGCCCCGGTTCAGGGGCAGACCTGCATGAACGCATTCGGGTATTACACGGCGAAAGCGGTCATCGCGGGCTAGATGTGGCGCGGTTAAACGCGATCAAACAAGCCGTAAAACGCCTTTGTCGAGGAGAAAACACAACCGGATTGCCATCCGAAACTGATGTTGGCCGGGTGTTGGCTCAGGCCTACCCGGATCGCATTGCCCGCCGCCGGCCGGGCAGCACGCCCCGTTACCAGCTGAGCAACGGCAAAGGTGCGATATTACGGGAAGACGACGCCTTGGCGCGGCAAGAATGGCTGGTCGCTGCCGATCTGGACGGCAAAGCCCGGGAAGCCACCATATACCTGGCGGCACCGGTCGATCTTGCTGACCTGGAGCAGGATCTCGCGGCTCACATCGAGGATCGGGAAGAAGCCCTGTGGGATGATAAACGGGGCACCGTCGTGGCGCGACACGTGCGTAAACTGGGTTCTCTGGTGTTGGCTGAGAAGTCGCTGGCTCAGGTCGCGCCGGAGATGCTTCAGCAAGGGTTGTTGGACGCGGTGCGTCGTAAAGGCTTGGATAGCCTGCCCTGGACTCCGGCAGCGCGGCAATGGTGTGCGCGAGTGCGGTTGTTGGCAGAGGAGTATCCCGGTGAATGGCCAGAGGTCAGCGATGCTGCGTTGCTGGACACCGTGGAAATCTGGCTGGCCCCTTATCTATCAGGCATGAAACGCTGGTCCGATTTGTCCGGCCTCAATCTGGTTCAGGCGCTGAATACCCTGCTGGATTATCCGCAACAGCAGCGGTTGGAAGAACTTGCTCCGCGCGCACTGACCATTCCCACCGGCCAGAACGTGACCCTGGATTACAGCGCTGACAACGGTCCCGTGCTGGCGGCCAAACTGCAGGCGTTATTTGGCTGGACGGAAACCCCGAAAGTCGCCGGGGGGCGGGTGCCGGTGGTTATTCATCTGCTATCACCCGCCCAGAGGCCCTTGGCCGTTACCGCAGATCTGGCGAGTTTCTGGCGTAACGCCTACCCCGAGGTACGTAAGGATACTCGTGGGCGATACCCCAAGCATCCCTGGCCGGAAGACCCGCTGACCGCACAAGCGCAGCAAGGCACCAAGAAGCGCCCTGTCAGGTAAAACCTGGCCGCTTGCTTCGGTCAGGAAGCGCGTGCCGGAGTGTTGCTACGGGCAGGCAGAATGATCGGTATATCTGCGCATTTGTAGTGCTTCAGGAAAAGCCTGATGATCGCGACATCAAGGGGGTGCTGCAGCCGTGCTGCGGTGCCTTTTTTTATGTCTGCTTTCCCTATGGAGGGATGCACCACTGATGATCGACGCAGCCAACGCAACTATTGCGGATTACTACGACACCGACACCTTTCAGCGTATCAAAGCATTTTCAGACACCAAGGAAACGCCATTTGTGGTGATTGATACTGCCACTATTGATCGTCAGTACGACGAATTGGTGGAAGGTTTTCCTTATGCAAAGGTCTACTACGCCGTAAAAGCGAACCCGGCCCCGCAGATTTTGACGCTGTTGAAGGACAAGGGTGCCAACTTCGATATCGCATCGGTGTACGAGTTGGAAAAAGTCATGGCGTTGGGTGTCACCGGCGATCGCATCAGTTTTGGCAACACCATCAAGAAAGCCCGTGACGTGCGGACCTTCTATGAAAAAGGTGTGCGCATGTTTGCCACGGATTCCGAGGCGGATTTGCGCAACATCGCCAAAGCGGCGCCGGGCTCGAAGGTGTACGTGCGCATTCTGACGGAAGGCACGCTCACCGCAGACTGGCCGTTATCGCGCAAGTTTGGTTGCCAAACCGACATGGCCATGGATTTGTTGATCCTGGCTCGTGATCTGGGGTTGGTGCCTTACGGTGTGTCGTTCCATGTGGGCTCGCAACAGCGTGAAATCGGTGCCTGGGATGCCGCGTTGAGCAAAGTGAAAGTCATCTTTGAGCGCCTGAAGGAAGAAGACGGCATTGAGTTGAAGATGATCAACATGGGCGGTGGGTTTCCGGCCAACTACATCAGCCGGACCAACGAGCTGAGTGTCTATGCCCGGGAGATTGCCCGCTTCCTTGAGGAAGACTTCGGAGCGGAGCTGCCAGAAATCATCATTGAACCCGGCCGATCCCTGATCTCCAATGCCGGAGTGTTGGTGAGTGAAGTGGTGCTGATCTCCCGTAAATCACGTACCGCGTTGCACCGCTGGGTGTTTACCGATGTGGGTAAGTTTTCGGGTTTGATCGAAACGCTGGATGAAGCCATCAAGTTCCCGATCTGGACAGAGAAAGAGGGTGAGGGAGAAGACTGCGTGATCGCGGGGCCAACCTGTGACAGTGCCGACATCATGTACGAGCACCACAAGTACCCGTTGCCGTTAAACCTGGCCATCGGCGACCGGATGTATTGGTTGTCTACCGGCGCCTATACCACCACCTACAGTGCGGTAGAGTTCAACGGCTTCCCTCCGTTGAAAGATTACTACATCTAAACGGCGTGGATGTCTGGCCGGGGTTGGCTGTCAGAGCTGCCCCAGTCAAGCCAGGTTCGCCTGAGGTCAGGTGCGGTTCAGTTGTAACCGGAAGGCGATGGGCAATACCAATACGCCGTAGCCGAGAATCACCCACACCGCATGGCGGATATCGCCGGTCCAGTCTGCCAGTACCCCGCCCAGCATCGGCACGGAAAACGCCAGCGTGTAGCCGACCAGAAACGTGCCGGCAGAGAGCCGCCCGGTTTCTTCCGAGGACACCAGCAGGGGTGGTAAGGCCACCAGAAGAATCAGCAAGATACCCGCAAAAAAGCTCATGAAAGTGGCGCTGATGATCGACGCCCAGCCGGAAAGCAGAAGTGCACCGAGGGTGCCGCTGATGCTCAGAATGCCCATGATGATAATCAAGCTACGGAGCCCAACCCATCGTCGCGCCATCTTCAGCATCACCAGAGAGGCGAACACTTGTGCGAAGTTGTACCAGAACAGGGCATCCGGGAGCAGGTCGAAGTTGCCTTGCTGTTCCAGCAGGTTGCCCATATAAGCGTTCAGCCCGAAGAAAGACGAGCCGGACAGCCCTAGCAACAAACCCAAACGAAGCGTCAGCGGGTTTTTCCAATCCGGAAGCCAGGCAGTTTTGCGGACCGGTCGCGCCAGATCCCGCTTGGGAAGAAACAGCGCCGCGGCGACCAATAGCGCGGGTAGCGACCAGGCCAACAGTGTTGCGCGCCAGCTGTTTTCCAGCAAAGGCATCAGTACCGGCAGGGTAATACCGGCCCCGATAAACTCGCCCATCAGCATGCCATTCATATAAATAGCGGAACCGATGGCCAGATGATGCGGTTCAAGCCAACGGGGCAGCAGTGCCGGTAAGGCGGGCTGCATCATGGCGACGCCCAGTCCCATGATGGCACTGGCGATCATCAGCGTCAGGGTATCGGGCACTAAGCCCCGGCCCGCCGAGCCAATCACCATGATCAACATGGCCAGCGCCAGAGTGTTGCGCGGGCCTATGCGAGAAATGGCAAGCGACCCGGGCATAGCGCCAATGGCGAGCATCAGAATAGGTAGAGTCGTCAGTGCGCCGGTGAGCGCTTGAGTCAGGCCCAGTTCGTCACTGATGAACGGTGCCAGTGGCGGTGCCACCAACACAGGTATTCTTAGATAAACACCGGCTAACCAAAGCAACACCGCCACCGGCAGCAGCTTGGCTGGCGATGGCGATGTGTTCGCGGCGAAATTGCTTGCCACGGCGTGCGAATCAGTCTTCGCTGGTGTCGGGCAGGTAGGCACCGTCTTCGTCGTGAACTTCCTGACCGGTCACAGGCGGGTTGAAGGCGCAAATCAAGCGCATATCTTCAGTGCCGCCGCGCAGGGTGTGCTGGTCGTGCTGGTCGAGTGCGTACAAGGTGCCGTCGGTGATTTCGTGGGTTTCACCGGTGGCCTTGTCAGTAATGGTGCCATTACCGGCTACGCAGTAAACCGCTTCCAGGTGATGCTTGTACCACAGGTTCAATTCGGCACCGGCCGGAATGATGGTTTCGTGAAAAGAGAAACCCATGCCGTCTTTTTTCAGAAGCATGCGGCGGCTGGTCCAGCCCGGACCGGTTACTTCGCGCTCGGTACCAATAATGTCTTGCACTCGTACGATTTTCATTCACATTCCTCATTGTGTGATGGAATAGCCTTACAGTATAAACATGCCGGTCAGCCGCGATTCAACCGCCAGTTGTCATAGGCGGCCATGGCCTGACCAATCGCCTGAGCCAGATTTTGCTGTTGGCTGGGACTTAGCGGCCGCTGTTTTCGGCACCGGTCGAGTGCCCGTTGAATCTCGCGTTGGCTGGCTTTGTCGAGCTGTTCCAGCCAATGCTGATCGGCCGGCTCCAGTGCCAGCAAATCGCGCCCTGCGTGGTTTCGGTGGCTGATGTGCCACCAGTGATCGACGGCCCGGCCGAGAATGACGTAACCAAACTGGCTGTCCTGAACCGGGCCGAAGGTGGCGGATTGCAGCCCGTTTTGCAGAGGGCCGATATTAAGTGCCGGCAGCAGCAAGCGGTCGCCGTAGAAATAACTGCCCGCTGCGCCGATCAGCCCGCCCAAGAGCGCACCCGTGCCCAGTGACGAGCCAAAGGTCACCGCATCTATGCCCGCACCGCCCATCGCGCCGGCTCCGAATCCGGCCGTGGCCAGATATTTTTTGCTGACTGCCCAGTGTCGGCGGGTATCTTCCGAAAACAGGTCGTGCTGATTGGCCCATTCCAGTTCCGCTTCCTGACGGGTGATGCGCTGATGCTGATACAAATGCTCTATGTCGATGCGCAGCGACTGCTCGCGCCGGCGTTGGCGTTTGTACCAGCGCTCTCTCAGGGTGTCTGCGAGCGTGGCTTCGCTGGTGCTGGCCAGCTGGTCCAGCGTCAGAGTGCGTTTCTCCTGATAGCCCATCAAATCTTCCAGTGCCCGGGCGATCAGGCTCGCGGCCTGTTGCTGGCGTTGGCTGCGTTGCTCGGCCAGTCGCTGGGTGGCTTCCTCCAGAGGTTGTTCCCAGTCGGGCTCCAGTTGGCCGAAGGTTCGTAAAAGGCTGAGATGTTGCTCGAACGGGGCGCGAACCGCGTCGAACTTGCGTACAACCTGAAAGAATTGTCCAAGCGCTGCCTGCCATACATCGCTGTAGTCATCGGGGCCAATACTGTTGATCAAAGCCAGGCTCGGGCGACCGGTCCAGCGCAGGATGGTCATTTCAGCTTCGTGTTCGGCACTGTAAGGCACCGAACCATCAACCACGTAGATAATGCCGGCGCCTTCGATGATGGGGGTCAGCAACTCGCATTCATCCACGTAGCGTTCGTCGCCTTTATGTTGAAGCACAAAGGCACGTACGGTGTCAGGGTGGTCCGAGGCTGACAAGCTGTGGGCTTGCAGCCATTGCAGAACGCGCCTCGGGCGCTGGAAACCGGGGGTGTCGGTCAGGGTATAGAGCTGCCGGCCATCGACGGTGAGCGGGTAGCGCTGGCTGGCCCGGGTAGTGCCGGGTTCGAGTGCGATGGCGATGGCGTCGTTCTGGGACAGGGTCGCGACGACGCTGGATTTGCCTTTGTTTGGATGGCCAACAACCGCGAAGACGGGAGGGTGGGTCATAACGCTGAGGCTCCCGTGATCTGGTAGGGCGTATCCGGCGAGGGTGGCAACAGGGCAACGCTGGCAAAACTTTCGGGCAGTCTTTCGGTAAAGCGCAACCATGGCTGAATGAGTGCCTGCTTCGGCGACTGGTTGGCATCATTCGCCAAGGGCAGGATCATAACCCGGGTGCCGGTAGGCCACTGCTCGAACGCCTGCTCCAGAAAATCGTGTAACTCCCCGGTTGGCGGCTCCCAGCTGCGGGTAACCAGAATCACCGCCGGTGAGGTTTCTTGGTTGAGGTTCTTGGCCAAAGTTGCCAGTACCTGATCGTCTTCGGCCAGAGTGGCACGGCCGCCGGCTTTCAGTATCTGGCTGTCCTGCATGGTTAGCTGCTGGGGCAGCTCCGGCTCGCCGGCGCCGGCCCAGCATATCAGATAACGGGTGTCACACAGTTCGTTGGTGCTGGCTTGAGTGCGGACATCCGGCAGGTCGTCAGCGTCGTTGTGCTGGTTGCCGGTGTCGAGGGTCGGGGTTTCCATCCGGTACAGCAGCGCCTGCATACCCGGGTGGCTTTGCAGCAGCCGGCTCGCTTTTCGGGCCGTCAGCCAGTGACTGAGCGCCAAAAATACCATTCTTGGAAGCATTACCCAGGTCACCCAGAGCATGACCACAAACGGCCACCACTGGCCCCATTGCCCGGGTGCAGTGGTCTGGTTCATCGGGGCCGCCCGGAAGAAACGGGTTGCTTCAACAAGCTCGTGGGACGGTACCGCGGCTGGCCACAACAGCGCCCACGGCGCGGCAATGGACTGAATCAAACGGTGGTAGCCCCCGGCGGCGGCATTGAGGGTGGTGCTCCAGCCAAACGCCAAATCCTGAATAACGAGCAAAATCAGCAACGTGAGCAAACCAGTGAGTGCAAAAAAAACACCTCCGGTGTGCCCTGCACGAGCCATCAGCATCGGTTGCAGGGGCGTCAGTGCGCTTCCCGGAGGTGGCAGGTTGAGACGCTTGGACAGCCTGCGCCAGGGCTGCCAGCCCATGAGTGATTGCGCGGTGGTGGCCAGTGCAAACAATAATTGTAAGAGAACGAATGCCAGCAACACCGTGATATTAATGCGCTGGCCACCGTCGTAGAACAGCAAACCGGCCATGGTGAGCACGCCGAACAACGCACCGGCGGCGGCAAACCCGCTGTTGATGCGTCGCCACTGTCGCAATACTTTGTGCCCGGCTTGATCGTCGCTGCCGGGGCCACTGAGCCGCCGCATGTGCTCAAGCCAGCGCGCGGGGGTCGGGCTGACTCCCTGCTGTTCGCAATCGAGCGCAAAGCGGCGATCCCGGCGATGAAGAAACGCCGGGGATTGGTCCCTGTCCCGCTGGAAGCGGCTATCAACGTCCAGCAACAGACGGAGGGGGTTCTGGCTCATGCAGCGTCCTGATAAATTCGATCGGATTTGCTTTCCTGCTAGGATATAGCCAACGACGCTAACGAAGCCAGCCGGGAAACTGTATGCCCCACCACTTGATGAACCTTCGCAACGTACCGGATGACGAAGCTGACGAAATCCGTGCCTTGTTTGAAGAGCACGAAGTTCGCTACTACGAAACACCCCCGAGCCGATGGGGCATCAGTATGGGCGGCTTCTGGGTGCACGATGACGACGAAGCCGCTCGGGCAAGAGTTCTTCTGGATGACTACCAGGCCCGGCGCCTTGCCCGGCAGCGACAGGAATACCATGCCCGGTGTGAACGGGGGGAAACCGGCCTTTGGCATCAGTTCCGCTCCCGACCGGTCACTTTTCTTGCTGCCATCGTCGCGATTGCAGCCATCTTGAGTTTGACGTTGCTACCGTACATTCGTCTGTAGCAACGATGGCGAGCCCACCATGAAGCAGATCTTTCCTGATAAAAATAAAACCGGGTTGACCCGTGAGCTAA
Organism: Marinobacter sp. MDS2; assembly: GCF_030718085.1. Classification (NCBI taxonomy): domain Bacteria; kingdom Pseudomonadati; phylum Pseudomonadota; class Gammaproteobacteria; order Pseudomonadales; family Marinobacteraceae; genus Marinobacter; species Marinobacter sp. MDS2. The sequence goes on from NZ_JAVAJF010000001.1 coordinate 1,931,209, forward strand.
TCGACGCAATGGCACCGATGTTCGAGCAGGCCAGCGCCGGTGCTATTGCCATTGACGTGGACAGCCGGATTACCTGGATTAACCAGTGTTATTCCGACTTGCTGCAGTTACCGTCCCCCTCCTCGGTCATCGGCAAGGAAATCTGGCGGGTGATTCCGCATACCCGGATGCCGGAAGTGGTTGCCACCGGGAAGCCGATGCTGCTCGACATCATGGAGCACAATGAACAGCAGCTGGTGGTTTCTCGCTTACCGTTTTATGACGACAACGGCAAAGTGGTTGGGGCGGTAGCGTTCGTGCTCTACGACGATGTTCAGCCGCTGACCCCGCTGGTTTCCAAGTTTCGGCGCTTGCATCAGGATTTGGCCGCTGCCCGGAAAGCACTGGCGAAAAAGACCCGGGGCACTCGTTACAGCTTGACCGATTTTGTCGGTGCCAGCCCGCAGGCATTGGAAGTTAAACGCCGCGCCCGACTGGCGTCCGGACGCGATGTGCCTGTCTTGCTGCTGGGAGAAACCGGCACTGGTAAAGAGGTGCTGGCACAGGCCATCCATGCTGCTTCGGAGCGCGCGGATAAGCCGTTTGTCGGGGTCAATCTGGCGGCGGTGCCGGAGAATCTGCTGGAGGCGGAATTCTTTGGTGTTGCCCCGGGGGCATACACCGGCGCCGATAAGCGTACGCGGGATGGAAAATTCCAGCTGGCCAATGGCGGCACCCTGTTTTTGGATGAAGTCGGTGACATGCCCTTGCCACTGCAAGCCAAGCTGTTACGCGTGTTGCAGGAAGGGGAAATCGAGCCGTTGGGGTCGAACAAGCTCAGCCCGGTGGATGTTCGGGTGATTGCGGCCACCAGCCGGAATCTTGACGAGATGATGGCCGAAGGCAGCTTCCGGTCCGATTTGTACTACCGGTTGAACGTGCTGGAAATCTGGATACCTCCTTTGCGGGAGCGGTTGGTGGATTTAGGCATCCTGTCCGAGGTGCTATTGGGTGAGATCTGCGAAAGCCAGGGCTTGCGCGGCGAAATCACCGATGCCGGTATCGCGGCGCTGAGCGCCTATCACTGGCCCGGTAACATTCGGGAGCTGCGGAATGTGCTTGAGCGGGCTTTGACCATGAGCGAAGAAGGTGAGCTTCTGGATGCAGATGCTATTCTGAAAGTGTTGCCTGGTGGCGACGCCGAGGCGGCACCCAGAACACCGTTTCGTCCGGTGCGGCCGTTGGCCCGGGTCTTAGCGGTGGCAGAAGCTCAAGCCATCGAAGAGGCGTTGGCGGCTTGCCGGGGTAATCGCACCCGGGCGGCCAAGTTGCTGGGCATTTCGCGCTCAGTATTGTACGAGAAAATGGCAAAACTGTCCGGAAACTAGGACACTTGTTCGGTTTTCCGGACGCATGTTTAAGACCTTTGGTCATTGTTGTCCGGATGTCCGGACATTGTGGGTGAGGGTTTTGTGGTTGATTTATTTATTTTTTCAATAATATCAGTCGGTTAATACGTTTGGCATAAGCGTTGCTGAGCTCTGAATGTAGTACGTCAGAACAACGCTCGAATAAAAACTGACGCAACACTGTTGGACCACATCACCGCGCCAGTTGGATTTCCAGCGTTGTCTGATTCTATAAAAAGCCTACCGGCGGAACGACCGGATGGCTGACGACAACAACAAGAAGGATCCAATACATGTCGATCAAGCAAAAGCTCTCTCGTCTTACCTATGGCATCACTGCCGCGGCAGTGATCAGTGGCGGCCTCGCCAGCAGTGATGTGCTCGCAGCCGAGAAAGTGCGCTGGCAAGTACCTCTGGCCTTCCCCTCGCATCTGATTGGCCTGACGACGCCGGTGAAGCATTTGAGTGAAAATCTCAAAGCGATTTCCGGAGGCGACATTCAGTTGCGTTACTACGAACCCGGGGAGCTGGTTCCACCGTTTGAAATCATGGATGCCGTGGGCAGTGGCAAATACCCGGCCGGTTACACCTGGGTCGGATACGATCAAGGCACCATTCCCTCTTTGCCGCTTTATTCCGGTGCCCCCTTCAATATGGAGCCACCTGCCTATCTGGCCTGGTATTACGAAGGTGATGGCCGTGAATTGCTGGAAGAAATCTACGCCGAGCGCAACATTCACCCCATGCTGTGTTCCATCATCGGCCCTGAGGGTGCGGGTTGGTTCGCGGAACCCATCAAAGGCGTGGAAGATTACGACGGTCTGAAAATTCGCTTTGCCGGCATCGGCGGCAAGGTACTGGAGAAACTCGGGGCCTCGGTGACCATGGTGCCGGGTGGCGAGATTTATCAGGCGCTTGAGCGCAAGACCATTGACGCTACCGAGTTCTCGCAGCCCGCGATCGACAAAATGCTGGGTCTTGATCAGATTATCAAGAACTACATCATGCCGGGTTGGCACCAGACATTGACCACGTCGCATTTGTTGGTGAACAAAGACACTTGGGAAGATCTGGAGCCGGAATCGCGCGCGTTGATTGAAATGGGCTGTGAGGCGGCCACGTTGAAAGGCTTTGCTCAAAGTGAGTGGGCGCAGCCTACCGCCTTGCGTGATTATGAAAACGAAGGCGTAACTGCTCAAACCCTGCCTGAGCCAGTGCTGCGTGAGCTGCAAAAGGTCACCAACGAAGTGCTGGACGAAATCGCGGCGAAAGACCCGATGTTCAAGCGGGTTCTGACCAGCCAGCGCAACTTCATGGAACACCACTCCATCTGGCATTCCAAGGGCTACCTGCCCCGGGATTTCTACCAGTACGACTGATCACTGGATGATGATCATGACAGGCGGCGGATTCACGCTGCCTGTCGCTCTCTCCTGCATCCGAAAGAATCGAGGTGAACGTGACTGATTCCAAGACACCGGTGGGAAGCCCAACCCTGTCCCACGAGAAAGGTGTACTGCCCGATAACGCTCTGTCATCCCGGCTCGACTGCCTGGTTGTCGCTGTGGGCCGCCTGAGTTCCTGGTTATGGATAGGCGTGCTTCTGGTGGTGCTGACCAATGTGTTCTCGCGCTATGTACTGGAGCAAGGATCCATCGCTCTGGAAGAGCTGTCCTGGCACCTGTTCGGGATCGCCACCATGCTCACGCTGGGCTACGCAGTGGTCCGGGATGATCATGTCCGGGTCGATGTATTGAAAGAAAAGTTTCCTTTGAAGGCTCAGGCCTGGATTGAACTGGTCGGCATCGTGCTTCTGGCCCTGCCGATTATTTATCTGATGATTGATGCGTTGGTGCCCTATGCCTGGAAGGCATGGATCTATCAGGAGCGCTCGCAGGCGCCCAGTGGTCTGCCGTACCGGTTTATTTTCAAGAGCATGCTGCCGTTTGGGTTGGTTCTGGTCATGCTGGCTTTGTTCTCCCGAGCGACCCGGTGCACCACCTTACTGTTTGGTTTTCCGCGAGCCGTAGCACCCACCCACGATGATCGCCGCTCAACCGGCCATCCGAATCCTTGAGAACGAGACAGACGCTATGGGTGTAGAAGCAATTCTAGTAATCGCCATGTTCGCCAGCTTCATGTTTTTGCTGTTGCTGGGTTTCCCGGTGGCCTGGTCGCTGGCCGGTGTTGGTTTGGTGTTCGGCATCGTCGGGCACGTGCTGGTGGAGTATTTTGACTCCCCGATCTGGTTTACCTGGCAAGGCACCATCGGTGTGCTGGACGCCAGAATCTACGGCATTGTCGCCAATGAGCTGATGGTGGCGCTGCCGATGTTTATCTTCATGGGCATTATGCTGGACCGCTCCGGCATCGCCGAGAAACTGATGCACAGCCTGGTGCGGGTATTAGGGCCCTTGCGCGGTGGCTATGCCGTCACGGTGGTTATCGTTGGTGTGTTGCTGGCGGCCTCCACCGGCATCGTCGGTGCATCGGTGGTGCTGCTGGGCATGTTGTCGCTGGGGCCGATGATGCAGGCCAAGTACAACAAATCGCTGGCCGTGGGCACCGCCTGCTCGGTGGGCACGCTTGGGATTCTGGTACCGCCCAGCATCATGCTGGTGCTGATGGCCGATCGGCTCGGCACGTCGGATGCGTCTGTCGGCAAGCTGTTCATGGGCGCACTGATTCCCGGCGTGATGCTTGGTGCCATGTACATTTTGTACATTCTGATTGCCTCCTTCATTAAAAAAGATCTGGCGCCTGCGCCGGAGAATCGTGAGCCGATGGATGCCAGGGCCATTCTTGGTGTGGTTCAGGCGGTATTGCCACCGATGGTGCTGATCATCGCGGTGCTCGGGTCCATTTTCTTTGGCATCGCGACCACCACCGAAGCCTCCGCCGTGGGTGCCGGGGGCGCGTTGTTGATGGCTTTTGTCAGCAAGCGCCTGAACATGGAAACCTTGAAAGAGTCGTTGTACCAGACCAGCCGCACGTCGGCGTTCATCTTCGGCATCTTCATTGGTGCCACGGTGTTCGCGTCGGTGCTGCGGGGCCTGGGTGGCGATGAGGTCATCGAAGGGGCCATTACCGGCCTGCCGTTTGGCACCATGGGTGTGTTGTTGACGGTGCTGCTGATCACCTTCCTGCTGGGCTTCTTCCTGGATTGGGTCGAGATCACCCTGATCGTGCTGCCGCTGGTGGCGCCGGTGCTGTTCAAGATGGGCGTTGAGCCGGTTTGGTTTGCGATCATGTTCGCCATCTGCCTGCAAACCTCGTTCCTGACCCCACCGGTTGGATTCTCGCTGTTTTACATCAAAGGCGTGTGTCCGCCCGAAATCACCACCCGAGACATCTATCTGGGCGTCTTGCCGTTTATCGCATTGCAAATACTGGCGTTGGCGCTGGTGTTCTGGTTTGAGCCGTTGGCGACCTGGTTGCCCAATGAAGTTTACGGCGGCTCTTGAGCCCACTTGCAAAGTTAACGACAGATCATAACGAAACAACAATAAGGGGACTGTGATGAAACGTCTTCAACAGCAAACAGCATTAGTAACCGGGGCTGGCCGTGGTATAGGCCGGGCCATTGCTGAACATTTCGCCCGAGAGGGCGCCTTCGTGGCCGTTGCCGATCTCACGCTGGAAAGTGTGGCAGATACCGTTGCCGCGATTGAAAAGGCGGGCGGTACGGCGATGGCCTTGGCCATGGACGTGACTGACGAGCAAGCGGTAGACCGGGGCGTCGCAGCGATTGTGGAAAAGTGGGGGCGGCTGGATATCGCCCTCGCCAATGCCGGCATTCAGCACATCGATCCGGTGCATAAACTGGCCTATGCCGATTGGAGTAAGGTGATGCATGTGCATCTGGACGGAGCCTTCCTGGTTACCCGGGCTGCACTCAAGCAGATGTATGATCAGAACAGTGGCACTATGCTGTATATGGGGTCGGTGCATTCGTTGGAAGCTTCCCCCTTAAAAGCACCTTACGTTGCGGCGAAGCACGGCATGCTCGGTTTATGCCGGGCCGTGGCGAAGGAAGGGGCGGAACACGGGGTACGCAGTAACATCATTTGCCCGGGTTTTGTGCGCACGCCGCTGGTGGATAAACAGATTCCCGAACAAGCCAAAGAGCTGGGTATCTCGGAACAAGATGTCATCAGCAAGGTCATGTTGAAGAACACCGTGGATGGCGAGTTCACAACGGTAGACGACGTATCGGAACTGGCGGTGCACCTGGCCGCCTTCCCTTCCAATGCTCTGACCGGACAGTCTATGGTGGTCAGCCACGGCTGGCACATGCAGTAATTATCTGGAGAGAAGGATGAGTACAACAGAACAATCAACGGTGGTATGGGCTCCGACAGAAACCACCCTGGCGCAATCCCGGATGGGCCAGTTTAAAAGCTGGCTTGAGCTAGACGGATTCGGCCCTTTCGCGGATTACCACGCCTTGCATCAGTGGTCGATCGACGAACTCGAAACCTTCTGGCAGAAGGTCTGGGACTACTGCGGGTTGGTCTGTGATACCCCGGCGACTCAAGTGCTGGGTAGCCGTAAGATGCCGGGTGCCGAATGGTTCCCGGGCATGAAACTGAACTTCGCCGCCAATTTGCTGCGCTGGGCGGAGAATGATCACGCAGACAAAGAAGCGGTGGTCGCCTACTGTGAAACCCGGCCGGTATTGCGTAAAAGCTACCGTGAACTGAAAACCGATACGGGTGCACTGGAAGCCTTCCTGCGCAGTAAAGGCATCCAAAAAGGAGATCGGGTTGCCGGAGTTGTGACCAATGGCTACGAAGCCCTGGTAGGCATGCTGGCAGCCACAAGCATGGGAGCGATCTGGAGTTCTGCATCACCGGATTTCGGCATCGGTGCTATCAACGATCGTTTCGGCCAGATCGAACCGGCCGCTCTGATCGTGGTCAATGGCTACGGCTATGGCGGCAAAACCTTCGCGCGCCAGCAAGACTTCTCCGACCTCATTGCCGGCTTGCCCTCGTTGAAAACGGTGCTCAGTGTTCAGCAGCTGCCTGATGAAGCGCCCGTTGAGGGCGACCGGGTCACTACCTGGGAGCAGGCTCTTGAAGCTGGTGCCGGGCAGGCACCATCGTACACCCCGGTGGATCCGGATCATCCTGTGTACATCCTGTATTCCTCCGGCACCACCGGAAAACCCAAGTGCATCGTGCACGGAACCGCTGGCCTGCTGATCAACCACGCCAAAGAACTGATGCTTCACGGCGACGTTGGTCCGGAAGATCGCTTCCTCTACTTCACCACTTGTGGCTGGATGATGTGGAACTGGCAGGCCTCGGCCCTCATGACCGGTGCTGCCGTGATCACCGTAGACGGCTCACCCGGCTACCCCAGCCTCGAATTCCTTTGGGAAACCGTGGCCAAAGAAAGCGTTACCCACTACGGCACCAGCGCGCGCTTCATCGCTGGCTGCCGAAAAGCCGAACTCCAACCCGCCAAAACCCACGATCAAAGCGCGCTCCGAGTGGTCTTCTCCACCGGCTCGCCTCTGCTTCCGGAAGACTACGACTGGATCTACAGCGACGGTGCGCCCAACGTCTTGCTCGGCTCCATCGCGGGCGGCACCGACATCTGCGGCTGCTTCGTCGGTGCAACGCCGCTGCTGCCGGTACGCCGTGGCGAAATCCAGTGCCGCTTCCTCGGTGTAGATGCCGTCGCCTATGACGACGAAGGCCAGCCGGTCAGCGACGGCCGCGGCGAACTCGTCTGCCGCCAACCACTGCCGTCCATGCCCGTCAGCTTCTGGCAAGACCCGAACAACGAACGCTACCAGGACGCCTACTTCAACACCTTCCCCGGCGTCTGGGCCCACGGCGACTTCATCGAATTCACCGAACACGGTGGCGCCATCATCTACGGCCGCTCCGATGCCACCCTCAACCCAGGCGGCGTACGAATCGGCACCGCCGAAATTTACCGCCAGGTTGAAACCGTTGCAGAAGTCAAAGACAGCCTGGTGGTTGGCCGCCAGATCGAAGGCGACGTAGAAGTCGTCCTGTTCGTCGTCCCGGCCGACGGACAGAGCGTCACCACCGACCTGATGAAAACCCTGAAAACCAAAATTCGCGAAGGCGCCAGCCCAAGACACGTGCCCAAACACATCGTGGAAGTACCCGACATCCCTTACACCCGTAGCGGAAAAAAAGTAGAACTTGCAGTGGCCCGTTTGATCAACGGTTCAAAGAAAGCCGATAACCGGGATGCTTTGGGTAACCCCGAGGCGTTGGATCAAATGCGTGAACGCCTGCTGGAAGTCGGCTTGCTGCCTGAATAAACGAAAATAAAGGTCGGTTATTTGAGCGGAAAACAGCTCGGAGTTTGATCAGCGGTGTGGGGTAAGGCTGCCCAAAACTGTGCGGAGCCAAGGATGGCGGAGCCCAAGCGTCACATGGACGTGCCGAAGGAGCGTGTTTTGGGCAGCCTTACCCCACACTGCGACCACTCCAATTCCAAGAAATGTTAGAAAGTTTCGTAAATTCCCGCCGTTTCATCATGTTGTAGTGAAAGATCAGGCATTGTTCGTACGTTCTTATACTAAGATCGTAATCCATCAGCCGCAAAAAATGCTATCTTAGTAGGTCTATCAAAAGTTCCGAATCAGTCATTGCCCCGGCCAGACGTTCACAAGACGACCGGCCTCGCCATGACCGTCCTGAACCCACCCTTTAGCCAGAGGACGAAAATGACCACATCCAAGTCCAAGATCATCTACACCCTGACCGACGAAGCCCCCGCGCTAGCCACCCGGTCACTGCTCCCCATACTGGAATCCTTCGCCAAGCCGGCGGGTATCGAATTTGAAACCAGCGACATTTCCCTGGCGGCGCGTATCCTGGCAGGCTTCCCAGACTACCTCGAAGAAAACCAGCGCGTCACCGATGACCTGGCCGAATTGGGCGAATACACCAAAGACCCCGACGCCAACATCATCAAGCTGCCGAACATCTCTGCCTCGATCCCGCAGTTGCGTGCAGCCATCAAAGAGCTGAACGAAAAAGGCTACAACGTCCCTGAGTACAAAGAGCACCCAGAGACCGACGAAGAAAAAGACATCCACGCCCGTTACTCCAAAGTACTGGGCAGCGCCGTAAACCCGGTTCTGCGTGAAGGTAACTCCGACCGTCGCGCCCCGGCCGCGGTTAAAGCCTTCGCACGTAAATACCCGCACACCATGGGCGAGTGGAGCCCGGCTTCGCGCACTCACGTAGCGCACATGCGTGGCGGCGATTTCTACTCCAGCGAGCAGTCCGTCACGCTGGATAAGGCGACCAACGCCCGCATCGTGTTCGAAAACAAAAAAGGCGAACAAACCGTACTGAAAGCTGACCTGCCGCTGCAGGAAGGCGAAGTTGTTGACGGCATGTTCATGAGCAAGAAAGCGCTCTGCCAATTTTTCGAAGATGCGATTGCCGATTGCGAAAAGACCGGCGTGATGTTCTCCCTGCACGTCAAAGCAACCATGATGAAAATCTCTCACCCGATCGTATTCGGTCACGCGGTGAAGATTTACTACAAAGAGTTGTTTGACCAGTACGGCGACCTGTTTAAAGAAATCGGTGTGAACCCGAACAACGGTCTGTCTTCCGTACTCGACAAGATCAAGCAGCTGCCAGAGTCCAAGCAGGAAGAAATCCAGGAAGCCCTGCACAAGACCTACGAGCACCGCCCGGAAATCGCCATGGTCGATTCGGTGAAAGGCATCACCAACCTGCACGTGCCCAGTGACGTGATCGTTGATGCTTCCATGCCGGCCATGATCCGTAACTCCGGTAAAATGTGGGCTCGTGACGGCAAGCTCAAGGACACCAAGGCAGTTATGCCGGAGTCCACGTACGCGACGATTTATCAGGAAACCATTAACTTCTGTAAAACTCACGGTGCCTTCGATCCCACCACCATGGGTACAGTACCGAACGTTGGCCTGATGGCGCAGAAAGCCGAAGAATACGGCTCGCACGACAAAACGTTTGAAATTGAAGAAGAGGGTATCGTTCGCATCGTTGCCGAAGACGGCACCGTACTGACCGAACACAACGTGGAAGAAGGCGATATCTGGCGTGCTTGCCAGACCAAAGACCTGCCGATTCGCGATTGGGTCAAGCTGGCCGTTAACCGTGCCCGCGCCACCGGTATGCCGGCGGTATTCTGGCTGGACGATGAACGTGCCCACGACGCCGAACTGATCAAGAAGGTCAACACCTACCTGAAAGATCACGACACCGAAGGTCTGCACATCCGTATCGAATCGCCTGTGCGCGCCATTCGCTGGACCATGGAGCGTCTGATTCGTGGTCTGGACACCATTTCTGTCACCGGTAACGTTCTGCGTGACTATCTGACCGACCTGTTCCCGATCCTGGAGCTGGGCACCAGTGCCAAGATGCTGTCCATCGTACCTCTGCTGAACGGTGGTGGTCTGTACGAAACCGGTGCGGGCGGTTCTGCGCCCAAGCACGTACAGCAGCTGGTACAGGAAAACCACCTGCGCTGGGACTCACTGGGTGAATTCCTGGCCACAGCCGTGTCTCTGGACGAGCTGGGCGAGAAGCACGACAACGCCCGCGCCCGACTGTTGGGTCAGACCATGGACAAAGCAACCGAACGCCTGCTGGAGAACAACCAGTCTCCGTCCCGCGTGACCGGCGAGCTGGACAACCGTGGTTCCCACTTCCATCTGGCCCGTTACTGGGCCGAGGAATTGTCCAAGCAGGACGACGACAAGGAGCTGAAAGAGTTCTTTGCCAAGTTGTCTGAGCAGCTGGAAGCCAACAAGGACAAGATTCTGGAAGAAATGACAGTCGTACAGGGTCATCCGGCCGACATCGGCGGATACTACTACGCACCGGCTGAAAAAGTGTCTGAAGTGATGCGCCCAAGCGCGACCTTCAACAAGATCCTGGAGGAAGCCGCTGCTTCCGTGAACTAAGGCTCGAACACAGGCCGGGGATAAAACCCCGGCCTGTTTTTTTAGTCTTGCTGCAAATCTGCGAAATCCGCACCGGTCAGCTTAGCCAAATCGGCCGGAGCCAACTCAATTTCCAAGCCCCGTTTACCCGCACTGACGAAGATGGTGTCGAACTGCTCGGCAGTGGCATCAATGAACGTCTTCAAACGTTTTTTCTGCCCTAGTGGGCTCACTCCACCCAGTACATAGCCTGTACTTCGTTGCACGAGCTGTTTATCCGCCATACCGGCTTTTTTCGCCTTCGCGGCTTTAGCGATCAGCTTTAGGCTAAGCATGCTGGTGACCGGCACTAAGCCAACCGCTAACTCTTTGCTGTCCAGCGCCACCACCAGTGTTTTAAAAACGCGGCTTGGGTCTACGCCCATTTTGTCCGCGGCTTCGTTGCCGTAGCTTTCGGCCGACGGATCGTGTGCATATTCGTGTACGGTGTAGCTGATTTTCGCTTTTTTAGCGGCGAGAATTCCGGGAGTCATGAGCAGTCCTGTTGCCTGAACGGTTTGCCGGAATTAAAGCACGGACCGTTGCCGAGTTCACCCCCGCTCAAACACCGGCCAGCTCTCGGTGATCTCGCCTTTGACCGGGTCGAAAATCGCCAGATTGCCGAATTCCAGCAACACAGCCTCGCTTTGGTGTGGCCGAAGGAATACCCGGTCACCCACCTCGAGCGGAACGCCTTCGGCTAGGTTCAGCATTTCCTGATTGGTCGAGCGGCCATAGAGACGGTTATTCACCAATCCCGGTGGAGATACCGGACTTGCCTTCCAGTAGCCGCCATAGATAAACGCGGTGCGGGCTTTGTTAGGGTTCCAGAGCGCTTGCAGCCGTGCCAGTCCCGGGGCTCCGGGGATGCGAGTGCGCTCCAAAAGCTTCAGTACCGGGGTCGCAATGAATGCGGCGCCTTGGTGGTCGGCCAGTGTTGGCACATCAAAATCGGTGGGCATTACCAGCGCCGAACCGGCTGCCAACTCATTGGCGGGGACCTGCCCGGCCCTGCCTTGATACAACGGATAGGTTGTGGAGCCACCGGTGTTCAGGGTCAGGTCTGAAACGCTGCGGCCCAGGGTGTGCTCGGCGGTGTCGACAAACTGCTGATAACGGGCCATGGCCTGGTCGAGCAGCCAGTCGGTTGGGCCCGGCGCTTTGACAATGTGGGGCTCGTACCCCATAAAACCGCTGAAGCTGAGCGAAGGGGACTGTTCGATGGTGGTGAGTGCCCGAGCCAGTGATTCCTGAGTGGTAAAACCGCCCCGGTGCAGACCGATATCGATTTCAAGATTCACCCGCATCGGCTGTTTCAGCTGTATCGCCAGTTGTTGGTACTCAGCCAGCCGCGCCTCTGAATCCACCAACCACTGCAGTTGCTGATCGGGCTTGAACCCGCTTTGGGTCGTTTCGAACTGTTTAAAGAAGCGCTCAGCACAGGCCACCGGAAGCGGTTTGCCCAACAGGACATCAGAATCGGGCAGAGTGCGCGCAACCTGATTGAGGCTTGGTTGATGAAACAACATCAGCTTACGGGTGCCGGCTGCCGCCATGATGTGCTGGAGCAAAGGTACGGATGGCAGGGACTTGGCGACGATCCGATAACTGAAATCCTCGCCAATGCGACGGTTCAAAACGGCGATGTTGTGATTCAAACGCTGGCGGTCGATCACCAGCGTCGGCGTTGCCAGGCCTTTTTCGCGCAGGGCCTTTTGCAGGGTTAGAAAGTAACGGGAGTGCCCGGTGGTTTGCGCTTCAGGCTTCAGTAAGCCGGCAACGCCCACCCCCGCCACCGCAACACCGGCCAGCAGCAGTTTGCGGCGTTGTTTGCGAAACGCTTCGCTGTGAGCCATGTTTGCCTACCCCGTACTCGTTGGTTGGTTGAACAGCCGAGCCAGGTAAGGGTTCAGGAAACGGCCGTTCGGGTCGAGTGCTTCCCTCACTTCGCTAAACGCCTGCCATTTCGGATAAAGGGCTTCGAAATCGGCCCCGGTGAGCGTGTTCAGCTTGCCCCAGTGGGGCCGGCCACCGTACCGCTTCAGAATCGGTTCCACGGCTTCAAACAACGGTGTGTGGCCTTCTTCGAAGAAACGATGAACTGCGATGGAAACCGAATCCCTCTGATAGAAAGGGCTGAGCCAGACATCGTCTGCTTTTACGAACCTTACCTCAATTGGGAAAAACACCTCGGGGAACAGGGTTTCGATGGTATCGATCACCTCACGCAGCGCCGCCTTCCAATTGTCTCTCGACAGGTGGTATTCCATTTCATTGAAACGCACATTGCGGGGGCTGGTGTAGTTCTGCCAGGACGGGGCCACCTTCACCTCGGTGCTGAGAGTGCGCATGTAACCGCCCAGAATCAGCCGGCGCAGACGGGGCGACCAAGACAGATAATCGCGGGCTTGTTGGAGGTCCCGGGCACCGTCGTTCTGATCGATGGCGTCGGTTTCAGAGACTGGCTCATCGGTGATGTCGTGGGTGCTGGTGAAGCCCATGCCCGAGAAAGGTATATAGAAAAATTCGTAGTTGCGGTGCGCTTTGACGCGAGCGTCGGCGTTATTGAGTATGTCTTCGAGCGGTAGCCATTCGGTGGTTTTCTTCAGTCGGTAGGGGCGCCGGTTTTGCAGCGTGACATCGGTTACGAAGCCCAAACTGCCCAGCCCGACACGCGCCGCCTGGAAAATGTCGGGGTTCTGGTCCCGGCTGCACTCCAGCACATCACCCTGCGCGGTGACCAGCGTCAGGCCTTCGATATAGCCCGACAAGCTCATCAGTTCGGCCCCGGTGCCATGGGTGGCTGTTGCCAGTAAGCCGCCGAGGGATTGCTGGTCAATGTCCGGCATGTTGAACAGCGCTTGGTTGATGGCTTCCAGCGGCTGGCCAAGTTGACCGAGCAGCGTGCCGGTGGCAATGCGGGCACGGCACTGCTCATCGTCGTGATCGAGGACTCCGTTCAATCGCGCCAGCGAGACCAACACATCGTTGGTCGGCACCAGCGGCGAGAACGAATGACCGGAGCCGACGGGGCGAATACTGGCATGTTGGTGTGCAGGGTCGGTCAGGATGTCCAGCAGTTCGTTAACGGAACGCGGGGCCAACCGGTACCTGGGGTTCGAACTTTGCGAGCCAGACCAGTTACGCCACGTCATTGGGCCTGCGGTGGTGGCCTGTTGCCCGGAAGACGTTTGGGCATGGCCGATCCCGGGCCATCCCGCCTGGCTGGCAATGGCGCTGCCTACCAGCAAAGTTAAAAAGTGCCGTCGCTGCATTGGGTACTCCTAGAGCTTTGCTGGTGTTGCCATGAAGGTGATCAACGCCTGAAATTCGGCGGCGTTGCAATCCATGCACAAGCCATAAGGAGGCATGCCGCCCATGCCGGAGACGACGTTATTCAGCAGTGTGTCCATGCCTTTTTCCATGCGGGTCTGCCAAGCGGTGTGGTCCCCGGTCAGTGGTGCATCGGAAGTACCGCTGCTATGACACGCCATGCAGGAACGCTGGTAGATCTCGGCGGTTTCGGGGTTGTTGGGGGTCGCTGAGCGGGCGTACTCGATGACCTCTTCCGAGGGGCCGGAAGCATTGGTGCATGCGGATGACAGGGTGATCGCCAGCAGTGCAAATAGGGCGTAGGGAACGGATTTCAGAGAAAAGTTAAAGTGCATGATGTTGGCTAAACGTAATTGAGTGTCACGTTTATTTTTGACTAAGTCGACTTTAAAAGCAAGCCACGCTCGACTCAGCCGTGCTCAGTGTCTATTTTTGAAGAAAAGGATATGAGTGTCAGACAAGGTGCTTCCATGAACCAGGGTACACCAAAGGGCGGCATTTTAAAGCTGCTGCAGGCAGACCGCGGCCCGCTGCGTCGTGCCCTATGGGCTGCCGGTGTGTATCTGGTGGTCGGCTTGGTCTGGATCGAATTCTCGGACCAGTTGGCGGAGGCTTGGTTTCGGGATGCCCGTGCTCTGTCCGAGGCCCAAACCTGGAAAGGGTTTCTATTCGTTGGTGTGACCGGCCTTACCTTGTTCATCGTGATGTTCCGTCAACTCCGCAAAGACCGGCTGCTGCTCTTGCTGCAGATGCGCCAGCGCAAGGTTATGCGCCAGCACGAGCGGCAGTTAACGGTGTTATTGAACAACCTGCCCGGTATGGCCTTTCGCTTCAGAAACGATTATCCCGGCAGTTTTATCTTTATCTCCGATGGCTGCGAAGAGTTGACCGGTTACAGTGCGGAAGAGCTGATGAAGAAAGGCTCCCTAAGCGAATCAGGCCTGATGGACGAAGGTCGTCGCCTGGCTGTCGCGCAAGAGGCCGAAGCTTCGATTCGGCAGCAAGGATTCTTTTCAGTCGAATTTCCGATCACCTGTAAAGATGGCCGGGAGATCTGGGTGTGGGCCAGAGGGTCGGGACTGACAGAAGATGACGGTTCTGAATTGTTTGAAGGGATTGTGCTGGACGTTTCCAAGCGGAAGGCGTTGGAGCAAGAGCTAGAGGAACTGGCTACGAAGGACTCGCTCACGGGGTTGCTGAATCGGCGGCAATTAAGCCGCGTTCTGGCTGAGGAGTTAGAGCGTGCGCAGCGTTACCATCGGTCTTTGGCGGTATTGTGGATCGATTTCGATCATTTCAAAAAGGTGAATGACAGTTATGGCCATGCCGCCGGTGATCTGGTGTTATCCACAGCCGGTTGGGTGCTGGGTAGCAGTGTTCGTGCGGTAGATTCCGTAGGGCGCTTCGGCGGCGAGGAGTTTGTGGTGGTGTTGCCGGAAATGGGGCAACCCGAAGCCTTGGAAACGGCTGAGCGATTACGGCAAGCAGTGCGCCACAAGCCGGTTATCCTGGCGACTGGTGAAAGCGTGTCTGTAACGGTGAGCATTGGCGTTGCGGTCTATCCGGTGCACGGTACCAGTGTCGATAAATTGTCCGCAGAGGCCGATAAGGCGATGTATCGGGCCAAAATGCAGGGTCGTGACTGTGTGGCCATAGCGCAGCCGGCGCAGCCTGTACATAATGAAGCGACATAAGATCGTACTTCAGGGGTAACCAGCTCCCGGAGGAAGCGAAAACCCGACACTCTGATAATTAAGGCGCTTGTTATGCATTCACTCGCTCGCCGTGCCCTGCACACCTGTGAGGTTCCCCAAGACCTCTCCCCGATTACCTTTCGCGACAGTGCGGGTGAGCACCCAGAGCGTGTGAATTTATCTCAAGGTGCGGTGGAGTCGATTTGGCAGAGTGTCGAGTCACTGTACCGTACCGGGGTGCATCCGGGTGTGCAGCTGTCATTGAGGTACCGTGGCGAGCAGGTGCTGCATCGATCGATCGGTCATGTTCACGGCAACGGGCCGAGTGATCACTCGAGCACGCCGAAAATTCCGATGACGACGGAAACTCCGATTTGCTATTTTTCAGCGTCCAAAGCCGTGACGGCGTTGTTAATCCACATGCTGGCCGAGCAAGGTCTGGTCAATCTTATGGACCCGGTGTCGTACTATTGCCCGGAGTTTGCCAAGAACGGAAAGCGCACGATCACCGTGCATCAGATCTTGTCTCACCGTGGCGGCATTCCTGCGATCGCCAAAGAGACCCCCATCGACGTGCTCTGGGATCGCGATGAGGTGTGGCGCTTGCTGTGTGAGGCTAAGCCGGTCGAGGTGGATGGCGCGAAAGTGGCTTATCATGCGATTACCGGTGGCTTTGTGCTGCAGCGTGTGCTGGAGAAGGTGACCGGCGACACCATCGAAAATTATCTGGACAAGTATCTGCGCAAGCCCATGGGGATGAAATGGTTCACCTATGGTGTCGCACCGGAGCATCTGCATGAGCTGGCGTCGAACTATGCCACGGGACCAACGCCTCGATTCCCTGTGTCGTGGGTGGTGAATCGGGCCCTTGGCGGTGATATTAAAACCGTCGAAGGGGTCACCAATGATCCGCGTTTCCAGGAGGCGGTTATCCCGGCGGGTAACCTGTGCGGTACTGCCGAGGAAATGAACCGGTTTTTCCAGATGATGCTGGATGGCGGGATCTGGCAAGGCAAGCGTATTTGTAGCGAGCAGACCGTTCGCCGAGCTATCCAGCAGTTCGGTTCCCTTCAGCTGGACCGGACCATGTTGGTACCGATGCGATTCAGCGCGGGCATGATGTTGGGGGGCAACCCGGTTGGCCTTTGGGGGCCGCAAAGCCGCCATGCATTTGGTCATATCGGGCTGATCAACAAAATGTGCTGGGCGGATTCGGCACGAGACATTTCGGTCAGCCTTCTCAACACCGGGTTCCCTATCGTGGGCCATCACATCCCGGCACTCGTCCGGTTTGTGTATACGGTAACCCAGCAATTCCCGATACTGCCGGAGAAGGAAAGAAGACTGACACCCGCATAAAGTGAAGCGTTTATCATTTTATTGTGCTTTGTCCGACAGTTTGGCAAAATGGCAATCAAGTTTAGGATCGCCAATAATCTCAATGGATGAGGTGCCGCTGTATGAACCGATCAAACATACCTGTTCCCGATGCCTCTCGCGTTGAGTTGGGGCATTACGACAGTGTCCGTTCGCATGTGCGTCAGCAAGTGTGCGATGAGGTCCGCAAGCTGGAACGCCGGATCCAAGCTCTGAGGCTGACGCAAGCCCCGCACGCCGAGATTATGATTTCAGCCTATGAACGAATGATCGAGCGCAAGCGAGGCTTTTTGCAGAACTGGGACATGTAATGTCTACTGCCGGTTAGCGGTAGGCACCGTATTCCAAACGACTTTTGCCCGATCTTCACTCTGGTTAACGCAGTAGTCCGGGTTGGCAACGGTTGGCACATCCTCTGAATGTTCATAGTCATCCGGATTCGCTTCCGGGTCTTTTATTCTGGCGGGCTCGTCATTCGAGGTGTAAATCTGCACCTGGCTTCTGGCGTAATTCAACTCGACTCGCTGGCAATCCGGGTTGTCGTTGTCCAGCATGACCCCGTGGCCGCTGTAATCGATGACTGGCTGCGGACTGTTTTTAATGAACAGCGTGTCTTTCTCTTCTTCTCCGATGAATTCCTGACGTAACTCGATACCACCGTGATTGCGACTGACGAAATCGGCGGTGGCCAGTTCCGGCTGGTTGTAACCGGTGGCCCTGAACTCCGGTGCGCCAAAGCGCGCTCCGGCAAGCAGGCTAAGCAATTCCGGCTGTTGATCTTGCTGAGCAGCATCGACGCTGCGAGCGATGTATTGGATGGTGCGGTAGACCTTTTCATCCAGGCTGCTTTCAGTTTCCGTTTTCGGCACATAGCGCCAGTCCAGCGTTTGGTAGCGCCACTCGCGGTGGTTGAGCGCGCGCTGGGCTTTGGTGGCCGCCTGGTCAGTGAAACGGATGCTGGCACCGGCGCTGCGTGAGTTGTAAGTGCCTGCGGTGCTTTGACCGATGCGCTCGCTGATGTACTGGCGCCCGTCGTCGAAGTTGCGCACGTTGCCCACACTGATGATCTGGTTCATCAAATCCAGGGGATTGCGTACCTTGGTGTAACTTGCACCATCCTCGGCGGGCGTGGCGCCAATGAAGATATCGATGTGGCGCCGGATGTTGTTGGCCGTTTCGCGATTTTGCTCGGTGCCGTCGGCTCCGGTGGGCTCTATACCCGGATAGTAATCGCTGAACAGCGTGTGCTTGAGGGTATCCGGTGCCAGAGGTGTGCCGGCCAGATCAAACGTTGAAAAGGTGAGATCGACATTGCTGGCGGGGTTCAGCGCCGACGAGCCTGAGTTGCCTGACTCGCAGCCCGAAAGCGTGGTGACCGCTATGGATAGCGTGGCATAGAGAAAAGCAGATCTCATTTCAGGTGACCTCAGGGTGCGAAAACCAATGCGAACAGCTAAAGTGATGACTGCTGACAATAAACCATAAAGCAGACAGCTGCCCGCTCGGAGATCACATTTTGCAGCAACGGTTTGGCGATACCCGGGTTCGGGTCTTCCTGATGTTTCTGTTTTTGGCTGTTTTTGCCTTTCCTTCCCTGTCTTTTGCGCAGGCAGGCTGCCGTAATGGCGTTCTGTCACTGGGTGATGGCACGGAAGCTATCCGCGATCTTAATGGCTGCCTGGCTTACCTTGAGGACCCGGAGCAAAGCCTGACATTTGATCAGGTGCTTGCTTTGCCCCCCGGACAATTCAACCGTCATGACGAAGGTGTATTGAATTTCGGCTACACCGAGTCCGCGTATTGGTTGAAGATGGAGATAAACACGCGGGATCTGTCAGGCCCCGTGGACTGGATTCTGGAATTGGCTTTGCCGCTGGTCGATGACGTACGCCTGTATTTTGTGCAGAAGGGGCGCGTTGTGCAGACCCGGCGTGCGGGCTATTACGATAACTGGGAAGAGCGGGATCTGGCGGTTCCGAACCCAACGTTCCGCCTGGTGTTTCAGCCTGACATTCCCACCACCCTTTTTTTGCGAGTAACCAATACCAATACCTTCCGGTTGCCGATCACGCTTTCACCTCGTGACAGTTATATCGCCAAGCTGTCGGTGGATGAAGCTGTTCGCGGAATCCTGTTGGGCGGCATTCTCGCGATCCTTGCATACAACCTGTTTGTTGCGGTCTCCGTGCGCGAACGCAGCAACATCTACTACCTGTTCTATCTGGTCTCGGCGGTGCTCTTTTCCACCACGGAGCAGGTTCACGGAATGCAGATATTTGACCGCAGACCGGCGCTGCTGAGTAAAGAGTATCTTCCTTTTCATGTGATACTCACCTGGTTTTTCGGGCTGTTGTTTGCCCGGTCGTTGCTGGAAACCCGGGAAAGGTCGCCCGGTCTGGACAGAGTGTTGGTGGTCGCTCTTTACGGCGTTGTGGCGACGTTTGTCATGGCGATGTTCATGCCCTATTCCGTGACCATGGAATGGATCGTAGTGGGCACCATTCTGGTGATCTGCACAGTGGTTGGGGTGAGTTTTCTGTCGTGGCGTTACTTTAACCCGGCTGCGCGAGCGCATTTTTTTGCTTGGGCGGCGGCTTCGGCAGGGTTTGGGCTTTATGGTCTGACGTTGATTGGTTTCTTCCCGCTGAACACGTTTACCAGCTTTTCACCTCAGATCGGACTGACCGCACAGGTTATCTTGTTATCGTTTGCGTTGGCTGATCGCATAAAACTGGTGCAAGGCGAAGCGTTGTCCTGGAGTCAGAAAGCGCTGGCCAATCTCCGGCGGTATCAATCTTTATTCGATAACGTCAATGAAGGCGTGTTCCAGATGTCCCCGAACCGCCGTTTCATTACCGCCAATCCTGCTATGGCGGAGCTATTGGGTTACCGCAGTAACCAAGAGCTGCTGCAGGCCAATCCGGACGTGCTGGAGGCGTGTATCGGCGATGAACAGCTGCGTCACCTGGTTGTGCAGCAACTGGAAAGCAAGGGCACCATCAAAGGCGTGGGCGCACGTTACGTGACTCGGACGGGCGAGGAACGGTGGGCAACCATCTCGTTGCACACTGTCTACGACGATGAAGGTGTACCGATGCATCTGGAGGGCACCTGTATTGACGCAACAGAGAGTCAGCAGCGGCTTCAGATCGAGCGAGAGAGAGAGCATGAGCGGCTCGAGAAAGAGTTGGCCCGTAATTCTGCACAGGCGAAAAGCCAGTTCCTGGCCAATATGAGCCATGAAATCCGAACGCCGCTCGCCGCTATTATCGGGTACGGGGAGACGCTGCTGGATGCCGATTTGAGTGACCGGCAAAAACGCAGCAGTGCTGAAACCGTGGTGCGAAGTGGCCGACATTTGCTCGAGTTGGTGAATGACATTCTGGACCACTCGAAAATTGATGCCAATAAGCTCGATGTTGATGTGGTACCGGTTAACCTACCCGAAATGCTTGAGGAAATACGGGCCTTTTTCGACTCGAAAGCGGTCGAGAAGGGCCTGGATTTCAATATCGTTTGCGAATACCCACTACCAGAAATCATCCATACCGACCCCACTCGCTTTCGACAAATAATTATAAATTTGTGCGGAAATGCCCTCAAATTCACCGAAAAAGGTTCGATTTCCCTGAGTGTCCGATGTGATCCCGGGCGCGAGATCCTGCTGGCCCGGGTGCTCGACACCGGTATCGGTATGAAGCCGGAGCAAATTGACCGGTTGTTCGATCCGTTCGCACAGGGCAGCAGCGCCATTTCTCGGCAGTATGGTGGTACCGGGCTGGGCCTGAGCATTTCACGCCGTTTGGCCGAGTTGCTGGGCGGCAGTATTCGGGCAACGAGTCGTTACGGAGAAGGCAGTGAGTTTGAGGTGACAATCAGTACCGGGTCGCTCGACAATGTGCGGTTTTTGGGAGATGCGTCGGAATTTATCGAGCGACGCAGATCCATGCCGATGGTGGAGGCGCCATCGCTGACCGGTCGTATCTTGTGTGCGGAAGACAACGAACTGAACCGGGGGTTGGTGTCTTTGCTGGTGGGCCGAACCGGGGCTGATCTGGTGCATGTAACGAATGGTGCCGAAGCGCTCGAGAAAGTCACCAAAGAAACGTTCGACCTGATACTGATGGACATTCAGATGCCAGTGATGAATGGCCGTGATGCGACTCTTGCGCTGCGTGAGGCGGGTATCAACACCCCCGTTATCGCGTTGACAGCGAATGTGATGACCGAGGATCTAGCCGAGTATCGCGCGGCCGGCTGCAACGGCCATTTGGCCAAACCGATCGACAAACAGCAATTTTACCAAACCCTTGCGCATTATCTGCAGCGCGGCCCGGCCTCGAACGACACTGCGGTAACCGAGTACCGGGGACGCGTGCTGGTCGCGGAAGAAAATGATAATAACCGCCGTATGGTCGAGAGAGCGCTGCGGCGCAGCGGTGTGGAGCCCGTGCTGGTTGACACCGCCGAGGAAGCCGTGCGCACCGCGCTTGCGGATTCCGTACACTTGGTGCTGATGGACGAGCACGTGGCGGGCATGGGCGGTATTGAGGCTACCCGGCTCCTGCGCCAAACCGGTTTCCGGCGACCGATCATTGCTTTTACCGATGGCACGCAATCGGAAAACGATGCGCTGGTGCACGCAGGTTGTGATGGGGTTCTGAACAAGCCCGTTGACGATATGCACCTGCAGACGTTGCTGGATCGGTACTTGGCCTTGGAATCGCCGGCTTCGGAGGATGAAGGCCTAGAGCATTTAGCGTCGCGCTTTCTGGCAGGTCTCGCAGAGCGGCGGCAGAGCATGAACGAGGCGCTGGTTGATAAGGACCTTGATCGCCTGCAATCCGAAAGCCACCAACTGAAAGGCACTGCGGGCGCCATGGGCTATCCGTTGTTGACAGAACAGGCCGCGGTATTGGAACAGCTCGCCAAAAGCGATGCGCCCGATTGGCAGCGCATTCGCGCGGGTCTCGAAAAACTTAATGACATGATAGCCCGGGCTTTGTCAGGCTCCACTCACGGCAACCGTAATGACACAGGAATGAACTCATGACCGATAACCGACACCGTCAGGAACAGCATTCGTTAAGTATGATGTATGGCACCTACGCCGATATTCTGTTCGTTCTGTTTCCGTTTCTGGTGATCGCCATGCAACGGCTTTGGGACGGAAATCTCTACGAAACCCTGATGCAGCCTGACCTGAGCATCGCCGCCGCTATTCTGGCCGGGCTGGCAATTGGGAAATTTGTCCTCGGGCTTGTCACGAATCAGGACCTGGGACGCTATAAAGAGCGTATAGTGTTCTTTATCGCTTTGACTTTGTTTTCGGTTATGGGGCCAGCGATCATATTATTGCTGAGCATGACAGCCAGTGCAGATGTACCGCGCTTTGTCGCTTTTGTGCAGCCGGTTCTCCTGATAGTAGCGATATCGCTCTACTCTACTGCCGTTAGCATCGCGAATGTCCTGGTTCATATGGGGCAGGCTGAGCCAATAGCAGACGATGCAGAGCGTCGTTATGCGGATGCCAATACTCAGCAGCGGGAAAGCTCGAGACAGCCGCCGCTGGACTTGCCGCGACGAACCGAGAGCGATGGCTATTGAGTGCGGAATAATGCAGGAGATGTTTGAATGAACGATCTTAGGGTTTTGGTGGTTGAAGACGACTCGCTAATGCGGGAGCGACTGGTCACCATGCTGCATAAAGCGGGTGCTACCGAGGTGATAGAGTGTGCCAATGCGGCCTCGGCCCGAGCAGCGTTTGATGCCAGCCAGTTTCACATTGTGTTGTTGGATCTGGGCTTACCGGATGGCAACGGCCATGAATTGATGACGGCGTTCAAAGCGGAGAGAAAGGAGCAGCACATTGTGTTGGTGACTGCAGACGACTCAATTGAGAGTATTCAGCGGGCCATCAGTGCGGGCGCAAACGGTTACGTTGTCAAACCGTACTCGCAGGAAAAGATACACGATGTGGTCAACAATTTTGCCATGGTGCATGGTGGCGATATGGCCGTTATTGAAGGGCTGAACCGGCGCCATTGACCGGTTCAGCCAATTGTTTGGCTTTGAATTACGCCACCTGGCGGGCAATCCACGAATTGTAGCGGGTTGCCAGTGCTCTGACGTAACGAGCCTCGGCGCCGTCGAGGTTGCTCAACACTCCGTTAAAAATCCAGCCTCGTTCGTACACACCCAGCACGCGCTGTTCATCGTCGAGATTGACGCGCTGATTCAGCTTTTTACAAATGGCATCGAGTAGCGGCAGCTTCTCTGGTCTTTTGACCGGGGCATTGCGGTTGCTGATTGGCTGGTTAGCGGCCCACCTCACTGATTGTCTTTTCATTGTCTTCTCCTTGCCTTTTGCTGCTGCAACAACAGAAAACCCCGGAGCCTGAAGCAACCGGGGTCTGGCAGAGAAGCTGCCCCGGTCGCTGCATTGGCTCCCGGGACTTGACCGAAAGCCGTTAGATGTCTTTCACCATGACACGCTGAGCCTGCCCTACCGGGCAACCTGCGACTGTGGAAATACTGTGTTGGAAACGCATGATGGTCATATCAGCTCTTTAAATTCGGTTCGGTTCTCAGTGTATAGCCAATTACAGCGTTTGCAATAGGCTGTGCTATTCGGCAAACGCGTACAGACAGGTATAGGTCACAGCCTTATTATTCGCAGCGTCACGTGTTTTTACGTTGTGTAATCCGCGACACCTGCCCAGGTGTCGATTGGATCTCTCCTTTCTGGCGCAGTCTTTATGGCTGCGCTTTTTTTTGCCTGAAAAACGTCATCTCGGTTAGTTCGTAGCCACTAGTTCGTACAGCTTAAATGTTCCAAATTGGCGATAATTTGCACACTAAAGATCGTCTAACTGTAACGAACGAAGAGGTTGAAACCTAAAAAAATGCCCGAAGACCGCGCACGCGCCGTTAAGAAATTTGTGTCTGATTTTATCGTGGAAATTGCATTGGTTGTTGCTGTTGCCGTTTACTTATTGATGGCTCAGGGGCAATCGGTTGGCGAAAACCTGACCTTTACCATGGTTGGCGCAGGCTTGATGGCCATCGCGACATTCTGGACTCTGCACACTGCGCGCAAAGGTCTGGAAGTTATCGCGCTTCGACTTCACTTGAGCAAATAATTCGCTGCCAAGTCCGGTGAAGGATCAAGGCATCGTTGGAAGCCCGGTGAACCGGTAAGCCCAGCTCCTCGATTACTTGCTGGCGCATGGCCGGCCATTGCTGGACTTGTTCGGGGTTAAGCAGCATGGAAACGGATTCCAGCTGGAAGGCGGGCGAAATGCCCGCCGCCCGAAATAGCCGATGCAGCCAGAAACTGTCGAAAGTCCAGGCATCGCAGAAAACCTGCTCCGGCAGTATCGCGTTGAGCCGTTCCGCGATGTGCAAGACGGGCTCGCCATGTTGTTCCAGCTCCTGTCGGCTGATGCCGTGAATCGCCTCGGCCCGGGACGACCAGTCGTGCCAGGATTTATGCGGATCTATCAGCCAGCTGTGCTGCGAGCCATCCGCCAGGCACACACCCACCTCGATTGGATAACCCGCGATCAGGTCCAGACTGGAGGCTTCGAAATCGATAAATGCCGGTTTCGTGGTAACGGTCATGAATAGGCGCTGATTGTTGTCGATTTTCATCTCAGTTTACTCCTGATCTTTCTCCCGTGCGAACCCAAGAGGCGCCAGCGCTGTTACAATGTATCCGCGCTATGTATAACCTCGATGACAATTCCTCATTTATCCCGGTGATCGCTCCATGACTGACACAGTTGTTGTTATTTATTCCGGAGGCATGGACTCCTTTACCCTGCTTCATCTTGCGCGCGCTCAAGGGCACAAGGTGCACGCCGTGTCGTTCAATTATGGTCAACGCCATGTGCGTGAGTTGGACGCTGCGCGGGCCGTGTGCGAAGCCGAGGGCATTTCCCATAAGGTGATCGACATTCGGGCCATGAGCGAGGTGATGTCAGGTTCGGCCTTGACCTCGGATGCAGAGGTGCCGGAAGGTCATTACGAAGAAGACAACATGAAAGCCACCGTCGTCCCCAATCGAAATATGATTCTGCTGTCGCTGGCGACCGGTTATGCGGTGACGGTGAATGCGCAAGCAGTTTGGTATGGCGCTCACGGAGGCGATCATGCCATCTATCCCGATTGCCGTCCCGAGTTTGTCGAGAAAATGGACGCCGTATGCCGGGTAGCCAACTACGAACCGGTTTCGGTAAAAGCGCCGTTTATGACGCTGGACAAAGGCGAGATTCTGGCCGAAGGCCTGAAACTGGGGCTTGACTACAGCCAGACCTGGACCTGTTATAACGGCCGCGAGAAGGCCTGCGGCCGCTGCGGTTCCTGTGTTGAACGGCTCGAAGCGTTCGCCGCCCACGGCATCGAAGATCCTATAGCTTATGAAGGTAGGACTTGATGTACCGGGTTAAAGAAGCGTTCTACACCTTGCAGGGCGAGGGGGCTCAGGCGGGGCGTGCCGCGGTGTTTTGCCGGTTCAGCAAGTGCAACTTGTGGAATGGCCGTGAGCGCGATCGTGCCAATGCGGTGTGTAATTTTTGCGATACGGATTTTGTCGGGACCGACGGCCAGAACGGTGGCGTGTTTAAAACGGCAGAAGCGCTGGCGGGCCATATTCAGTCTCTTTGGCCCGAAGGGTTGGGCAGACCTTACGTGGTGTGCACCGGCGGGGAGCCGTTATTGCAACTGGATGCCGCGTTGATTGCGGCCTTCCATGCCGCAGGGTTTGAAGTGGGCGTCGAAACCAACGGCACCCTTCCTGCCCCCGCAGGCATTGACTGGTTGTGTGTTAGCCCCAAGGCCGATGCCGAGGTGGTGATTACCGAGTGCAATGAACTGAAGCTGGTGTACCCACAACCGCTGGCCATGCCAGAGCGGTTTGTGGAGGCTATCCGGGCGGACCATTACTTTTTGTCGCCAATGGCTTCGCCTTCGATTCCCGAGCAGGCCGAGGATGCGGTCAAACAGAGCAATACCCGTAAAGCCACGGATTATTGCCTGGCCAATCCCCAGTGGCGTTTGACCTTGCAGATGCACAAGATCATCGGCATCGATTGATTGGCGTGGATCAGGCCTGCTTCGCCAGATTCGAGTTTGCGATTCGGTATTGGCTCGGGCTGTTACCGGTCCAACGTTTGAAGGCGCGGGTAAAATTCGCCGCATCAGCATAACCCAGAGCATCGGCAATCTGGGTCAGGTTCATGGTGGTGTTCTCCAGCAAGTCCTGCGCGCGTTCCAGGCGAACTTCATCCACCAGGTTCTGAAAGCTCGCCCCTTCTTCTTGAAGGCGCCGTTTCAGTGTGCGTTCCGAGACGAAAAGCGTGCTGGCGGCACGTGCCAGTTTAGGCGGGAACGGGTGGCTGGCTTCGATAACCCGGCGCACTTTGCTGGCCACTCCGGCAACTTCTTCGAGTTCCTGCAGAGCTTGCTCGCATTCCTCTCGTGACGTCTCAGCCAGATGCTGATTGCTGAACCGGGTTGGGTGGCCGAGATGGCTGGCGGGCACCACCAGCGCGTCTTCGGTCGCACCGAATTCAACGGGCACGCCGATCATGCGCCGAAACCTGTGGAAATGACTCGGTTCAGGGCCTCGTCGCACAATTCGCAGGCCCGGTAATGTGGTACCCAGAAGCTGTGCTCCCATTGAGACGCAACCGAACAAAACGGCATCCAGAATAAAACCGAGAATTGAGCCGAGCTGGGTTTCGCAATTGACCGCATACCAGACGCTGGACCCAGTCGTGTGCTTTTTAACTTTCAGGTGGGGTACCCGAAGCGTCAGATAACGCGTCATTAACTCAAGGGCTTCTTCAAGGGTGCGGCTGCTCATGATCGCGGTACCTAACGCGCCATGCAACGGCAACTCAAGCTCTCGCGCTAGCAATATGCCCAACCCTGGCTCGCCACTTTCAACGATGGCTCGAGTGACGAATTCTGCAGCCTGAGACTCGCTGACTCTGAGGTCGGTGGATTTCAGTCGCGTTGGGTCCAGCCCGACGCGCTGAATCAAGTCCCTTTCATCCACTCCAATAGTGTGGAGCAGCTCGGCCAGAGTGTGGAGATAGATGGCCGGCATGCCCAGATCCTGTGTGTTAGAAACTGAGACGCCCATGAGTTTCCTCGATAGTGGCAGTTATTGTTATGTGAGTGGCTGGGATTATGGCGCTTTAGTTGCCTTAGTCACATGACTTGGATGACGGGTCAATTAGCTGAAGAGGCCAATTCGGGACAATAACGGAACTAGTCGACCTGATTGTGGTGGCGTTCTACGAAGCCGGTCAGCACCGCTGCGGAGCGCTTCGGATTCTCGATCATGGGCAGATGTCCGACACCGCGAAACACGTGTATGTCGGCGTCAGGAGTAGTTTTTTTGAACCAGTCAACGCAGCGGGTCGGGG
Source organism: Marinobacter sp. MDS2 (assembly GCF_030718085.1). Lineage (NCBI taxonomy): Bacteria > Pseudomonadati > Pseudomonadota > Gammaproteobacteria > Pseudomonadales > Marinobacteraceae > Marinobacter > Marinobacter sp. MDS2. The sequence continues at coordinate 1,958,414 of NZ_JAVAJF010000001.1, forward strand.
TGATCGTATCTCTATCGCCCCACTGTACCTGCAGAGGTAAGGCCTGCTTGCCAAGATATCGGGTGGGTGCCATCGGATCTGCAACCATGTCGTTAAAAATATGCTGCAATGAATGTCGCCGCTTCATCAGGTCGGGGCCTAACAAGCCGGTCATGGCGAGGCCGGGGATGCTGGGTTTGCCATTACCTACGCTGTTGAACATTCGATACACGCCGGTCCAGTCGCTCGGGATCAGCACTGAATCTGTGGTGGGGCGTACCGGCGCAAGGTGCTCCATTCCGGGAGACTCCGGAATGCCCGCGCTGTTGAGCAGAGTGACCGTTCGGGGCGGTGCTGCCAGTTGATGTGCCAGCAGTGCGGCAATCGCGCCACCCATGGAGCTCCCTGCAATGTGCAAATTGTTGCTGCTGTAGTCGGCCAGCCACTGACCAAGACGCTCGGCCTGGCTCTCGTAGCCGTAATTGGCCTCGGGGCGGTATTCGCTTTCGCCGAGGCCCGGTAGATCCGGGACCAACAAATGCCAGTGCGCAGGCAAAAGCTGCATCCAGAAGGCCCAGTTTTCTTTCATAGAGGCAAAGCCATGAAGCAGCACCAGTGTCGGTGTGCCCGGCCCGGCCTTGCCGCGCTCCAGATACACCATCCGATGACCGTCCACCGAGGTTTCCCGGCGTTTCGCTCGCAGCAGCCAACGCTGGCCGGTGCGTGCCAAAGGCCAAATGTCGGGAGTTGGAAGTTTCATGGCAAGCTCACCTGATCAAGATGTATTGAACGTCAGTTTAACGATTGGAGTGGTGGGGGCTATTGCTGCGACGCCTGGCGATGCGGGCGTCACAGCCACCCGGTAAACGAGCATCAGAGCCGAAAATCGGTGATCACCGGGTTGTGGTCGGAAGCCCGCCACGGGCCTTCACGGTCGGGCGCGCTCTGGTAGTCCAGCGCTCGGGGTTCATCTGCATTGATGTTCCAGATGTAGGCAGACACGACGTGGGCCATCAGGGCTTGATTGGCTAATGCATAGTCGAGCGAGCCCTTCTCGCCCCGATAGCGATAGCTGTGGTACCGGCAGTCGCCGGGCCGGCAAGGGTGTGCGTGATGCACCAGGCTGGTGAAGCCCGCTCTGCGAAAAGTATCGACCGGCGTTTCCTGGGCATAGCTGTTGAGATCGCCGGTGATGAGGGTTCCAGCCAGATTTTCGGTAGTGGATAAGTCGGCAAGCCAACGGGTGATGGCCTGTGCCTCATGGGTGCGGTAGGCGCTGAAGCAGCCTTGGCCGTCGCGCTGATCGGAATCCGGTCCGTGTGCGTTGCGGCAGGACTTGGATTTCAGGTGAGGCACCACCACCCGGAAGGATTTACCGCCCGCCATGGGGGTGAAGGTTTGTGCCAGCGGGGGGCGGCCACGATGTTGGTAAATGTCTTTGTTCAGGCGCAGCGCCCGACCTTCAGGCCGGACCCGATCGTTGCGGAACAGCAAAGCGGTGCGAATGGCATCGGTGCCGTCCCGGTCGGGCGTTTTGATGAAGCGCCAGGCCGGACCGAGCGCACGAGTGAGCTGGACCAAAGAGCTTTGTGGGCCATAGCCGTCGTTTTCCAGTTCCGTGACGGCCACAATATCGGGGGTGGCCAGTGAGATAGCTGTGGTCAGGCGGCGCAGTTGGTGGTTATGGGCGTTCGGGTTTTTGGCGCCTCTGGGGGTTGGAAAACCGCCATTCTCACCGTCGCCATTGAAGTAGTTTTGCAGATTCAGAGCCATGATCCGTACAACATCTACAGCCGTTTTCTGCGGAGCGTCGGGCCGAGGTGCAGGCCTGGAAAGTCCCGGCTTGCGGTCGGGTTGAACGCGCCACTGGCCAAAGCGGTAATCCAAGATGCCTATGAGCCCTGCGACCTGATCGCCGGCCCGTACGGTGTTGTTCTCGCCCAGCTCAAGCCATGGCACCGGAGTTGGGTTGAGGGTGCTCTTTCCGTCGTCCAGAAGAACGCGATGCTCAAGGTTCCGGAGCTTTTGCTGCACGGCATGAACGCCGGGTGTCAGATATTCGGTCGGCATGATCTGGTCTTCGCTGGCCAGCGTCAGTTCCCCATACCGTGCCAGATTGTGATGCTCGATGACGGTTAACGGAGTACCGAACGACACGCGCATGTTCTCGAGGCTTTCCGGAGGTTGTGGCCACGGCAGTGTAATATCAATGGGCTTGGGAACTGGCTCTCGGCCGCAAACCGTGAGCTGGCTGACGTTGACCAGTTCGGTCAGGTCATGGAATTCCTTGACGACGCCGGTCAGTCGAAGGCGCTGGCCGGGGCTGGTTTTGCGGCGGGTATAAACGAACAACGCTTCCGATGTGGTCGGATCGTTATCGGTTTCGGTATCCGCTTGCTGAAGGTAGAAACCGTTAAAACCGTCTCGGTGGCCCGAGGTGTAGGTTACGATACCTTCGATCGAGACGGTTTGACCGGCGAGCGGGGAATGGGAGCCGGACCCCTGGATCTGATGGATAGCCGTGGCGGGCGATCCGCACTTTTGTGCTGCGGGCGCTGTCGGGCTGGCCGTCCAAAAAAACAGCCCGACGACAGCGATGAAAACCGCGAGAAAAGGTCTGATCACAAGGCCCGACGGTTAAAGACCGGCCACCGCTTTAAGAGCCTGTTCCCGTTTGCTTCCAAAGCCGAGCTGGTCAGGGTTGATCAGCTCCAGTTGTTGCACCAGAGGATCCGGGTGGTCGCGGTCGAAGGTAATGCCGAGCTGAGACAGCACGTAGGGCGCCAGTGCGGCGCGGGTCTCGACCTTCAAGCTGCCATTTTTCATGCCGTAGTCTCGCGCTACGATTTGTTGCTGAGCGTCGGTCAGACGTTGATCGGGTGCGATATCGAGGGTGACCTGGCGCTGCCAGTCTTCATCCTGCAGGGCGGTAAAGCGGGCTTTCTGACGCAGTGCTTCCGGGGTGTCCTGAAAGCGGCTTAGTGCGAAGTCGCGGAACTCCCGATTGGAACTGCACCAGGCGCGAACATGCCAGTTGCTGCCCGCGCACACCAACGAGTGGGGCTCGAGTATGCTTTCAACGGCTTCGGGGCGGCTGAGAGAAACGTAGCTGGCCTTTAACTGGCGTTTGTAGCGGGTGGCGGCGACCACTGCGCGCATGGTTTTCGGCGCAACGTAACGGCCCGGCCCGGCAATCACCGTATTGCCCGGCATACCCAGTTCAAGTTCGGCCAGCGAATCATTGAGGTTTTGCTGCTGGCCAAGCAGATCCTGATATTCTGAGACTTTGCCATGGGTGACCACGGGTTTGAATTTGTCGGATGGCACGTAGCCTTTGAGATGACGATCGTAAACCAGGTTGCCCGGTGCCACCTCTCTCAGGTAGGTATTGATGTCCTTCGAAGCCTGTTGGCGACCAATGCCGAAACTGTGGCAGATATGGTTGGTGGTCAGGCGTCCTTCCCACAGTGCAACGGTTTCGATGAGTCGATAGCGAAGCAAGAGATCCCAACGAATGGGCCAATCCGTTTTCTTCATAACCAGGCGCTCACAATTTCAGTAAATAGCTTCTTATTTATCTTACCCGTTAAGGGTTTAGGGGTCTGTTACGGCCCATTAATGTAAAACAATGTCAAATCAGGCCCAGTGTAATACAAGTCTCGGCTTCTCCCTAGTTTCTGCCATCCCATAGCCTGATTAAATGCCGCTCAATCGCCCCGGAATAATACTGCTATTCTACTCCTGAGCATGCCCACCTTTTCGATGATGCGGAGTCTGTCATGACCCGAATGGTAGCTTCTCTGTCCGCATTGCTGTTGAGCATTGTGTTTCTGATCAGTGGCAACGCGTTTTTAATGACGCTGTTGGGTATACGTCTGAGTATCGAAGAGGTTTCGCCGGATGTCATCGGCTGGGTGCTGGTGTGCTATTCCGTGGGCTTTGTCGTGGGCACCCTGTACGTGCACAAGATTATTGGCCGTGTGGGTCATATCCGGGCCTTTGCGGTGTTCGCTGCCTTGGCGGCGGTTGCGGCATTGATGTATCCCATGGTGGTGTCTGCATTTTTCTGGGCGGCACTGCGTGTGCTTTCGGGCTTCAGTGTTGCCGGTGTGCTGGTGGTCATTGAAAGCTGGTTTTCCAGCCGGGCCACCAATACCAATCGCGGTTCGTTGTTTGCGGTATATCAGATCATTTTCTATCTGTCCGCCGCCGGCGGCCAGTTGGTGGTGAACGTGGGCAATCCGACCGATTTTCTGCCATTTACGCTGGCTGCAATTCTGCTCACCCTGGCGGTCATTCCATTGTCGATGACCCGAATGGAAGCGCCCACCATAGAGCACACCAACCGGATGTCGGTGTTCAAGCTAGCCCGGGAGTCGTTTTCGGGTGTCGCGGGGGCCTTGGTGAGCGGGGTGCTGATCGGCGGCTTTTACGCGTTGGGGCCGGTGTACGCGACATTGGTGGGGCTGGATGTCGGAAAGACCTCCACGTTTATGGCCTCGGCGATCGTCGCGGCCATGTTGTTGGCCTGGCCCATGGGGCGCATCTGCGATTTGTTCGATCGCCGGCGGGTTATGTTTTGGGTTTCGTTGCTGGCCGGTTCCGCAGCGATTGCTGTTGCGGTCACCGGCGCAGAGCGCTTATGGCTGCTGACCGTTCTGGTGGGCCTGTTTACCGGCTTGTCGGCCACTCTGTACCCCATTGCCGTAGCGATTACCAACGACCGGATGGACAGCAACCGTATCGTCGCGGCCAGCGCAACTCTCTTGCTCAGCTATGGTATTGGCAGCGTGGTGGGGCCGATTGTCATGGCCGAACTGGTTCACCTGTTGGGCCCTTCCGGGTTGTTTTACGGTAACGCGGGATTTTTACTCGTTCTGGCGGTAATCACCCGTTACCGGATCACGCAGACCGATGACGTTCCGGTGGCGGAGCAGGAGCACTTTGTACCCGCCATGCCGGAAGCTTCCGCGGTACTTTCGGAAATCGACCCGCGCAACGAGGAGTTCTGCGAGTCTCCGGAAGCCGAGGCGATGCAGGAAGAGATGCGCCGGGCCCATTAGGGTTTTGGTGCATTTTGGGTTTGATTTCGCATTTCAATCTTTCCTCGTCTCAACCAGTAGCTTACTATTGGTAGAATTAATGTACCGTTAGCGTCTTGTCCTATCTGTTGGCAGGCGCAAAGTCACTGAGGAGTTAACGTTGTGAGAGATCAATTCCCGTTTGCGGTTGCCCGTGTTACTCGCCGCTGGCGCAAAATGCTGGACGAACGACTGAAAGATCTGGGCGTGACACAGGCCCGCTGGAGCACCATGGTGTACCTTCAGCAAGGCGGCGAAGGCCTGACCCAGCGCGAATTAGCCAGTCTGATGGCGATTGAAAACCCGACTCTGGTTCGGCTGCTGGACAGTTTGGAACAGCAGGGCCTGATCGAGCGCCGTGCCTGCCCGAAAGATCGTCGCGCCCGCAGGTTGCACCTCACGGAAGACGGTTTGAACTTCATGGACGAGTTGTCCGGACGGGCAACAGAACTGCGTGAAGAAATGCTCGAAGGAATTTCCGATAAGGAAATCGAGAGCGCACTGGCCGTTTTCCATAAAATTATGGAAAACGCTGAAAAGCAGAAATAAGACTTGGCTGATAATACGGTTGCGGGGCTGGAAGCCCGCTACGGTGAGCGTTGGCGTTGGTTGGCTGTTGCCACCGTTGTGCTTGGCACGATGGCGACCGTGCTCAGCGCGACTGTTGTCAACGTCGCGCTGCACGACATTATGCTGGAGTTTGGGCTGCGCCAAGGCACCGTCCACTGGCTAGCGACCGGTTTCATTGCGGCAATGACCACCACCATGCTGGCGTCTGCCTGGTTGCTTGACCGTTTCGGCGTTCGTAAAACCCTTGCCACTGCCATGGCCCTGTTTGCGGTGATTTCCATTGCCGGTGGCTTTGCCCAAACGCCGGCCCAGTTGATTTCTGCGCGGGTGGGTCAGGGTGCCATGGCTGGGCTGATGCAGCCAATGGGCATGTACCTTGTCTTCAGAATATTTCCTGTTGATCGGCGTGGCCAGGCCATGGGGGTCTACGGCATGGGCGTCATTCTGGCGCCTGCCCTGGGGCCGGTACTTGGCGGTTTTCTTGTGGATCAGTTCAACTGGCGTTATGTCATGTACGCCCCTGCCCCGGTTACCTTGATTGGTGTCTTGATGGCCTGGCGGTTTCTGCCGGTTCCGGTGTCACGCCCTGCCCGCTACACCTTTGATTGGCCGGGTTTGGTGATGCTGGGTGCGATCGTCGGTTTGAGCCTGGATACCCTGACACGGTTGCAGGCGCTCGACGGCCATGAACTCCAGCTGATTTTGCAGGCTCTGCTGATCTCGCTGCTGCTGACAACCTTCATCAGGCGAGAGCGAACGATCAAACACCCGTTGGTGAATCTTGCGCTGTTACGCCAACCGGTGTTCCTGTACGCCACTATTGGCGCTATGGCCCTGGGGCTCGCGCTCTTTGGCTCTACTTACCTGATTCCCCTTTTTGTGCAGACCACGCTCGGGTTTTCGGCCACTGAAGCGGGGTTGCTGATGCTGCCGGCCGGTGTCGTTCTCGGCCTGATCTTCCCGCTCTCCGGCCGGCTGGCGGATAAGCAGAGTGCACGCAGTCTGGTGCTGTTTGGCATTGGAATGTTTGCGCTTTCGGCGGTGTTGTTTGCCTCGACAGGGCAGTTTGCCGGCTTTGGCTGGTTGGCGTTTTGGGCGGTACTTGGCCGAGTCGGAATAGGCTTTATGTTGCCGGCGCTCTCCATGGGTGCCTTGAATCCGTTGCCGCCGGAGCTTATGGGGGCAGGTTCCAGTAGCATCAACTTCGCCCGTCAGCTTGGCGGCGCGTTGGGGGTTAACGTGGTGGCCCTGACCATCGAGTTTGGTGATCACCAGAACGGCGTGCCTACGCTGCAGGCATTCGAATCTGCCTGGTGGCTGGTCGCGGTATTCGTCGCTCTGGCGGCCATACCGATATGGAAAATGCGCGTTTAGTCCGCGTTTCAGCGTTACGAAAAGGCAAGATACCCGCGATTGTTCACGGCCCCTTGGTGTTGGCGGCCAGCGATGCCGATATAATGGGTTGCTCTTGGAACACGAGAACGCGGCCCGGCGATCCAGAATGAACTCTGAAGCCGAGTGCCGGTCAGTCTTACCAACCGGCTTTGAACCGATGTGGAGTGTTATGCAGTTGAAATTTCTTTTTTCCCTGTTGCTGAGCCTGGCTCTGTGGGCACCCGCAGCGTATGCGGCTGAAGCGGGCGCGGCATCGCCTGCGGGCGCCAACAAAGTCGCCAGTGATGCCAAGCCCGATCGTTCACCCCGAGTACCGACCTTTTCCGTGAATGGCGATCTGGCCGGTGACCTTCAGGTGTTCACCACGGCTTACGAAGACACTTTTGCCGGTATCGGCAATGAGCTGGCTCTGGGGTATCTTGAGCTGGTGAAAGCGAATCCGGGCGTCGATCCATGGTTACCGGGTGAAGGTACCCAGATCACTTTGCCGAGAATGTATGTGCTGCCGGATTCCAATCGTAAGGGCATCGTAATCAATCTGGCGGAATACCGTCTCTACTACTTCACCGAGAACGGTGTGCAGGTGTATCCGGTGGGTGTGGGTACGGAGGATAATCCGTCTCCACTGACCAACGCCAAGGTTACCATGCCGCTGGAGTCGCCAGCCTGGTATCCCCCGGCAAGTATCCGGGCGGAGTATGAGGCGTCGGGAGATTACCTGCCGCGGATGATTCCACCGGGACCGGACAATCCCTTGGGCACACATGCCCTGATGCTCAGCGAAAAAGGTTACCTGATTCACGGCACCAACAAGCAGTTTGGTGTTGGAATGGCGGTCAGCCACGGCTGTTTCCGCATGTACAACGAAGACATTTCACGTTTCGCCTATCAGGTATCCAAGGGCACGCCCGTGCAGGTGATTCGTGAACCGGTGAAGGTTGGCGTCTCGGCGGGGGAAGTCTGGCTGGAAGTGCATCGTCCTCGTGAAGATTACACGGCGGAGGATCGTGAAGCGCTATGGCGGGAAACCATGGCCAAAGTTGAGGCATTCCAGAAACAGCATCCGGATACTCAGGTCAAACGAATGGCTATCGAGGTTGCGGTTGATCAGGCGGATGGCATTCCTCGAATGATCGGTGAGAAGCTGACGCAAGTGGCTGCCGATGAGAACTCGGAGAAAACGAAGCCCGAAGAGAAATCGGCATCCGGGCAAACCCTGTATTTCTGACACAAAAAAAGGCCGGTTTAACCGGCCTTTTTCATGCTAAACGTTAGCCTTACTTCTGGCTAGCACGCTGCAGCATGCGCTTGGCGCGCTCGTTCGCTTCGTTAGCGGACTTCTGAGCAGCACGGGCAGCAGCCAGAGCTTCTTCAGCAGTCTGCTGAGCGGTGCGAGCAGACTTGGAAGCGCTGTTCGCGGTGTTCAGAGCGTTGTTAGCAGTTTGCTCGGCGGAGCTTGCAGTTGCATTGGCTTCGTCGATAGCAGCTTGATCAGTTGTGGCACAACCTGCAGTCAGAGCAGTGGCCATTGCAAACCCAGCGATCGTCAGTTTACGCATGGTAAATCCCCTTATTGGTCGTTTTATTTCCTGAGACCCGGAAGTCAGTCGGACGACTTCCTGTCAGTCAAGCCAGTAGGCAATGACTACCGGAGTCGTTAAACAGTGTAAAACACTCTGGAAGAAAATGTTAACTGCGTATAGGGAAATTTCCATAGCTCATGACAACAACGTAATGCACTGATGTCATGGCGTTAATCATCGATTGCGGTGTTTAAGGCAAAATCCGGATCGGGGTGCCGTCGTCAACCAGCTCCCAGATTTCGTCAATTTCTTCATTGGTGACGGCAATGCAGCCGTTGGTCCAGTCCAGGCCGGTAAAGGCGAATGCCAGGTCGCCAGCGTCGTTGGGTAAGCCATGAATCATGATGCTCCCTCCAGGCTTCAGGCCCCAGGCTTCAGCCGCTTCCCGATCTTCCGGACTGGGATATGAGATGTGAATCGATTTGTAGAAATCGCTGTTGGCGTTGCGCCAATCAAGGAGATAGCTGCCTTCGGGGGTGCGTTCGTCGCCTTCGTAAAGCTTGTGGCCAACGGGGTTGTCACCCAGGGAGATCCGGTAACTCTTAACCTTTTCGGAACCGCTCAGCAGGAACAGGCGGCGCTCGCTTTTCTTGACCAGCACCTCGGTAATGTCGAACGAATGGGTGGCTTGGGGTTCCGGCATGATCATTCGTTCATCGGCCCGGGCCAGTAACTCGGTGGCTGCTACCAAGCCTGGCAGGAAAAGGAACAGAGCTGTCAGGAGGAATCGAAAAATCATAAAGCCGCACTATCGCCAGAACGTTAAATTTTGTACATGGAGTTTATAGCATAGGGTGCGGGGGTAGCGGTAAGAGGGTTTTGTTACATTTGTTGGCTTTACGTACCCCGGCACAGTTTCCGGTCAGGATTCCATTTTCAGGCCGACTTTGGTCACGCGATCGGCTTCAATCGCCCGCGCAACCAGCGACACCGGGCCAATGGTCACAATATCCCCGACCACAGGGTGCCCTTTGGTGCGAAGGGCAAAGCATTTGGCCAGCGTAAGCTCGGACGGCATTTCTTTGAGCTCGATACCATACACTTGTTCCACGTCGCCGAGTAAGGCGTCCCCGTTAAGCACGAAGTCTCCGAAGAAGGTTCGTTCTGCCAGGTGTTTGGGTGCTTCCCGGGTGCTTAACACTTTGCTGAGTTCGGTCACGCCAATGGGCGTGGCAAACAGAGCGAGCACATCACCGGCGCTGACTTCCAGGTCCGGACGAGGCTGCAGGCATTCCCTATCCCTGAAAATGCCGGCAACCGCGGTGTGTTCTGGTAGCCTCAAGAGGCTGATCTTCTTAGGTTTTTCCCAGCTTTTCCCGCGCAAAGGAAAGAGCATCAGTTCATGATCGCCGGTGGCGGGAACATCCAGCGGAAAACGACGGAATGGCGCTTCACTGGCCGGAACCTCAAGCTTCAATTTTCGGGCCAGCGGCGCCATGGTAGTGCCTTGTACCAACAGTGACACCAGCACAATGAAGAACGCGGCATGGAACACCAATTTGGCATCGGGCAAGTCGGCCAAGACCGGAAACAAGGCCAATACGATGGGCACCGCGCCGCGCAAACCGACCCAACTGATAAACCCGATCTCTCTGCGGTTGAAGCCAAACGGCCAAAGGGTGGCGACGACGGTAACCGGCCGGATCACGAAGATCAGAGCGAAGGCCAGAATCAAGCCGCTGCCCACCAGCGGCACCAGTTCGGAAGGTGTGACCAGCAGGCCGAGAATCAGGAACAGGCACAGTTGCGCAAGCCAGGCCAAGCCGTCATGAACCTGCAGGATCAATGGCATCATCTTGACCTGCTGGTTACCGAGCACGACGCCACAGAGGTAAATCGCCAAGAAGCCACTGCCACCCACAGCATTGGTGGCTGCGAACACTGCGAGCCCCGCCGCCGCCACCAGCAACGGATAAAGGGCCGGGGTCAGGTGAATCCGGTTTACCAAAGCGACGATGAGATACCCGCCCAGCAAGCCTGCCGGCGCGCCGATGCCGAATTGTTGCAGCAGCATCAGCAGCCCGGAAGCAAGGGCGCCGTCTTGATGTTCGCTGATCAGGGTGACCAGCATCAGGGTCAGGAAAATCGCCATCGGGTCGTTGCTGCCGGATTCGATCTCCAGAGTTGCACTGACCCGCTCGTTCAGGTGAAGGCCACGGCCTTGCAACAACGAAAAGACCGCGGCGGCGTCGGTTGAGGAGATGATCGCGCCAATCAGTAACGCCATCAACCAATGCAGGTCGAACACCCACCAGGCAACCACGGCTGCGCCCACTGCGGTCATGGCGACGCCCACCGTGGCCAGCAACAGCGCGGGTTTCAGTCCGACCCGGAAGGTTTCGGCCCGGGTGCGCATGCCGCCATCGAGCAGTATGACCGCCAGAGCCAGGCTGGCGATAATCACCGCAAGCTCCACATCGTCGAACTCAATACCGCCGGGGCCGTCCTCGCCCATCAGCATGCCGACACCCAGGAATACCAGCAGAACCGGCATGCCGACCCGGCTGGAAAGAGGGCTGAGAACGATGCTGAAAACCAGCATCAGGGCGCCGATGAGCGTGAACGTGGGATCCATGAGACTCCAGATCAGAAGATGTGCTCGAGCCTAGGCCCAAACAACGGATTGCTTAGACTCACATTATGCAGGCGGACTCAGCGCAATGGTAGCGCCCCCTCTGCACTCAGTGGAGCTTCAGCCTCGGGTGCATAGCGCGGCTGATTTTATCCATCAGCCAGATTACGCCGGTGCGCAGAAATCCGTGCAAAGCGACTTGATGCATCCGGTACAGGGAGACGTAGAACAGCCGTGCCACTTTGCCCTCGATGTACATGCTGCGACCAGACAGATTGCCCATCAGGTTGCCTACGGTGGTGTAGTGGCTGAAATTGATTAGTGAGCCATGATCTTTATAGACAAAAGGTACCGGGGCTTTGCCTTCCAGGCGGTTACATAAGGTTTTTGCGAGCGTATCGGCTTGTTGGTGAGCCGCCTGGGCTCTCGGGGGCACCGGCCGCTCAGAGTCGGGCTGGGGGCAGGCGGCACAGTCGCCGAACGCATAGATGTGGTCATCGTTGGTGGTTCTCAGGGTTTGCTCCACCACCAGCTGGTTGCCCCGGTTGGTTTCCAGGCCTCCCAGCTCGGCAAGAAACGCCGGGGCTTTGATGCCGGCAGCCCAGATGGTCATGTCGGACGGGATTTCCGAGCCGTCTTTCATCACCAGACTGTCGCTTCGTACTTCACTCACCGGTTGGCCGGTTAAAACCGTCACTTCCTGGCGCTCCAGCTCCTGCGTGGCCGCAGCGGACAAGCGGCCGGGCAAGGCTGGCAAAATCCGGTCGGCGGCTTCAATGACGCTAACCGAGACATCCGAGGCCTTGAGGTGGTTCATGCCGTACACCGGTAGCTCGCGGGATGCCAAGCGCAGTTCGGCGGCCAGCTCCACTCCGGTGGCACCGGCACCGATTATGCTAATGTTCAGGGCGTGAGGATTGCCCTGCAGCGCTTCGTGGTTCTTGCGAAGAAACGCATTCAATAGCAGGTTGTGGAAGCGTTGAGCCTGATGGAGACTGTCCAGGAACAAGCAGTGGTCTTGCGCGCCGGGTGTGCCGAAATCATTGGCGGTGCTGCCGACTGCGATCACCAGTGTGTCGTACTTGAGGCGCCGTTCAGGCACCACTTCGTTGCCTTCACCATCGTGAAAGGCAGCAATAACGATTTCTTTGTTGATGCGGTCAAGGCCGTTCATCCGGCCGAGTTGGAATTCGTAGTGGTGTTTGCGAGCGTGTGCCCGGTAATTGACTTCGTTAGTGCTGGCGTCCAGCGAACCAGAGGCGACTTCGTGCAGCAGGGGTTTCCAGACGTGTGTCAGGCCGTCATCAACCAGAGAAATGCGCGCTTTTTGCTTTTTACCGAGTTTGTTGCCCAGGCTGGTGACAAGTTCCAGACCCCCGGCGCCGCCGCCAACGACGACAATATGGTGCAGACTTTCCATAACAGTGAAACCTTAGAGAAGTGAAAGCCAAACACTCTTGGGCAGATCAAAAACGCTTGGCTATCGCCTCTGGTCCCGACCGGGCGGGCGTGTGTGCGGGCATCAATAGTAGCCGCAAAGTCACACCAAGGCAATTGGCTGTCCGTTCGCATTACATCTAAAGTATATATTTATCAGTGAGTTGTATTTGCCGGATTTAGTGACGATGTTTGTTAACCTGAGACGGCACACTGGGTACACAGGGAACAGCTGTGAACCCGTCCAGCTTGGGTATAAGCTAATCTAAGACAATGAAAGGAACGACTGACAGGAGATAAGACCGTGAAATTAGAGGTTGGTGGTGTTGAAGAAGGGCGCCCGGTACCAGAGAAGTTCGCGTTTGGTGTGTTCAATCCCGATAACCACATGAGTTTCGGGCCCAACCGCAATCCGGAAATGAGTTGGGAAGACGTGCCTGAAGGTACCCGAAGTTTTGTGGTGATGATGTTTGATCCCGACGTGCCCAGCGTTGCCGATGACGTGAATCAGGAAGGCAAGACCATACCCGCAGATCTGCCTCGCGTGGATTTCTTTCATTGGTTGCTGGTGGATGTACCGGCGACGACTCGTCGGATTCCGGAAGGAGAAGACAGCGACGGCGTCAGTCCGAAAGGTAAGCCGTTTGGTCCCGGCCCGGTCGGCGTGCGGGGTATCAACAACTATACCCAGTTTTTGGCAGGCAACCCTGACATGGCTGGCACCTACGCCGGATACGATGGCCCCTGCCCGCCCTGGAACGATGAAATCCTCCACCATTACCACTTTGAAGTGCATGCGCTCGATGTTGAAAGCCTGAATCTGTCCGGCGAATTTGACGGCACCGCGGTGCGTGAAGCCATGGCCGGTCATGTTTTGGCCAGCGCCCGGGTAACCGGCACCTACACCCTCAACCCCGAGCTGCGTTAAGCTCCGCCGCACCCTCTGTCGGGCGGAATGTCGGCAGAGGGTGTAACAATCTGGCCGGGTGCGCGTCTGATATCTGTGGCTACTATCCGGAGATGCTTTATGCCCGCAAAGAGTCCGTGTTCATCGTGGTTTGTCGCATTGCTGCTGTTCGCGGTGATGCCGGTGCAGGCCGCTGTGTCTGAAACCGTGTATGCCCCCTTCCAGGCCTTGCTCAACCAATACCTTATCGAACAAACGTTGCCCGGCAACGGCCTGGTGTCGGCTTTCGATTATTCCAGTGCGGCGGGGGATGCTCGCACTGATGATTTGCTGCGCAAACAGCGGCAGGCGTTGGCCGGCTTTGATCCGGCCCAGCTCAAAGACCGAGAGGAGTCCGTTGCCTTTTGGATCAACGCCTATAACTTTTTCATGATCGATAAACTCTTGTCTGACCGGCCTGCTGGTCAATTGGTGTCGTCGGTGTGGGATTACGGAGGGCGAATTAATCCTTTTGTCGATTCGGTGTTCGAGCGCGAAATGTTTAACGTGGGTGGCCGAAGCTTGAGTCTGGATGGTATCGAGAAAGGGATTTTGCTCAGTGATGATTACAAAGCCAAAGGCTGGAAGGACGCCCGGGTTCACTTCGCGGTGAATTGCGCATCCACCGGTTGCCCGCCGCTGCGCAAACAGGTTTACACGGCGCCCAACCTGGACTCTCTGTTGGCCGACAATACCCGCAGAGCGTTGAATACCCCGCGCCATCTGACGGTGAACTCCGGTGAGCTGTTCGTAACCGAGTTGTTCAACTGGTACGAAGACGATTTTGTGGAAGCGGAGGGCTCTATTCGAGCTTTTATTCTCAAATGGGCAGCACCTGCGCGAGCGCAAACAATCAGAGACGCTCGCGGCCTCAGGTTCAGCGACTATGAATGGCTACTCAACCGGCCGAAAAATTTTCCCGAACTACAATAAACCCGGCTCTGATTCGTCTTCGTCCCAGTCCAGAGTCCGGTAATCAAAGTCGGCCATCTCGATCGAGGGTTTGACGATGCGAAAGTACGGCGAGGCATCAAAGTCTCTCGGTGTGAACAGTGAGTGATGCTTGATCCGATAGCGTTCCCGGATGCAGGTGATGCAATCGGGGTCATCGGCGGGCAGTAATTCCACGATGGGCAGGATCGGGTATTTCAGGCGTTGGAACGCTTCCGCCAGAAATGTCGAGCAGATCGCCCGTGTCGGGTCGCCGCTGCCAAACGCCAGTAGTTTGTGCCGGTGGCGGCTGGGTACCGGAGGCGTAGGAAGCAGGTAACGGGCCAGATCGAACACGTTTCTCATGTCGTACTGATGGCCTATGCGGCTTCGGGCGTAGTCTGTCAGAGTGTGAATGTCGCTGTCAGAGAGCCCCACCGGGCGGCAAATGCGGGTGTGAGCGTGACGGTAGAACGACAGTGGCAACGGTCGGATGCCTTGTTCCAGATCGGCCTCGATCAGCGTGTTGGCCTGCCCGTCCTCAGAAGTGCCGAGCCCGGCATGGGGCCCGAGATACAGCGCCGCGTGGGACCAAGTGGATTGTGTCAGGTACTTGATGGCGACACTGATCCGGGTGTTGCCTTCCACCAACAACACGTCACCGGGCTGCAAAGTGCTTTTCAGGGCTTCCCAGGTTGAGGTCCGCACCGAGTGCTGAGAAACCGCTTTGGATAAATACGCTGCCAGGCGCCGCGTTAACCACGTCAGTAGCATAGAACCTCCCGATCACCGTACTTTGTTTATTAGTAGCACAGACATCGATGTAA